>JAIVJM010000072.1 GCA_020199995.1 Acidobacteriota bacterium | reverse complement strand
GTCGGGGTACGCCGCGCCGCGCACCCCGACCGAGGAGATGTTGGCCGGCATCTTCGCGGCAGTGCTGGGCGCGGAGCGCGTCGGCGTCCACGACAACTTCTTCGAGTTGGGCGGCCACTCGCTGCTGGCGACGCAGGCGGTGGCGAGGGCGCGGAAGGCGTTCGGGGTGGAGTTGGCGCTCAACGCGCTATTCGAGTCGCCGACGGCGGCGGGGCTGGCGGCGGAGGTGGAGGAGGCGCTGCGCGAAGGAGCCGGGTTGGAGGGTGCTCCGATCATCAGAGTGGAGAGGGGTAGCGGGCTGCCGCTGTCGTTCGCGCAGCAGCGGCTCTGGTTCCTCGACCAGTTGGAGCCGGGGACTTCCGCCTACAACATACCTGCGGCGGTGCGGCTGCGCGGCGAGTTGGACATCCCTGTGCTTGAACGGACGCTGAGCGAGGTGGTGCGCCGCCACGAGGTCTTGCGCACGACCTTCGAGACCGTGGGCGAGGAGCCGCGGCAGGTCATCCACCCGGCCGAGCCGATCAGGCTTGGGGTGCGTGACCTCAGCCCGATGGCCGAAGAGGAGCGCGAGGCCGAGGCCGTACGGTTGGCGGCGGAGGAGTCGCGGCGTCCCTTCGATTTGAGCCGTGACCTGATGCTGCGCGCGTCGCTCTTGAGGCTCGGAGAGCAAGACCACGTCGTGCTCTTCACGCTGCACCACATCGCCTCCGACGGCTGGTCGATGGGCGTGCTCGTACGGGAGGTCGCGGCCCTTTATCAATCCTACTTAAAGGGCGAGGAGTCTCCGCTCGAAGAGCTCCCCATCCAGTACGCAGACTACGCGGCGTGGCAGCGCGCGCGGCTGCAAGGCGAGGCGCTCGAAGGTCAGTTGTCATACTGGAAGAGACAGTTGAGCGGGCTGCCCGTCCTCGAACTCCCGACCGACAGGCCGAGACCCGCGGTGCAGAGTTTCAAAGGGGCCTACGAGAGCTTAGAGCTCGGCAGTGAGTTGAGCGCGGGGCTGAAGGAGTTGAGCCGGCGCGAGGGCGCGACGCTCTTCATGACGCTGCTCGCGGGCTGGCAGGCGCTGCTCAGCCGTTACAGCGGGCAGGAGGACATCAGCGTCGGGTCGTTCATCGCGAACCGCAACCGCGCGGAGACCGAAGGGCTCATAGGCTTCTTCCTCAACAACCTCGCGTTGCGGACAGACCTTTCGGGCAACCCGACTTTCAGAGAGCTTCTGGCGCGCGTGCGCGAGGTCGCGCTCGGCGCATACCTGCATCAGGACTTGCCCTTCGAGCTGGTGCTCGAAGCGATCCAGCCCGAGCGCGACGCGAGCCGCACGCGCCTCTTCCAGGTGATGTTCGTCCTACAGAACACGCCGAAGCAGTCGCTCGAACTCCCGGCGCTGAAGCTGAGCGGCATCGAGGCGAAGAACCCGCGGGCGAACTTCGACCTCACGCTGTGGATGTGGGAGACGCCGACGGGGCTCGGCGGCGCCATCGAGTACAACACAGACCTCTTCGACCAGACGACCGTCGCGCGCATGGTCGAGCACTTCCAAACGCTGCTCGAAGGCGCGGTCGCGAACCCCGAAGAGCGCGTCGGCCGGCTGCCGCTCCTGCGCGAGTGGGAGAGGCGGAGGCTGCTCGTCGAGTGGAACGACACGGCCGCGCCTTACGAGCGGGACAGGTGCATACACGAGTTGATAGAGGAGCAGGCCGCGCGCGCGCCCGAGGCGACCGCCGTGGTCTTCGAAGACCGGCGCATGACCTACGGCGAGCTGAACGCGCGCGCGAACCGCATCGCCCGCAGGCTGCGCGCGCTGGGGGTCGGCCCCGAGGTGCGAGTCGGCGTCTGCGTCGAGCGCTCGATGGAGATGGTCGTCGGCGTGCTCGCGGTGCTGAAGGCGGGCGGCGCGTACGTCCCGCTCGACCCGGCCTACCCGACCGAGCGGCTCGTCCACATGATGGAGGACTCGCGCGCGCCGGTGCTGCTGACGCAGCAGCGCCTGCTCAAGAGTCTGCCCGAGCACGACATGCCGACGCTCGCCCTCGACGGCGAGAGCGAGCCGCCCGCGCCGGAGGACGCCGAGAACCTCGCGCGCACGGCCGCGGCCGACAACCTCGCCTACGTCATCTACACGTCGGGCTCGACGCGGAAGCCGCGGGGCGCGATGATCAGCCACCGCTCGCTCGTCAACGCCTACCGCGCCTGGGAGAGTTCCTACGAGCTGGGCACGGAGGTCAGGTGCTCCTTGCAGACGGCCAGCTTCGCCTTCGACGTGTTCTCGGGCGACCTCGTGCGCGCGCTCTGCTCGGGCGGAAAGCTGATCATCTGTCCGGGCGAGCTGCTGCTCTCGGCGCCGGACTTCTACGAGCTCCTGCGGCGCGAGCGCGTGGACGGCTTTGAGGTCGTGCCCGCGATCCTGCGCAATCTCATCCAACACCTGGAGGAGACGAACCAGTCGCTCGACTTCATGCGGCTGATAGTCGCGGGCGCCGACGTTTGGTACTACAGGGAGTTCGAGCAGACGAAGCCCTTCTGCGGCCCGCGCACGCGCCTGATCAACTCCTACGGCCTGACCGAGGCGACCATCGACAGCACCTTCTTCGAGCGCACCGAGCTGGAGCTGCCGCCCGGCAAGGTCGCGCCCATCGGCCGCCCCTTCGCCAACACGACCGTCTACCTGCTCGACCGCAACCTGGAGCCCGTCCCCATCGGCGTGGTCGGTGAGCTGCACGTGGGCGGGCCGGGCCTCGCGCGCGGATACCTCAACCACCCGGACTTGACGGCCGCGAAGTTCATCCCCGACCCGTTCTCCACGGAGCCGGGCGCGCGGCTCTACAAGACGGGCGACCTCGCGCGCTACCTCGTGGACGGGAACGTAGAGTTCCTCGGCCGCGGCGACTTTCAGGTGAAGGTGCGCGGCTTCCGCGTCGAGCTCGAAGAGATAGAGACCGTGCTGGCCTCGCACCCGAACGTGCGCCACGCGGTCGTGCTAGCGCGCGAGGAAGCGCCGGGCGACAAGAGGCTAGTCGCCTACGTCGTGCCGCGCGAGGAGCCGGCGCCGACCGCCGGCGAGCTGCACCGCGCGGTCAAAGAGCGGCTGCCCGCTTACATGGTCCCTTCGGCCTTCGTCACGCTCGAAGCACTGCCGCTCACGCCCAACGGGAAGATCGACAGGAAGGCGCTGCCCGCGCCCGACTTCGGCCGCGCCGAGGAGCAGGACACGTACGTCGAGCCTTCGACCGACGTGGAGGCGCTGCTCGCGGGAATCTGGTCGGAGGTGCTGGGCGTCGAGAAGGTGGGCGTCCACGACAACTTCTTCGAGTCGGGCGGCCACTCCCTGCTCGCGACGCAGGTCATCGCCCGCGTGCGTAAGACCTTCCAGGTCGAAGTGCCGCTGCGCAGCCTCTTCGAGTCGCCGACCATCGCCGAGCTCGCCGTGACCGTCGAGGAGATTCTGCTGGACGAGATAGAGGACGAGCTGGAGGACGAGCCCGAGGACGAATCGGCCGAAGCCCCCGCGTCCTGAACCTGACTTGCGCCCGGGCGGCCGCGGCCGCCCGGCCCCGCCGCTCACGAATTTCGATTGAAGAAGACGGCCCCGCCCGCGACCCTCCGCGCATCGGAGAGTCTCGGCCTTTCACGCCGGCCGTCGCCCTTTTGGAGTCGCACTCATGACCGCCGTTTTTTCGGACTCGCACCTCGGCTGCTCGACCTTGATCGAGCTGCTGCGCCGCCGCGCGCTCGAACACCCCGGACGCACCGCCTACGTCTACCTCGAAGACGACGAGGCGGAGGGCGGCAGCCTGACTTACGAGGAGTTAGACCTCCGGGCGCGCGCCATCGCGGTCGAGTTGCGCTCCATGCGCGCGGAGGGCGAGCGCGTGCTGCTGCTCTACCCGCCGCGGGCCAACCGGCAGATCCCCCGCATACGGTCGATCCTCGCCGACTCGCGCGCCTCCGTGGCGCTCACCAACTCGACGATCCTCGCTCGCCTCTCCCCAGGGTCGAGCGAAGACCCGCTCCTGCGCTCGCTGCGCTGGGTAGCCACAGACCGACTGCCGAGCGAACCGGCCGCGAGTTGGAGCGAGCCGGAGGTCGGCGGCGACTCGATAGCGTTCCTCCAGTACACGTCCGGCTCCACGGCCGCGCCGAAGGGGGTGATGGTCAGCCACGCCAACCTCATCCACAACGAGCGTTTGATCCAGCGCGCCTTCCGCCAGACGGAGGAGTCCGTCGTCGTCGGGTGGCTGCCGCTCTATCACGACATGGGGCTCATCGGCAACGTGTTGCAGACGCTCTACTCGGGCGCGCGCTGCGTGCTCATGTCGCCCGCCTCGTTCCTGCAAAGTCCGCTGCGCTGGCTGCAAGCCATCTCGCGCCACCGCGCGACGACCAGCGGCGCCCCGAACTTCGCCTACGACCTCTGCGCCCGCCGCATCACGGATGAGCAGAAGGCCGCGCTCGACCTGAGCAGTTGGGAGGTCGCGTACAACGGAGCAGAGCCCGTGCGCGCCGAGACGCTCGACGCCTTCGCTGCGGCCTTCGCGCGCTGCGGCTTCCGGCGCGAAGCCTTCCTCCCGTGCTACGGGCTGGCCGAGGCGACGCTGTTCGTCTCGGGGGACTTGGCGGGCGCGTCGATGGCCGTCAAGTCTGTGCGCGCCGCCGCCCTCGAACAGAACCGCGTCGAAGACGCACGAGAGGGCGAGGCGGGCGCGCGCTCCCTCGTGAGTTGCGGCGACGCGCCGGGCGGGCAGCAACTCGAAATCGTGCGCCCCGACTCTATGATCGCGTGCGGCGAGGGAGAAATAGCCGAGATCTGGGTCGCAGGTCCTTCGGTCACGAAGGGCTACTGGAACCGCGCCGAAGAGACCGAGCACACCTTCGGCGCGCGCCTCGCGGACTCGGGCGCTGGGCCTTTCCTGCGCACAGGCGACCTGGGGTTCCTCTCGGGGGGAAGGCTCTACGTCACGGGCCGCCTCAAAGACCTCATCATCATACGCGGGCGCAACCACTACCCGCAGGACATCGAACTGACCGCGGAGCGCAGCCACGCCGCGCTACGGCCGGGCGGCGGCGCGGCCTTCTCCGTCGAAGCCGGGGGCGAAGAGCGTCTCGTCGTCGTCTACGAGTCGGAACTGGGCGAGACGGACGCGGCCTCCGTCATCGACGCGATCCGCGAGGCGATCGCCGCCGAGCACGAGGTACAGGTTTACGCGGTCGCGCTCGTGAGGGCGCGGAGCGTCCCGAAGACATCGAGCGGCAAGATCCAGCGCCGCGCCTGCCGCGCACAGTTCCTCGCGGGCGAACTCAGGCTTCTGGCGGAAGAGCGCGTGCAGTTGAGGGGAGAGGGCAAAGCGCGCCCCGCGCCCGCCGCCGCAGGCCAAGGCGCTGCGCGGCCCGACAGCGCGGCCGCCGTCGAAGCGTGGCTCGCTCGCGAGATCGCGTCGCGCCTGGGAGTCCCGCCGTCGTCGGTCGAAGCGGGACACAGCCCCGCGCGCTACGGGCTCGACTCGCTCTCGGCGGTCGAGCTCGCGCACGCGGTCGAAGTGGCGCTCGGCGTCGCCGTCCCCATGACGAGCTTCCTTGAGAGCAGGAGCATCGGGGAGCTTGCTGCGGAGATTTACTCGCGCTCCGCGGGCGCGGGCGGCGAGGCGTTGACGCCGACGACGGGGCCGCCCGTCGTCCCGACGCGCTACCCGCTCTCGCGCGGCCAGCAGGCGCTCTGGTTCCTGCACCACGTCGCGCCGGAGAGCGCGGCCTACAACATCGCGCGCGCCCTGCGCGTCCGCGCGCCCCTCGACACGGCCGCGCTCCGGCGCGCGTTTCAAGCAATCGTCGAGCGCCACCCGGCGCTTCGCACGACCTTCGGCGCGGAGGGCGGCGAGCCGTTCCAGGAGGTTCACGAGCGCGCGGAGGTCTTCTTCCAAGAGGAGGACGCCTCCGCGTGGGACGAGCAGTCTCTCAGCCGAAGGCTCGTCGAGGAGGCGCACAAGCCTTTCGACCTTGAGCGGGGCCCGCTGATGCGTGTGCACCTCTTCCGGCGCGGCGCGAGCGAGTACGTACTGCTCCTAGCGATTCACCACATCGTCTCTGACTTCTGGTCACTCGGCGTGCTCGTGCAGGAGCTGAGTGCGCTCTACACGCACGCCGCGGGAGGGCAGGGCAGCGCCACGCTCGCACCGCCCGCCTCGCAGTACTCCGAATACGTGCGCGCGCAGGCGTCGATGCTCGACGGCCCGGAGGGCGAGCGCCACCGGCGTTACTGGCAACGGCAGCTCGCGGGCACGCTGCCCGTCCTGGACTTACCACTCGACCGCCCGCGCCCGCCCGCGCAGTCCTTCAACGGCGCGTCCCTCCCGCTCGAACTCGACGCGGAGTTGACGCGGCGTCTCAAAGCGATCGCGCGTTCGCACGACGCGACGCTCTTCATGACGCTGCTCGCGGCCTTCAAGGTTTTGCTGGGCCGTTACACGGGGCTGGAGGACGTGGTCGTGGGCGCGCCCGCCGCCGGTCGCAACCGCTCGGAGCTTGCGGGCGTGATGGGCTACTTCGTCAACCCTCTCGCGCTGCGCACAGACCTCTCGGGCGACCCGACCTTCGAGGAACTGCTCGCGCGCGTGCGGCAGATGGCGCTCGGGGCCTTCGAGCACCAGGACTACCCCTTCCCGCTCGTCGTCGAGAAGACTCAGCCCGACCGTGACCCGAGCCGCTCGCCGCTCTTCCAGGTGATGTTCGTGCTGCAAAAGGCGCAGCAGCTCGACGACGAAGGGCTCGCCTCGTTCGCGCTCGGCGAGTCGTCCGCGCCCATGATGCTCGGCGGGCTTGAGCTTGAGCTACTGGCGCTCGAAGAGAGCGTCGCGCAGTTCGACCTCACGCTCACGGCCGCCGAGCGCGAAGGCGGCCTCGGCCTCTCGCTGCAATACAACACAGACCTCTTCGAAGAGGCAACGGCCCGCCGCATGCTCGGCCACCTCTCGACCCTCCTCGCAGGCGTCGTCGACGACCCCGCGCAAAAACTCTCCGCCCTGCCCCTACTCACACCGCCCGAAGAGCGCCGACTACTCGTCGGGTGGAACGACACGCGCGCCGACTTCGACGCCGACCGCTGCCTGCACGAGCTGTTCGAGGGGCAGGCCGCGCGCACGCCGCACGCGCTCGCGCTCGTCGCCGGCGACGCGCGGCTCACCTACGCGGAGTTGAACGTTCGCGCCAACAAGCTCGCGCACCGCCTGCGCTCGCTCGGCGTCGGGCCGGAGTCGCTCGTCGGAGTGTGCGTCGGGCGCTCGGCCGAGATGGTGGTCGCCGTACTAGGAGTCCTGAAGGCGGGCGGGGCCTACGTCCCGCTCGACCCGCAGCAGCCTTCCGGGCGGCTGCTCTTCATGCTCGAAGAGGCGGGCGTCGCCGTGCTGCTGACCGGGCGCGGCAGGCGCGAGGGGCTGACCGCGCGCGGCTCGTGGCGGGCGGTCTGTCTTGACGAGTGGGGGCAGCTGTCGGGCGAGAGCGAAGGGAATCCGCCGCGTCTCGCCGCGCCCGGCAATCTCGCCTACGCGATTTACACCTCGGGGTCGACGGGGCGGCCCAAGGGGGTGATGATTACGCACCGCTCGGCCGCCAACCTCGTCGCGGCGCTCGGCGGGGCGGTCTACGCCGGGCAGCCCGCGCCGCTGCGCGTGAGCCTCAACGCGCCGCTCGCCTTCGACTCCTCCGTCAAGCAGCTCCTGCAACTGCTGCGCGGGCACACGCTCGTCATCGTCCCGGAGGAGGTCCGCGCGGACGGCGCGGCGCTGTGGGAGTTCGTGCGGCGGCAGGAGGTGGACGTGCTCGACTGCACGCCCTCTCAGCTCGGCCTGC
>JAIVJM010000246.1 GCA_020199995.1 Acidobacteriota bacterium | reverse complement strand
CTGCTCGGTAGAGCGGATGCGCGCCGCTTACGCCTACGAAACCCCAGTAGAGTGAGGCGGCGACGACAATGACAAGGATGGAGACAAAAACCATCGCCCCCGCTCGCGTGCGCGCCAGTGCCCAGAGAGGCAAATGGAACTTGTGTCTGCCGATAGTCGCCGCTTCGATCGAAGCACGCAAAGCTTGCGTGTCGTAAATGCTATTTTTGATAGAGCGAGAGAGCAACTCGTTTTGCGAGCGGATAGTTTCAAACTCACGACGGCATGAAGCGCATTGCTCAAGGTGAGCTGCCGTCTGCTGTGTCGGCGTTGCCTCTAGCTCATTATCCAGATAAAGCCCGATCAACTCTCGCGTTTTCTGACAATCGTACATAACTACCTCTGTCTTCCATAGCTGCCGCCAGCGACTAATGCTTCGTCCCAACTGCCTTGATAAATGAACGAGGGTGCGCGCGTCCAAGCATCCGGCGCAACTCGGTGCGCGCACGGCTCAGACGCGACATCACTGTGCCGACGGGAACGCCGAGTGTAATTGCTGCCTCCTTGTAAGACATCTCCTCGACCACAACCAGCAACAATACGGCGCGCTGATCTTCGGCTAGACGGTCGAACGCTTCCAGCACCTCATATTCTTCGATCTGTCCGGCAGGTTCGAAGCGCAGAACGTTCTCAAAATCGGATTCTTCTAGTGGAACATCCGCGTTCTTCTCACCGCTCCTCTTCTTGATGACGTTGAAAAGGATGCGAAAGAGCCACGCCCGACAATTTGTTCCCGGCTGAAAAGTTCTCCAGTATTTCCACGCCTGAAGATACGTCTCTTGCAGAGCATCTTCTGCTGCTTCCCGCGAATCACACAAGCGTACTGCCGCTCGCATGAGCGCATCCAGATGAACGAGCGCGTGCGTCTCAAAATCCAGATGTTGTTGCCGCGATAGTCGCCTAAACAAGAATTTCCTTTCCTTGCTTTGCCTCAGAGCGCAGATTGACGGGCTATCCCTGTGACTGCTTCCTGCTTAATAGAAGTGTCCGAAGTGGTGAATTATTCCCACTGCGAGAATTATACAACTGCGAGCATTTGTATTCTGAGGCTAATTTGACGAAAAATGCTTTGGAATAACAGCGAATTCGATAGACGCGGAGATAATCGTGGGAATAAATCTCCTTCAGGAAGACTTGTTAATATTGAAGTTCAATTCAAATCTGAAATCTCTAAAGGAGTGGTCACGATGCGTTCAAAAGTTGCAGCAGGTGCTTTGTCAGGTCTCATTGCCGGTGTAGTGTTCGGCGTGATGATGCAGATGATGACGGCTCCGACGCCCGAAGGTAGCCGGATGCCGATGATGGCAATGGTGGCGATGGTAGTTCGCTCGGACAGTCTGATTGTCGGCTGGGTTTATCATCTGTTCAATAGCGCAGTCATCGGCGGCATCTTCGGCTGGCTGTTAGGCAACCGCATTGGCGGGTATGGCTCAGGGCTTTTATGGGGCGCGCTGTACGGCGTAGCGTGGTGGATTTTGGGCGGTCTGATTTTGATGCCGGTACTGCTGGGAATGCCAGCGTTCGCGCCGTTGATGATGGAAATGATGCGCCCCGTTGCGATGGGCAGTCTGATGGGACATGTAATTTACGGTTTGATTCTCGGCGCGAGCTTCGTTTGGCTGTTTAAGTCCAGAGCATTAAGCGTGGCCGAACCCGTCGGCTAAAGTAGCCACAGTCAAGCGTCGCTGATAGATCGTTGCCCATCTAACGCGATGGACGAAATATCTTCAAATGTTGCCGAGGTTCTGTCGGCTGATCCTGTAAATGCGCCTGCTCCGTATGACGATCCTCGTCATGGTTGCACCAACTGCGGGCGGGCGAGTCGCCCTGTCACACGCAAGACAATGGTGTTGATGCTGAAGCCGGAAATGTTCGACCGTAGAGGCGAGCGTGAGTATCGTTTTTGCTCTGACCCGGAGTGCCGTGTTGTCTATTTTACCGAGGGCGGAGATCAAATCTTTACGACGGAAGATTTACGGATGCGTGTCGGGCTGAAAGAGCGCACAGACCCGATTCCGCTCTGCTACTGCTTTGGCTTCGATGAAGCGGATGTGCGAGAAGAGATTGAGAGCACAGGGCAGACCTCGATTCCGCAGCGTATCGCTGAACTTTTGAAACAAAAAATGTGCGCGTGCCCTGCTAGAAATCCGTCGGGCGCGTGCTGTCTTGGCGAAGTAACAAAAGCTGTGAAGCGGTTGACGGGTAAAGCTGATAATGCTGATAGCCCGGCTCTTTAATTCCATCTGGCTGCCCAACAGTTCCCGTCGCGCTCAAAATGCCAGCAAGATATTTTCCACTCACTCTCGTTTCCTCCAGACCATCTTGAAGCGCGCTCCCAAATCAAGGATCACGATGGCTTTTCTCTATCTTCCGCACGCGACTGAGGCCGACTGTGCGCATGACTCCGCTACCGCCGCCGTGAATGCCTGACTGAGATCATCTATCAGATCATCTACGTCCTCGATCCCGACCGAGATGCGCACGAGATCGGCAGGCGGTGCGAGGTTTGAGTCAAGGCAAACTGGAGAACGCGAAGCGCCGTCATTTCATCGCGCGCTCACCTGAACGAGGAAAACTACCGTCGCCGCCGGTTCAATGGTCAATGAGGCAGTGGCTGCCCGATAACTCTGTGGCCGCGACTCAAGGTTCCAACGACGGCTCGTAAGTCATGATGAATTCGATGAATTTCGACACTTCGATCATGTCCTTGCCGGTAAATCTGATGCTGTGCGCGTCGGTGCGCTCAACAATAGGGAGGTAGCTCAGGACTTCTGACGGGCGGTAATTTTTGAAGCGCACGTCCAACTGAATCGGCGTCGCGAGTTTGTGCGGCTTGAAGTCTTTAATCCGACCGATGGCTTTTTTGACTTTTTCACGAATGAGGCTGTAGGCGGCTTCGGGCATCAGGGTTTTCGCCGAGTGAAAGCCGGAAGCCCATTTGACCACCGCCCCTTCCACGTCGCCCAAGAGCGCCGTCGTCTCTTTCACCACGGCGTCATCGCCGGACACCATGATCACGGGGACGTTGAAGTGGCCGGCGATGGCCGCGTTGATGCCCGCCTCAGACATGGAGACGCCTTTCAGTCGAATGTCGGCCAGCCTCGCGCTGGACATGGTATGCGCCCGCACGCCTTGAGAATTAGTCGTGCCCGTGTGGTAGCCGAGAAAAATCGCGCCCGCGAAAGTCTCGTCAATGCCCTGCATCATCATCAGCGGTCGGGGCCATGAACGGATGAGCAGAATGTTCTTCGGCAACTTTTCGATCAGCAAATTCTGTCCGTTGCCGTGCGAGTCGCTGACGACGATTTCAGTGGCCCCGGCTTCAAACGCGGCCTCGATAGCGGCGTTGACCTCCGCCGTCATGAACTCCCTGAAACGGTTGTACTCAAACCCGGAAGGCCCTAATTGCTCGCCGGTGACGACGCCGACGACGCCTTCCATGTCTGCGGAAATGTAGATCTTCATCTTCTTCTCCTGCGCATTGACCGTGACGGCAAGGCCGATTATTAAAAACGCTAAACAGTTCGCACCAAATTTCATTCTCAGTCCTCCATTGTGTTGAGGTCGAAAGTCAGTACCGCCTGCGTGTGCGTGCGGGCGTGGTGACGATGCTCTGACCGCTTGCTGCCGCTAAATCAGTCCTTTAGACATTGGAACACATGCAGAAAAGATGAACCACGAGAGGACACGAAGCCACACGAACTCACCCGCGCAATTCGTGGATTTTGCTTCGTGTCGTTTCGTGTGTTTTCGTGGTTCATCTTTTCCCGTGTCCCATTTCTTATAAGTTTGGATTCAGCGGTACTGTGTTGGGTATCTCCTGCGCGCTGAAGTCGTCCTCAGGGTGTCACCTGACCGCCTCGATCATCCTGATCGACTCCAGAGCGCGCAGGTATTCCAAGACTATTTCCAAAGGAATTGGACCATAGGCGGCAGAGATCGCATCACGAATTTCCTGCGCCGTGCGGCGACCGTCCACGAGATTCAAGACTTCGTAAGAGTATTCACCACCTGAGCCGCGTAGTCCCTGATATTGCAAAAGGCGGATCGTACCCTCCCGTTCGGCTCCGAAGTGGTCGGTGAAGTAATCATACCCGAAGGCGGACACCGGCCCCTTCACCTTCGGGTTACGCCGGAAAATCAACCGCCCGTCTCCCTGCGCCGGCGCGGGGGGCTTTATCCCTCCGCTCAGCTTTTCCATGCTGTTAAGGAAGGCTGCGGCTTCGACACCCGCGCTCTCGGGGATGCGGAAGAACCTTTGCATCGAGTCCACTAGCGCGCGCTCGTGCCACAGGTGAAAGCGCGTGAGGTTGGCGGCTTCCTCCGCCGACAGTTCGGCGCGGCGTCGGAGCATGGTTGAGGTGCGGCGCAGGCTGCCGGCCTGAAGGAGGTGCAAGACGGCAGGCGCATCCTCCGACTTTACGCTCGCCAAAAAATATGCGCTGGCCGCGCCGATGAACGCGGCGCGCTTCAGTTTTGTGGGATCAACATTGGCGGGCGAATCAAAGTTGGTGTGAATGTAGCGGTCGGGCCAGTCGTTTAGGTAGATGGCCGGGATGCCCCAAGAGCTATCGGTATAGACCTGATGGTCGCTGCCCATCGAGAACTCGGCCATCTCGGCTTGCAGAGCCTCCTTGCCGCCTTCGGGCGCGAACAGCGGATAGGCGGCGCTCGCGCCCCCGGCGAACTGCGCCGACTGGTAGTTGACGAACTCGCCAAAGTGCTCGGCCACGTCGTTGACGAACGAAGGCAAGGAAGCCGGGCCGCGCGTGACGTGAAAGATGGCCTTCGTCTCGGGGCCGCCGCCGACCATGTCCATGTGAATCACCGCCTTGATGCGCGCGGCGAGTTCGGGTCGCGCGTTGAGGAGCGCGAGCGTGCCTTCGATCTCCGGCGGCCAGATGAAGCGAATGGTGCGCGCGGGCTTTGCGATCCGGCCTTCGCGGATCAGTTTCGAGAAGGCGCGCGCCACTTCGAGGATCGCCACGCTGCCGCTCGCGTTATCGTTCGCGCCGGGTCGCTGGTGATCGAGATGGCAACTGAAAGCGATCTCCTCCGCGCGCAAACGCGGGTCTGCGCCGGGGATGACGGCCGTGACGACATCGTAAAAGCCGGGATGCTTTCCGGCGCGCACGGTGGCACGTAATTGAATCTGCTCTCCGCGCGCCAGTCGCTGCTGAAAGTTGCGCGCCTGCTTGAGTGAGACCATGAAAGCGAACGTGGGCTTGGGCGCGAACGTGTCGAGGTGCCCCCAGCGCACGAGGTTCTCATTCTCGCCCCACCACGCGGTGCGCTGATTCTGCGCGTAACTGACGATCCCTGCTGCGCCGAAACGCTCGACGGCGAGACGCGCCACCGCGCCGGGCTGCGCCGCCGCCAACACGATTTTGCCGCGCACGTCCTTGCCCGTGTAGTCGCGCTCGGACGTGCCGTTGCCAACGTCCACGAGTTCCGCTGTTGTCTCGCCGCTTTCGCTGTCCTGCGCGAGCGTAACAGGCATCGCGTCCCAACTCGCCAGCCGGACGTGCGGCGTCCAGCCCGCATCCGTCTCACGCATCTCCCATAGTTCCGCAAATTCAGCATCCCACGCCGGACGAGATTTCTGTGTGCCGTAGAAAATCTTGCCATCGGAGGGAAACTGTTCGAGTCGAACCTCTTCAAGGCCGTAGGCGCGCAGTTGCTCGATGATGTGCTCGGCGGCGGCGCGAAAACCCCGCGAGCCTCGCATCCGATGATGACGCGCGACGTATTCCAAATTGCGCTTGGCCGTCTCGCCGGAGAGTTCCTGAGAGAGGGCGGCGATGACAGGTTCGGGCAGCAGTGTGGATTGCTTCGCGTGGGCAAGGTTGGCAATGAGCAGCAGACAAATGAAGACGGCAATCATCCTATTCACAAGGTACTCCTGTCATAAAGAATCAAGCGGCCTGAGAAACTTACACCGGAGCATGAAACGAAATGTCGTTGAGAAGGCGGACTCGTCCGCCGCTGTCGCGTTGAACCGGCGGACAAATCCGCCCTCTCAACTCACCTTCATCTGCAATCGGCGGTGAGTTTTTGAGAATCTGTTTCTAGCAAGCGCGCTCTGAGTCAACTAAATCGGGCCTGATGAGATTGGGACACATGAAAACTGTAACCGCGAAATCACACGAAACCACACGAAGCAAAGTTCACGGATTGTTTGTGTCATTTCGTGTCTCTTCGTGTGATTTCGTGGTTAATCTTTTTCCTTCCCCTGTCCCAATATCGTCAGGGCTGATTTAGGGTTCTGGTGCTGATCATGGGAGAGAGCAGTACGCAATTGTTCGATAGTGATGTTGCCACCACTCAGAACCAGCGCCACCGTGTGGCCCGCCAGACGCTCGCGGAGTTTGAGCGTAGCCGCCAGTGACGCCGCGCCGGCAGCTTCGGCCAGCGTGTGCGCCTTCTCAACGTAGAGACCAATCGCCCGCAAGATTTCGTCTTCGCTCACCAACACAAACTCGTCAAGGCGTTCCCACAAGATGCGCTGCGTCATCTCGAAGCCGACGCGAGTGGCGAGTCCTTCGGCGGCGGTCTCCATGTTGTCTTCGAGCAGTTCATGCGCGCGCCATGATTTGTACGCCGCGGGCGCCCGCTCGGCCTGCACGCCGATGACTTTAATCTGTGGGTTGAGAGTGTGTGCGACCAGACACGCGGCAGCCGCACCGCTCCCGCCGCCGACCGGCACGATGATCGTCGTTACTTCCGGCGCAGCTTCCAGAATCTCCAGCGCAACCGTGGCGACGCCGGCCAGCAAGAGCGGCTCGTTAGCCGAGTGAATGTAGCGCAGCTTCTCACGGTGTGCCAGCGTCTCGCAGTGCGAGCGCGCGGCATCGAAATCCGCGCCATGAAACAGCACTTCCGCGCCGAGGTCGCGCATCGCGGCCACCTTCACAGGATTTGCCTGCTCAGGCACGACGATGATGGCGCGGGCGTCGAAGAGACGGGCCGCGTAGGCGATGGATTGACCATGATTGCCGGTCGAGGCGCTGATAATGCCGCGCGTGCGCTCGTCAGCGGACAACTGCGAGACCAGATTGATCCCGCCGCGCACTTTGAACGCCCCGGTCAGTTGTTGGTTCTCATGTTTGACGAGGATGCGCGCGCCGCAGAGTTTGTCGAGCGCCGGATAGTGGGCGAGCAGTGTCTGCGGCAGATGGCGCGCAATCGTTCGTTTCGCGCGCAGGATGTCGGTGAAAGTCGGAGGGGTCATGGAATTTGCGTTTTGTGATCTTGAATTTGCGATCCAGGCACGTCCTTTAGAAAGGAGAATCGGGCCAGACAATGCTCGCTTTCCGGCCGCGCTCGAAAGCATCCAGATGCAGCAGCCACGTGCCGATGCCCGCCGCCCCCTGCATGAAGCCGGTTTGCGCGACGAGCAGGTCTGGCTTGACGCGATGCTCGGCCTGAATCCACTTCAGCCCGTCGCCTTCGCGCGTCGCTCTGGCGAGCAGATTGGCCGTCACACGCTTGGCGAAAGCCAGATACTCTCGTCTGCCGGTGACGCGGTACAAGTTCAGCATGAAGTCGGCCACGCCCGCCGAACCGCAGCACTGGCTGACGTTGTTCCAAAAACCCGGCGTCTGCCGCTCCGGTATCCCGCTCCGCATGTCCGCGCGCGCGGATTTTCCGACCCACTCCATCCAGGCCCGGTCTCCGGTCACTTGAGACAAGCGATAAAACAGACGCGCCGTCCCAGCCGGGCCGTGACACCAGCTCAGGTAATAGAGGTTCTTTCCGTCCGGCTCGTTGTGGAAAATCAGACAGACATCTCCCTCTGTGTTGGCGATTG
>JAIVJM010000245.1 GCA_020199995.1 Acidobacteriota bacterium | reverse complement strand
GACGACGCGGTAGGTCGTCTTCCAGATGGGCGCGGCGACGATATAGCTCAAGACCAACTCGCGCGCGCCCGCGCCTTCGGAGGTGACGACGATGGTCTTGGCGTCACGCCGCCGCGCGGAGGCGGTCGCGTCGGCGAACTGCTTGAGGTCGCGGCGTGCATCCTTATCGAGGACGCGCACGGAGCGCACGTCCGAGAGGTCGAAGGCCTTGATCTCACCCGCGTCGGAGGCGATGACGAGTTGATGCGAGACGTGCGGGGGCTTGTTGGCATCTATCTGCGCGCGCTTCTCTTCGACGGTGAGGACGGAGCCGTTGGCCGAGCCATGCGGTGTGCTGACGAAGACGCGCGCGCCCTGCAACTGCCTGAGGACGCCCGCGAGCCCCCCGGCCTCCTCTGCGGACGCCTTGGTTCCGGCCTCGATGGAGAAGGGGATTTCCGCGAGCCGCGCCGAGGGCGGGGCCGAAGAGTTATAGCTGACCGCGCCGATGCGGCCTCGCCCGAGGTCGAGCACGACCAAAGATTTAAGCACGTCGTCAACCTCCGACTGTTTGAAGGCGAGGCTGATTTCAACACGGCCCGCGACGCGCCCGCGCCGCTCGAAATAGGCCACGCCGTTGCTGTAGAGGATCACGCGCCGGATGGGGAGGGTCTGGCCGGCGGCCTCGGCGTGCGGGACCAGGGCGGCGACAGCCGAAGGGCGCGTTTCTCCGGGGAGGTGCGCGCGGCGGCGCGTCTGCGCCTGCTGCGCGTGCGCCGGAAGAAACAGCAGCGTCAGGGTGACGGCGATGAGTTTCATCTTAAGTGCCTCCTGTTTGAAAAAAAAGTGCGCGTGGACGCATCAACTCACTTAGACACCGGGGGGAGAATTGTGGGGCCCTGGGCGGCAGGCGCCGGCGGGCTCAAAGATTTATGATGCGTTTTTGATGTGGAGTGACGAGGGGCGGCGGGAATTATTTGAAGCGCGGCGCGCTTCAGCAGAAGAAGACTTCGGCGACGCGGTATATCTCTTCGTCGAGATACTTGATCTTCTGCACGGCTTCGTCCAGAGGGATGCTGATGACCTTGTTGCCGCGCAGCGCGACCATCCGCCCCCAGTCCCCGGCGAGCACCAGCTCGTAAGCCTTGACGCCGAAGCGCGTCGCCAGCACGCGGTCGAAGGCCGTGGGCGAGCCGCCGCGCTGGACGTAGCCGAGGTTGGCGTGGCGCGTCTCGATGCCCGTCGTCTTCTCGATTTCGAGCGCGAGCTGAAAGCCGATGCCGCCGAGCCGACCGTGCTGGTAAATCTGCGCGCGCGTCGCTTCGTCGAGGAAGTCTTCTTCGACGTGCGGGCGCGCGTCCTCCGCGATGACGATGATGGAGAAGGCGCTCCCCTGACTCTCTCTCCGGCGCAATACTTCGCAGACGTGAGAGAGGCGGAAGGGGTGTTCGGGGACGAGGATGACGTCGGCCCCGCCGGCGATGCCGCCGTAGGCCGCGATCTCGCGCCACATGTCGCGCGCGGCGCGCAGGGTCCCTTCGCCGCCGACGACGACGACCGCGTCGAGCGCGTGCCGCTCCCAAGTCTCGCGGATCCGCTCGACGTCGCCGGCCTCCAGCTTGGGGTTGACGCGCGAGGTCCCGAGAATCGTGCCGCCGCGCGGGAGGATGCCCGTGACGGACATCCGGGAGAGCTCTGCGAGGTCTCCATCGATGAGCCCTCGCCAGCCGTTCTTGATGCCGAGCACTGAGCCTCGGTTTTCCAGCAGTGCGCGCCGGACGACGGCGCGGATGACCGCGTTGAGGCCAGGACAGTCGCCCCCGCCCGTCATAATGCCCACGCGCAGAGTTGTTTCAGACATTGCCCGAAAAATATCCTGTTCCAGTAGCCGCCGATTTGATTTGGGGGAAATTCAGAACCTATAATCTGCGACAAAACGCGACATGTCAAACAGCACAACTTTTAAAGATTCGGCGAAGCCGACAATGACCGAGCGGGCCGGGGGGGAAGAGCGGAGTCTGCGCGCCCGTGCCGGGACGTTGATGCTGTGTCTCGACACGGCCACTGAGATGAGGAGTGTCGCGGTCGTCCGAGGGAGCACGCCGCTCTCGCTTTGCGCGGGGAGCTTGCACGAGTCTGGCGCTTCGAGCATCCTCAGTGACCTTGACGAAGCGCTGCGTGCCGCAGGGACGGGGCTGCGAGAGATCGAGCTGCTGGGGGTCTGCACGGGGCCGGGCAGTTTCACGGGCCTGCGCGCGGGGCTCGCCACCGTCAAGGCGCTGGCCGCTTCGCTCCGCAAGCCCGTGGTAGGCGTGCCCACTCTGCACGCCATTGCTTACCACGCGCGGCCGGCAGCGCGCCTCGTCGCGATGCTCCCGGCGGGACGCGGCGAAGTCTTCGCTCAACTCCTTCGCGTCGGCGAGCAAGGCGATGTGGAAGAACTGGGCGCGGCGGTTCACTTATCGCCGGCGAAGCTTCTGGAGAGCGCCCTCTCACTCGGGGGCGGCCTCAAATGGGCCGGGGGCGGGGCTGCGAAATACTTAGAGCAGATCGGGGAGGCGGCCCGGGCCGCCGGGCGCGCTCTCTCTCAAATCTCCGCGGAGAGACGCGAGCCGGCAGAAGGGGAGTGGCTGTTCGAGCAGACCCCTGAAGTCCTTGCACATGGCGTCGCCGCACTCGCGCTCTCGTCATGGCAGGCAGGATCGGCCACCAGCGCGGAGCACCTCAGGGCGATCTACGTGCGTCCCTCGGACGCGGAGTTGAATGAGCGATGTCACGAGCCGGGGTAGTCGAAGAGGCGGGGCACGAAGGCTTCCTCGTCGAAAGGATGGGGGAACACGACCTGCTCGAGATTGTGGAGATAGAGGAGACCTGCGGGCTGAGCCTGTGGGGTTGGGACGCGTACCGCACTGAGCTCGACCGCGCCGAATCCATCATGCTCGTGGCGCGTCGAGAGGCCACGGATTTCCACGGGGCGAAGCGCGTGAGCGGATTCGTCGCCGCGCGCCTGAGCGCAGGGGATCTGCACATCAACAACATCGGGATCCGGGAGGAAGCTCGCCGGCGCGGGCTCGGGAGGACGTTGCTCGGAGCGGCGCTTGAACTGGGCGCGCGGGCCGGGGCTCTGGAAGCCATCCTCGAAGTGCGAGCCGGCAATCACGCGGCGCAATATCTCTATGCGGGGTTCGGCTTCGCCCCGGCGGGGAGGAGGCGCAATTATTACCGGCAGCCAGCGGAAGACGCGCTGCTAATGACGCTGCGGCTCGGCGTTCGGGCTTGATTCGTCCGGTTAACTTGGGCTAACATTTTTCACGCACGCACAGAGACGGCCGCTTCGACGCACGCGCCGAAGCAGAGGTTCCCTAAACCACCTGAGCGCATCTGAAAGGAGATTCTCCGTTATGGAACTGACAAACGCGGACAGCATCAAGGACGAACTGATAGCAAGCGACCCGGAGTTTCGCGAACTGGCACGCGAGCACGGGCGCTATGAGCAGCGCCTGAGCGAGCTTTCGTCTCTCACCTACCCGAGCGACGAGGAGCAACTCGAAGAGATCACTCTGAAGAAGAAGAAGCTGGCCGTTAAAGATCAGATGCACGACATCATGTTGCGACACCAGAGGGCCGGAAGCGTTACGCACTGACGCCCTTGCCGAGCGCCGTTACGGATACTCTGGTAGAATTTAGACGGGGGACGCATCAAATGTATTTGAGCGCCCCCGTTCGTGTTAAGCCCCAAAAGTAGGAGGGCGTCCGGGCGGCGCCGACGCCGCAGTCTCGTCGCGCGGACGTTGAAAGATGGTCAAAGACGGAATCCCCTGGATTTTGATCCCGGCGCTGGCGGCCATCGCGGCGGCCCTCTTCGGGCTGTGGTTGGTCGCCGCCCCCCTGCTCGTCATCGCGGCCTTCATGGGCTACTTTTTCCGCGACCCACGGAGGGATCCCCCCGACGTCGAAGGCTCAGTCGTGTCGCCAGCCGACGGGCGCGTCACGCGGATCGAAAAACTCTCGCCCGAAGACCCAGACTCGCCGACCGTCGTCAGCATTTTCCTCTCCCCTTTCGACGTTCACATCAACCGCTCTCCGATCGCCGGTGAAGTCACGGACCTCGCCTACACCAAAGGCCGTTTCATGATCGCCACGAAGGACGAGGCGAGTCTTGTCAACGAGCAGAATGCGTTGACGATCCGGGGCGAAAAAATGACGGTCGTGTGCAAGCAGATCGCGGGCGTGCTCGCGCGTCGGATCGTCTGCTGGAAGAAGCCGGGCGATCATCTCGAGCGCGGCGAACGCTTTGGCCTGATAAAATTCGGCTCGCGGACGGACCTCGTGCTGCCTCCGCAAGTCGCAGTGAGCGTCAGCGTGGGCGAGCGGGTTCGCGGGGGCGTGAGCCTCATCGGGAGGATCAAAGATGGAAGTTGACGCCGCGCTCGAAGAGAAGTCGCCGGCCCGAGATCAAGGGCGTCGGCAGCGCCTGCGGAAAGGTCTCTACCTCCTTCCGTCGGCCTTCACCGCCGCGAACGTCGGGATGGGCTACTACGCGGTGATGGCGGCGCTCCGCGGATTCCAACTGCTCCACGGGGGGACGGAGGCGACGGCGCAGGAACTGGCCGGCGCGACGGCCCATTTCGATAACGCGGGCCGAGCCATCGGCTGGGCGATCCTTTTCGACACGCTGGACGGCAGGATTGCTCGGCTCACTAAAACGACGACGGAGATTGGTATCCAATTCGACTCCATCGCCGACGTCCTCACCTTCGGCATCGCGCCAGCCGTACTCGTCTACGCATGGGGGTATGGGGCGGCTTTCCCTGACGGCAGCCCCGCACACCAGCTCGGCTGGTTTCTCTCCTTCATGTTTCTGCTCTGCGGCGCGTTCAGACTGGCGCGTTTCAACGTGCAGGCGACGAGGCCGCGCACGCTCGCCGAAGGGACGGCGAAAGTGGACAAGAAGAGTTTCGTAGGGCTGCCGATACCCGCAGCCGCCGGGCTCATCGCGGCCATCGTGCATTTCACGCCAGAGCCCTTGTTCTCATACGGGCGACAGCTCTCCACGCTCTACTGCGGCCTCCTGATGGCCCTCATCGCCATCCTTTCGGCCCTGATGGTGAGCACCATCCGTTATTCGAGTTTCAAGGCGCTTGGGGCTGGGCGGCGGAGCACGACGAAAATGATGTTGATGCTGGCAGCCGCAGGGATGCTCATCTGGCAGTTTTCACAATATTTTCTCCTCATCATTGTCGGCTCTTATGTCCTCCACGGGATAGTTTTCCGCGTGGCATCGTTCGTCCGCGCCCGCTTCCAGTCATTGAAGAACTAAGACCGCGCGAATTTCAGGGATGTCATTTGAGGGAGCCCGGTGGGGTTTTAAACAAACCTTCCAAGGACGAGAAAAACTCGATTAACTCATTGGCGCAGGGGAGCGCTCGACGCTGAACTGGAGAAGGCCATGAGACCTGTTCGAGTTGTCAGGAGCAGTAAATTACCTGCAAGGAGAGGTGAAGCAGCCATGTTGTTATCTTCTCCGACGAAAATACTATTAATTTTACGTCCATCTTTCTGATCAAGAACCAAACATTCCTCCCCTGCGAGAGGAGCGAAAAGCACGCCTCCATCGGTTGCCAACGGTTGGGCCGCAATTCTCCCCGCGAGTTGCCGCTTCCACACTTTATGACCCTTCTGCAGGGAAAGACAGTAAACAAAATTATCCAGGGACGTCGCGACCAGACATCTCTCTGTCGGGGTGACGGATTGCACTGCAGCTCCCGTTCGGGTTCGCCAGCGTAAGTGCCCGTCGCGCTTATTGAAAGCATAGACAAACCCGTCGTTTGAACCGGCGAAGACATTTTCACCCACGATAGCAACCTGAGCCCGCACAGCCCGCCGCGTCCGATAACGCCAAACGGTTATTCCCGTGGCAGCGTCAATCGCCCACAGGTTCCCATCTTCATCTCCGAGAAATAGTAAACCTTCTGAGAGCGCAGGCTGGGAGGCGAAAGCCACACGATTTTGTCTAACCCACAACACTTCACCTGAAAGTTTTCTTATCGCGTAGAGCCGTCCATCCGCCGCCCCACCAAATATGACGGAGTCATTGGAAATTAAACCACCTTGTATCGGGGCGTGTATTGATCGCATCCAAAGTGTCACGCCGCTCAGTCGACTCAACGCTCTTAAGGCGCCGGGTGTAGGGGACGCATTATTAGGGGATATAAAATTTTCTGATGCCACGAAAACGCCGGTTTCATCGGCGTGGGGTGTCGCAGACAAGTTGCCGCCGATTTCGGTTATCCAATTTAAGCCGCCATCACTTAGCGTCAAAGAAATAACGCTTCCGCCAGATAGTGGTAAATACACAATATCTCGGCTCGATGTCGGAGATAAATTTATGGCATTTTCAGTTTTGAAATGCCAAATCATTTGAAACGGCCTTCTGAGGGATGTCTTTTCCTGGGCAGAGAGAAGGCAAGAAGTAAGAATGTATACCAAGATTATTATGAATAATCGGCGAAGTAAAACAATGATGCCGCCCGTTTTGTAGCTTGTCACTGAGCTAACATGTTGGCTTCTGCTCATAAGAATTAAGTTCCCTGTCGTCGGACTACTTTATAGCCCAAATGTTTTTGATTGATAAGTGTCGAAAAGTTATAATCGATTGCACACTTAAAAATGCCTGCATATTGTCAGGAGGTATCTCTTTGAACGACGCAGATAAAAGATACGAGTCAATCATTATTTTAGATTTTGGGTCTCAATATACACAATTAATTGCCAGACGAATAAGAGAGTCAAATGTCTTTTGCGAATTATTGCCTTTCAACACTCCTCTAAGTGAAATCGTCTCGAGGCGACCGAGCGGCATTATTCTGTCAGGCGGTCCCGCATCTGTTTATGACGCGCATGCGCCAAAATTACCTGACAATTTTATCGAAGGAGTAAACTGTCCAGTTCTCGGGATATGTTATGGGCTCCAATTAATTGCTTTAGAACTTGGCGGGGAAGTGCAACCCTCAGTCAATAGGGGGTATGGTTATGGGCGTCTCTCCGTTTCTGAGCCAGAGAGTCCCATCTTCAAAGACCTTCCGACTGAAATGGATGTGTGGCTGAGCCATGGGGATTACGTCTCGAAAGTCCCCCCGGGTTTTCGTATAACAGCTGAGACAAATGGAACGCTTAATGCATTTGAAAGCTTAAGCAAGCGTTTATTCGGGGTACAATTTCATCTGGAAGTAGCTCATACCCCTTTCGGAAAACAGATTCTCCAGAATTTCCTTTTTCGTGTCTGTAATGTTCGACCGGATTGGTCTGCGAAGGCTATCGTTGTTGAGCAGATTGAAAAAATTCGAGCTGCCGTTGGTAACGGAAAGGCAATTTGTGGCTTATCTGGCGGAGTTGATTCAACCGTTGCAGCGGCCCTCGTGCACCATGCAATTGGCGAGCGTCAAACTTGCATTTTCGTGGACACGGGGCTTTTACGCGAGGGGGAATTTGTATCAACATGTGCGTTGTTCAAGCATAATATGAGCTTGAATGTTGTTGGGATTCGTGCGCAGAGCCAATTTTTGACTGCGCTCAAAGGAGTACATGATCCAGAGCAGAAAAGACGGATTATTGGCAATCAGTTCATTGATGTATTTGAAAGGGAAGCAAAGAATCTTGGTAACGTCGAATATCTTGTACAAGGGACGCTCTATCCTGATGTGATCGAGTCCGTTGCGGTGCATGGCCCTTCATCAATTATTAAAAGTCATCACAATGTTGGCGGTTTACCCGAGCACATGGAATTAAAATTGATTGAACCGCTTCGTGAATTGTTCAAGGATGAAGTGAGAATTATGGGTCGTGAGCTAGGAGTCCCTGAAGAGATTTTGAATCGCCATCCTTTTCCGGGACCTGGTTTGGCAGTTCGTATAATGGGAGAAGTTAAATCCGATGGGTTGGAAGTGCTGAGAGCTGCTGATCGAATCGTCGAAGAAGAATTAATGCTTGCGAATCTTTACGATAGTGTCTGGCAGGCTTTTCCTGTGCTTCTTCCCGTCTCGACCGTGGGTGTGATGGGTGATTTCAGAACTTATGAGAAGGTTCTGGCCATTCGCGCGGTTACTAGTATTGATGGAATGACCGCTGATTGGGCTCGTTTGCCACACGAGATCCTCGGGCGAATCTCCACTCGGCTTGTATCTGAAGTCCGTGGCATCAATCGGGTTGTATATGATATAAGCTCGAAGCCCCCCAGTACCATTGAGTGGGAATAACGCACATCGCCGTAATAAGCACATGCTTAAACATTAAGGGTACGCATAATAACTATAAATTTACAGGGATAGTGCCACTGTAAGTGCTGACGTGAATTCAAGTTGTAAGTGCAACGCGGTATCTGTTCATCGCACACCTGTTAGCGTCTCTCGTCAGGGGCATTGTTGCAAGCAATAAAGCTTACAAAACAGTTGGACGATCTTACCTCTGCTGTGTCTTATGGTTGCAGAGTTGCACTTACAACTTGAATTCACCATTTTCTTGATTACCAACTATTTGCAGACATAAACTCCTATGAATCCGATAGATGGAAGGAATGATATAAAATGAGCGAAATTATATTAAATACGGATATAAAAGACCGGTGCGACCCTTTTGAAATAGTGAAAATTGCAAGGCATCCTGAGCGTCCCTATACCTTAGATTATGTTGAGCGACTCTTCACTGATTTTATAGAGTTACGTGGGGACCGTAGATATGCGGATGACCCGGCAATGGTTTGCGGATTGGCGACTTTCCAAGACCTCCCTGTAATTATAATCGGACAACAAAAGGGACGTGATACAAAGCAGAGAAGGTATAGAAATTTCGGGATGCCAAAGCCAGAGGGCTATCGGAAAGCGATTCGTTTGATGCGACTAGCCGAAAAATTCGGGCACCCAATAATTACTTTTATAGACACGCCCGGGGCATATCCTGGCATTGATGCTGAAGAGCGAGGTCAGGCCGAAGCAATTGCTAATAATTTAGTTCAAATGGCAAGAATTTCTGTTCCGATTATAATTTCAATTATCGGAGAAGGAGGTTCTGGAGGGGCGCTTGCGATTGGAGTTGGCGACTCAGTTTTGATGCAAGAGAATGCGATTTATTCGGTAATCTCTCCAGAGGGTTGTGCGGCGATTTTATGGAAGGATTCTTCCAAATCAAAACTTGCAGCTGAGTCACTTCGTCTAACCGCCAAAGATTTGTTCAAACTTAAAATAATAGATGAAGTAGTGGAGGAGCCTGGGGAAGGAGCACACGAGTCGTTTGATGAAGCCGCTTTTTTGTTAGAGAGAGCACTAAAAAAACAGTTGAATTTTTCCTTGTCTCTTAAATC
>JAIVJM010000071.1 GCA_020199995.1 Acidobacteriota bacterium | reverse complement strand
GTATAGCACTTCGGGAATCGCCGGGGCGATGTGTGCGCCGTCCAACGGAACTGCCGGCGGCGCGTGGCGGCTTACACAAACGTGGCCGGATGGGTTAATATTTTCGCCCTACGAACCAAACGAAGTCAGAAGCACTTAAGCACCATCTCAGACTTTCGCAACCGAACCGTTGGAGGACTGCTTTGGCAGCCGCTGCATTTTACGATCTGGAAGGCACGCTCGTGAGCACCAACCTTGTGCACACGCTCGGCTTTTACTCGCGCAACCAGCAGGGCTTGCTGCGCAGCATCCGCAAGAGCGCCACGACGCTTTTGAGCATCCCCGTCTTCGCCGTCACGGATCAGTACAGCCGCATGGTCTTCAACGACCTCTTCTTCAAACGCTACAAAGGCGAGTCGGAAGACCGCCTCCGCTTCTTCGCCGAAGAGCTGTTCGAGGATGTCCTCAAGCCCGCCGTCTTCCCCGGCGCGTTCTCTCTCATCGAGAAGTCACGGAGCCTCGGCCTCCGGCAGGTCGTCGTCACCGGTGCGCTCGACATGTCGGTCAAGCCTTTGATGGACTACCTCGGGATTGAGGACTATGTGGCGAACCGCCTCGAATTCGTCAACGGCGTGGCGACGGGCAGGCTCGTCCCCCCCGTCCTCGCCTCCGCGACGAAAGCATCCTGGATACGCACCTTTGCCGAGCGCGAGGGCATCAACCTGAGCACGTCCTTCGCCTACAGCGACAGCATGAGCGATTTGCCGATGCTCTCCGTCGTCGGTCACCCGGCTGCCGTCAACCCCGACATGCGCCTCCGCCAGACGGCGCTGCACCACGACTGGCCGATACTGAATTTGAAGTGATGAGTGATGAGTGATGAGTGATGAGCAAGAAATTGCTTTATCACTCATCACTCATCACTCATCACTCATCACTTGAAAAGATGAGCCTACAACTGAGACGCAAAGTTCACGAATCCGTGGTCTATATTGACCGCGACAGCGCGCCGCGCATCATCTCCTCCGGGGTTGATTTTGTTTTGGAGGACTTGCCCGTCGGGACGCGTGTCATCTACCCGAACCAGCCGATCAAAGGCTTGCCGAACCGCGAGGCGGCGATCCGCTACGCGCTCAACCACCCGCACGACTGCGACCCGCTCTTCGCGCAGTTGGAGCCGGGCATGAAGGTGACGATTGCGATTGACGATCTGAGCATGCCGCTGCCGCCGATGAAGGCCCCGGACATCCGCCAGACCGCGCTCGAAATCCTCATTGACATGATGCACGGGCACGGCGTTGACGACATCCATCTCATCATCGCCATCTCGCTCCACCGGCGGATGACCGCCAACGAGATCAAGCGGATGGTCGGCAAACGCGTCTTCGACGCCTTCTATCCCGAACGCCTCTACAACCACGACGCCGAAGAGCCCGACGGCCTCGTCTCTCTGGGCGAGACGCGCCACAAGGAGCCGCTGCGCATCAACCGCCGCGCCGCCGAGAGCGACCTGCTCATCTACCTCAACTACAACTTCGTGCCGATGAACGGCGGCCACAAATCCGTCGCCGTCGGCCTCTGCGACTACGAGTCGCTCCGGCCCCACCACGAGCCGCAGACCATCCGCGACTCCAACAGCTACATGGACCCGTCCAGCTCGGAGCTGACGCGCAAGATCAACCGTCTCGGTAAGCTCGTTGACGAGCATCTCAACGTCTTCCACATCGAGACCACGGTCAATAACCGCATGTTCGCGGGCGAGATGAGCTTCCTCACCAAGAACGAGGACACCTTCTCGGCCTATGAGCGGATGAAGTTCGAGGCGATGCGCTTCACGATGAGCAAGATGCCGCGCGCCGCCCGGCTCAAGCTCTTCAACTCGCTCACCTCCGACTACGAGATGATCGCCTGCGAGGCGGGCCGCACCGACCCCGTCCACGACCGCATCATCGAGAAGAGCATGCAGCAGTACGTCGTCCCCATCGAGGGCCAGTGCGACATCCTCATCTGCCCCGTGCCCGAGATTTCCCCCTACAACGTCTACACGAACCTGAACCCTCTGCTCGTCCAGACGATGGCGCTCGGCTACCACTTCAACATGTACAGGGGTAAGCCTCTCTTGAAGAAGGGCGGCGTGCTCATCGTGCATCACCCTTGCTACGACGAGTTCGACCACGAGCAGCATCCGAGCTACATCGAGTTCTTCAACCGTTTACTGCCCGAAACTCGCGATGCCTTCGTGCTGTTGGAGAAGTACGAGCGCGAGTTCGCCACCAACCCGAGCTATATCGAGATGTACCGGCGCGGCAACGCCTACCACGGCGCGCACCCGTTTTATATGTGGTACTGGGGCGAAAACGGTCGCCAGCACGTGGGCCGCGTCATCGCCGCCGGGGCCGAGAACGCGCACGTCCCGGCGCGCATGGGCTGGGAGCGCGCCGACAACCTGACCGAAGCCATCGCCATGGCCCGCAGCTACATGGGCCGCTCCGCCGAAATCACGATGCTCCACCAGCCCGTCATCGCGATTTGTGATATGAGTTAAGTTATTCGCTGGAGGCCCGAAGTCATGAGCACGACGACACGCCTGATTACCGCCGACGAGTTGCTTGCGATGCCGCACCGCGACGCGCAGGGCAACGATTGCCGCCTGTCACTGATCCGCGGGGAGATAAAAACAATGTCACCGACAGGCGTCACGCACGGCATCCTCTGCGCAAAATTAGCGACGGAGCTATCTATCTTCGTCCGCGAAAATCGCTTGGGCATTATCTGCGGCGCTGAAACCGGCTTCGTGGTTGAGCGAAACCCCGACACGGTTGTCGGCGCTGATGTTGCATTCTTAAATCGGGAACAGCTCAAACACTTGGATAACAGAGAAAAGTTCGCGCCGTTTGCGCCAGACCTCGCCGTCGAAGTTCTGAGTCCGAGCAACACGGTCAACGAAATGGATGAGAAGTTAGCTTTCTACTTCGCAGCCGGGTCGCGGCTGGTCTGGATAGTGAATCCGAAGAGACGTACTGTTGCGGTCTATCGCTCCACGGTCGAGGTACGTATTCTCAGCGAGCAGGAGACGCTCGACGGCGGCGAAGCGCTGCCGGGATTTAGCTACAAACTTTCTGAGCTGTTTGCCGACGAGTAGTGACGACTCTGAAGCGCATAAAATGCCAGCTTGAGTTCTCCTCAATCTTGAATATGAAGCTATCGCCCACTGAAATTTATACCGACCGGAAGGTCTTCATCATTGGGGCCACCGGATTCCTCGGCAAGGTCACGCTCTCGATGCTGCTCACGCGCTTCCCCGGCGTGGGGCGCGTCTACGTGACGGTGCGCGCGCGCTCGAAGGAAGAGTCAGAGACCCGCTTCTGGAACAACGTCATCACCGCGCCGCCCTTCGACCCCTTACGCGAGCGTTACGGCGACGCCTTCGAGGGCTTCGTCCGCGACAAGGTGCGCGTGGTGGGCGGCGACATCGGCGAAACGAACCTCGGCATGTCGGAAGAGGAGGCGCAAGCAGTCGCCGGAGATATTGATATCCTCATCAACAGCGCCGGGAACGTGACCTTCAACCCGACGCTCGAAAGCGCGCTGCGCACCAACGTCGTCGGCACGCAGAACGTCATCGCCTTCGCCAAGCGGATGCGCCGGCCCGCGCTCGTCCATGTCTCGACCTGCTTTGTCGCGGGCAACCGCTCGGGGCCGGTCTGGGAGAGCGACCCCGTCATCGGCTACTTCCCGAGCCGCGAAGAGATACCCGGCGTCGAGTTCTCAGTCGAGCAGGAGATACGCGACTGCGCCCGCCTCGCCGAGCGCGTCCGCGAAGAAGCCCGCGACGCTCTTCAGGCCGCGCGCTTCCGCGAGCAGGCCCGCAAACGTCTCTTCGAGGAGGGACGCGACCCCGACGACGTGGATGCGATGGGCCTCGCCGTCGCGCGTGAGAGAAAAGTCTGGACGCGCGAGCGCCTGACCGAGCTTGGGATGGAGCGCTCGGCCTTCTGGGGCTGGCCCAACATCTACACCTACACCAAGAGCCTCGGCGAGCAGCTCGTCGCCGCCGAGCCCGGCCTCGTGCGCGCCATCGTCCGCCCGTCCATCGTCGAGTCGGCGATGCGCTTCCCCTTCCCCGGCTGGAACGAGGGCTTCACAACAACCGCACCGCTCATCTTTCTGACGCTCAAGGGGCAGACGCAGATTCCGGCGAACGACAAGCTGATACTCGACATCACGCCCGTTGACGAGGTCGCCGCCGTGATGCTCGCCGTCGCCGCCGAGGCGATAATCAAAGAGCCGCGGCTGGTTTATCAGGCCGCGACCGGCGACACCAACCCGAACAACATGAGCCGCATCGTCGGCCTCACCGGGCTCTACAAGCGCAAGCATTTTCAGGAGAAAGAGACTGGCTTCCGCGTCGTCAACGAGATCGCGGCGCGGATGGAGGCGCGCACCGTCACCGAGGGCCGCTACGAGGCGACCTCGATCCCGATGGTCAACGTCGCCGCGAAAAAAGTCTCGGGCATGCTCGACCGCGTCCGCCCGCGCTGGGGCGGCGGGCGCTTCGCGGACATCGTTGACCGCGCCAAAGAGTCGGTTGACCGCGTCGAAGAGGTGACGCGCGAGACGAAAGAGGCTTTCGAGCTCTTCCGCCCCTTCACCATCGAGAACACATATGTCTTCCGCGCCGACAACGTGCGCTCGCTCTTCTCGAACATACGCAAGGACGAGCAGGCTCTGTTGCCATGGACGCCGGAGAAGCTCGACTGGTACGACTACTGGATGAACATCCACTTCCCCGGCCTCAAGAAGTGGGTTTTCCCGACGCTCGAAGAGGACATGCGCGCGCAGCCCAAACGCGTCTATACCTACCGCGACCTGCTGGAGCTGTTCGAGACTTCGTCGAAGCGCTTTTCGACGCGCGTCGCCATGCGCATCGAGCGCGACGGGCAAAAGGAGCAGTACACCTACGCCAACATCCACGAGCTGGCGACGCGCGCCGCCGCCTTCTTCGCCGCGCACGGCGTGCGGCCCACAGACCGCGTTCTTTTGGTCAGCCACAACGCGCCCGAATGGGGCATCAGCTACTTCGGCGTCCTCAAGACCGGCGGCACCTGCGTCCCCGTCGATCCCGAAAGCTCGACCGAGGAGATTCTGAACTTCACGCGAGCGAGCGGCGCGGTCGGCATCGTCGTCGGCGAGAAGGTCGAGGAGGCCCGCCCAGACCTCCGCGAGAGGCTCACAGCCGAAGGGTTTGAGACGAACGTCTGGCGCTACGAGGAAATCTTCGAGCTGACGGATGAGAAGACCGAGGACGAGCGCGTCGCACTGCTTCCGCCGCGCGTGCAGGCGCAGTCCGTCGCTTCGCTCATCTTCACTTCAGGCACGACGGGGCAGCCCAAGGGCGTCATGCTCACGCACAAGAACCTGACGCACATGGTCTCGATGCTCTCGTCCGTCTTCGATATGGACACGGGCGACGGCGTGCTCTCGGTGCTGCCCATGCACCACACCTTCGAGTTCTCGACCGGCTTCCTCACGCCCTTCAGCCGGGGCACGCAGATCACGTACCTGCAGGACCTCAACGGCGAGGAGTTGGCGCGCGCCATCAAGGGCAATCATGTGACGGGCATGGTCGGCGTGCCCGCGCTCTGGGAGCTTCTGCACCGGCGCATCATGAGCCGCCTGCGCGAGAACGGCGAGTGGGTGGGCCGCGGCGCGGAATTGATGATGCGCGCCAACAGTTGGCTGCGCGACCGCACGCCGCTCAACCTCGGGCAGATTCTTTTCCGCCCGATTCATACGGGCCTCGGCGGGAGCGTCCGCTATCTCATCAGCGGCGGCTCGGCCCTCAACGAGAAGGTCAAGCGCGACATGCACGGGCTCGGCTTCACCATCCTCGAAGGCTACGGCCTGACCGAGGCGTCGCCTGTTTTGACCGTCACGCGACCGCAGAATCGGCTGCTCTCGGCGAGCGTCGGCAAGCCTCTGCCGGGCGTCGAGATAAAGATTGCCGACCCGGATGCGTCCGGTATCGGCGAGGTCGTCGCGCGCGGGCCCAATGTCATGTCCGGCTACTTCCGCAATGAGGAGGCGACGAAATCGGCGGTCGTCAACCGCTGGCTCTACACGGGCGATCTGGGTCGTCTGGACGACGAAGGCAACCTCTATCTGGTTGGTCGCTCGAAAGAGCTGATCGTTGACACGAACGGCAAGAACGTCTACCCGGACGAGATTGAGGAGCTTTACAAAGAGTCGCCCTACATCAAGGAGCTGGGCGTCGTGGGCCTCGCCGACGGCATCGGCGAGAAGGTCGCGGCCCTCGTCGTCCCCGACTACGATCAAGACATCAGCCTCTCTCGCGAGGACGTGCAGCGCCGCGTCGAGCAACACTTCCGCGACGTCTCCTCGGCGCTTCCCTTCTACAAGCGCGTCAAGGCGCTCTACTTCACCTCGGACGAGCTGCCGCGCACGGCGACGCGCAAGGTCAAGCGACGTGAGGTCGTCCGCATCATCCAGATGCTCGAAGACGACAGGCGCGCGGGCATCAGCGAAAAGACCGCGCCGCGCGAGACGCACCACGACGCCTCGTGGCTGCTCGGCATCGTTGCGACTGTCTCGAACCGCCCGCTCTCGGAAATCCGGCTCGACTCGCGCCTCGGCGAGCTGGGGTTCGACAGCCTCATGTTCGTCGAGCTCGCCACGGCCATCGAACAGGCGGGCGGCTCTCTCCTCGCGCCCGACACGCTCAACGAAGTGGTTGACGTGCGCGAGCTTTACGCGGTCGTCAAGCGGCGCGAGACAGCCGCCGCCCGGCCGCTCGGTCGGCAACCGCGGCCTCGACGTGTTGCAGCGCGCCTTCTTCCAACGCTTTCTGCACGCGACCGTCGAAGGGCAGACGAACATCCCTTCGCACACGAATTTCATCGCTGCGACCAACCACGCCTCGCACCTCGACATCGGTCTGGTGAAGGTCGCCCTCGGCGAGTACGGGCGCGATCTGGTGGCGCTCGCCGCCGCCGATTACTTTTTCGACAATAAGTACAAGCGAGCCTACATGAACAACTTCACGAACCTCGTGCCCATCGAGCGTTCGGGGAGCCTGCGGCAGTCGCTTCGCCACGCGCGCTCGTTCCTCGAACGCGGCTACAACGCGCTCATCTATCCGGAGGGCACGCGCTCGATGACGGGCGAGATGGCCGAGTTCAAGTCCGGCTTCGCCTACCTCGCGCTCTCGACCCGCACGGGCATCCTGCCGATGTATCTCTACGGGACTTACGAGGCGCTGCCGAAAGGCTCGAACCTCCTCAAGGGCCGCGACGTGGGCGCGCGCATCGGGAGCTTTCTGAGTATCGAGAGGCTCGAAGAACTGACGAAGGGGATGCCCAAGTCAGAGGCTTACCGGCTCGTCGCCGCGTTAGTCCGCCACGAGATTGAAAACCTGCGCGACGGCACGCGCCGCGACTTCGACGCCAAGACGCTCCGCCGCCGCTGGAAGGCCGAGCGCCGCCACGCTCCCGTCGAGATGCACCCTGACGAGAGTGAGCTCGCGACGACGGGAGACTGAAAGGAAGTCAGAAGTCCGCAACGCTGAGCGATGAATGAAAAACAACCTCTCTTTCAGTTCAGCGTTCAGCGTTGCGGACTTCTGCGTTTCAAACATGCCTACGAAACGACCGACCGCGCGGAAGGCCGCGACGAAAACGACGAAGAAGGCCGGGGCATCGGGCAAGACGGCGCTCGCCAGAAGGCCGCAGCCCGTGACGCTCGTGACGGGCGGGACGGGCTTCCTCGGCTCCCATCTGGTACGGCTGCTTTTGGCCGAAGGCGTGCGGAACGTGCGCGTGCTGAGCACTTCCGCGCCCGCGTGGCTCGCAGAGCTGGGCGTCGAGACCGTCATAGGCTCGATCACTTCACCCGAGACGGCGGCGCGCGCAGTCGAGGGCGCCGCCGAGATTTATCATCTCGCGGGTCGCGTCTCGCGCGCGAAAAAGGACGCGCACGAGATGTACGAGCTGCACGTCGAAGGCACGCGCGTGCTCTGCGAGGCGGCGGGGGCGGCGGGCGTCAAGAGCCTCGTGCTGGCCTCGACGAGCGGGACGATTGCCGTGACGGAGGCGGGCGACGTGGTGCCCGACGAGGAGTGGCCGACGCCTCTGGAAATCATCTCGCGCTGGCCTTACTACGCCAGCAAGCTCTATCAGGAGCGCGTCGCGCTCCAGAACTTCTCAGGCAAGGGCCGGCGACTCGTCATCGTCAACCCGAGCCTCCTGCTCGGCCCCGGCGACGAGCGACTGAGCTCGACGAAAGTCGTCCTCGACTTCCTCGCGCGCAAAATCATCTCGACACCGAAAGGCGGCCTCAGCTTCGTGGACGCTCGCGACGCGGCGCGGGCCTTCTACACCGCGATGGAGGCGGGGCAGCACGGCGAGCGTTACCTGCTCGGCGCGGCCAACTGGACGTTTAAGGAATTCTTCGGTCGGCTCGAACGCCTCACCAAAGTCCCCGGCCCACGGCTCTCGTTCCCCTCGAAGCTCGCGGTGTCCGGCGCACGCGCTTTTGGATCGCTCTCGCGCCACTGGAACATCGCCCCACCGGTCGAGCCCGACGAAATCGAGATGGCCGAACACTTCTGGTATCTGGACGACACCAAAGCCCGCAGCGACCTCGGCTTCGTCCCACGCGACCCGTCCGAGACGCTCCTCGACACCGTCAAGTATGTCCGCGAGAATTTCCTCGGGGGCGCGGCTTTTCAGAACGCGGGATAGATGCTCATCTCCACCGCTCACGTATGTTTTGAGTTATGAAGGTGTGTTAGGTCGCCCCTTGAGAGGGGCTCGCGGATTACTTCTCGAACAGATTCTACAGGCAGCGGACGCGCAGGGCTCCGGGCAGGATTTCAAACTCGGCGGGCAGTTTTCCCACCAGCTCGCCGTCAACTTCGAGCTTCACCTCTTCATCCGATGCGGGGCGTGCCCTGACGCGGCGCGCGCGCGCGTGGCGCACTTCCCGCATCCCGAGGTGCGCGCCGAGATAGACGCGGTAAGAGTTGGCGAGGATTGTCAGCGGGCTCATGTCGCCGACGGCGACCACGTCGAAGAGCCCATCCGTCAGTTTCGCCTCGGGCGCGATCTTCATGCCTCCGCCGAAAAACTGCGCGTTCGCCACGCAGAAGTTCGTGACGACGACGCGCGATTCACGCCCTTCGTCGAGCCGGACGTGGACAGCGGGCTTCTGAAAAAGGAAAGTGGTCTGGATGGCCGCCGCCGCGAACGCGAGTTTTCCGCCGAGCAGTCGCGACGCCCCCGCGCTCAGCCATGAGTTCTCCTTCACGCGCTTGATCACGTCGCCGCCCATCCCGAACGAAGCCACGTTCACGAAGTACCTCGACTCCTCAGCGCCCGCGTCGTTCAGGAAACTGACGCGCCCCGCGTCCATCCGGCGCGTCCGTCCTCTGCGCAGGGCGCGCGCGGCTTCTGAGGCGCGCAGAGGGATTTTCAGCGTTCGCCTGAAGTCGCCGCCCGTGCCACTCGGAAGCAAGCCCAGCTCGGCGTCCGCGCCCGAGCGCAGGATGCCGTTGGCGACTTCCGAGACCGTCCCGTCGCCGCCGCACGCGACAAAGAGAGCGCGTCCCGCGCGAGCCTCACGCTCGGCAATCTCCGCGGCCTCGCCGCGGCTCCCCGTGAAGGCGCAGTTGAACGGCCCGAAGTGACGGGCGAGTTCGCTCGCCAGCCCCGGCCACGCTTCACGCGTCGCGCCCGCGGCGGAAGCTGGGTTGACGATGATCAGAGGCAACATAGACAGTTTTGAGTTTTCAGTTTTGAGTTTTCAGTTTTCAGAAATCCAAATTTGAGATTTGAGATTTCAAATTCGCACGCCCCGAAGCGGAGGCTGAAAACTGAAAACTCAAAACTGAAAACTGTTCTTCGCTGAGGGCGAGCGCAGTTCCCTGTCGCGCTCGCCGAGTTCGGCGATTTTGCTCATGACTAAATCCGCGATCTCTTTATAGGTTCGCACAGAGTCGCGTCTGGTCTGGAAATCGGAGAAGTCGAGCGCGGGGCCGAAGTGGATGCGAACAGGTTCGCCGCCGCGCCAGTTACCGAGCACCTGCCGGACGAGATGGTTGCCGAGGCCCGCGATGAAGACAGGGATGACCTGCGGGCTCGCCTCCTTGATGAGACGGCCCACGCCGGGCTGCGGGCGCAGGAACGAGTAAGGGTCTTCGTTTTTGTTGCGCGTCCCCTCCGGATGAAAGCCGATGACATTGCCCGCGCCCGTCTGGCAGAGCGCCGTCAGTACACGCATCGAATACTTGTCGAACGCGCGTTTGTCGACGAGCGGATTCTCGCCCGAGGCGAAGAACGGCGGGAACATAGACCACCAGCCCATCACGAAGTTGACCAGCAGGCCGAGCGGCGAGTCGTAAAAGAAGCGCCCGCGGACGGGGAAGAAGAGCGCCTTCGGCCAGCGCGTCCGGCGGAAGAGCACACTCGAGACGACATACATGTCGAAGAAAGAGCGGTGGTTGGCGACGAGCAGTAAGGGGCGTTCGTGCGACACGGCTTCGAGGTGTTCGAGCCCGTAGACGTGCAAAAGGTTAGAGGTCGCCAGATGAATCCACCCCGCCCCGACCATTCGCTGGCAGAAAGTCCACAGGCGCTTCCAGCGCCCGCGATTCATCCGCCGTGTCAGACGGAAAGCGAACCACTCAATCGGCGACAGCACGGACAGCTCGTCGGGCGCGGGTTCGAGCGAATGCCCCTCCGCCTCGCGTGCGTCGGTCAGCGCCTCGCGCGTCCGAACTGTTTGACCCTCGGTTGCTGACATCTTTTCAAGCTACACACAGAAAAAGGTGGCAAGCGAAAGAGAAAGCTTAAGCCTTTCTCAGCCCGCTTGTCACCTTGCTGCTCAACGCGGAGCTTTTAATCTACAGAGAAATATTTCGCCTCTTCGTGGTGGACGATGATCGCCGAGGTGGACTGCTCGGGCACGAGCTGAAACTCCTCGCTCAGCTCGACGCCGATGCGCGCGGGGTCGAGCAGCTCGAAGAGTTTCACCTGATCTTCCAGATTCGGGCAGGCCGGATAGCCGAAGCTGAAGCGCGAGCCCTGATAACCCTGATGGAAGAGCTTCGCCATCTCCCCGGCGTCGCGCCCGGCTATTCCCAGCTCTTCGCGGACGCGCCGGTGCCAGAGTTCGGCCAGCGCCTCGGCTGACTCGACGCTCAGGCCGTGGAAGTAGAGGTAGTCCGAATAGTTGTCCGCCTTGAACAGCTCCTGCGCGTACTCGCTCGCGCGCCGCCCGACTGTCACAAGATGGAAGGCCGCGACATCCACGCGCCCCGAATCCTTCGACGAGAAATAGTCGGCGAGGCACAGGCGCTTGCCCTCGGGCTGTCGCGGGAAGGTGAAGCGCACGCGCTCCGTGCGTTCGTCCTCTTGATAGATGACGAGGTCGTTGCCCTCGGACTGGCAGGGAAAGTAGCCGTAGACGACCTGCGGGCAAAGCAGACTCTCGCGCTGCGAGAGTTCCTTCAGCGCGTCATAAACGGGCCGCACCTTCTCCGCGACGAGCGCGCGGTAAGCATCCGCCGGCATCCTTCCCTGCTTGAACTGCCACTGCCCCTTGAACAGCGCGGTCTCGTTGACGAAGGCGAAGACGTCTTCGAGCGAAATTGCGTCCACGACCTTCGAGCCGTAAAAGGGAGCGCGTGGAACGGGCGCGTCCGGGTTCACGTCCGAGCGCGCAGTGTGCATCGTGTCGCCCGCCACCGCCCTTGCCGCGCGGGGACGCGCGGGCTTGTGGATGCCGAGCTTGGCATCTTCCCCGACGAGGTCTTCGGCGTCAACGCCGTCCTTCACAGCCACCGCCCCTTCGCCCACGCCCCCCGCCGTCGCGGCCTTCGCGCTCCGAGCCTCTCCGCTCTGGGCCCCGTTGCCGGTCAGCCTATCCATCGTGTAAAGGCCGTCGAAGGCGTCGCGCGCGTAGAAAAGCTCGCCCTTGTAAACCGCATGCAGGTCTTCCTCGACGTAACGACGCGTGAGCGCAGCGCCGCCGAGCACGACGGGAACTTTGATGCCGCGCTCGTTCAGAATTTCGAGATTGTCGCGCATGACGAGCGTGGACTTGACCAGCAGGCCGCTCATCCCGATGGCGTCGGCAGTGTGCTCCTCGAACGCGTGGATGATGCTCTCGACCGTCTGCTTGATGCCGAGATTGACGACGCGGTAGCCGTTGTTGGTGAGGATGATGTCCACGAGGTTCTTGCCGATGTCGTGAACGTCGCCCTTGACCGTGGCGAGCACCATCGTCCCCTTGGCGGTCGCGCCGCCCTTCTTCTCCATGAAGGGTTCGAGGAAACGCACCGCGGCCTTCATCACCTCCGCCGACTGGAGGACGAAGGGAAGCTGCATCTGCCCGCTGCCGAAGAGGTCGCCGACGACCTTCATGCCGTCCAGGAGGATGGTGTTGATGATGTCGAGCGCCGGATAACTTTCGAGCGCGCGCCTCAACTGATCTTCGAGCCCGATTTTCTCGCCGTCTATAATGTGACTCTTGAGTCGCTCCTCGACGGGCAAGCTGCTCTGATCCACCTTCACGCTTTTGGTCTTGACGCCCTCGAAGAGCGTCGTAAACTCCCCGAGCGGGTCGTAGGTGCAGACTTCGCCGTCGAACCGGCGGCGGTCGTAGATGAGGTCGCGCGCCACTTCCAGCTCGCGCGTGCCGATGCGGTTTAAGGGGACGATCTTGCTGGCGTTGACGATGGCCGCGTCGAGCCCCGCCTCGACCGCGTCGTGCAGGAAGACGGAGTTGAGAACGACGCGCGAGGCCGGATTGAGCCCGAAAGAGATGTTCGAGACGCCGAGAATCGTGAAGCAGCCGGGCAACTCCCGCTTGATGCTCCGGATGCCTTCGAGGGTTTCGAGCGCGTTGCGCCTGTCCTCCTCGATGCCGGTCGAGATGGGCAGCGCGAGCGGGTCAAAGAAGATGTCTGTAGCAGGGAAGCCGTACTCGACCGTGGCCTGTTCATATGCGCGGCGCGCAATCTTGAGTTTCCCTTCGGCGGTGCGGGCCATCCCCTCCTCGTCAATCGTCCCGACGACGACGCTCCCGCCGAAATCCTGCGCCAGCTCGAAGACCTTACGGAAGCGCGGCTCGCCGTCCTCGTAGTTCGTCGAGTTGAGGATGCACTTGCCGCCCGCGTGCCTGAGCCCGGCGTCCATCTTTTCCCACTCGGTCGAATCGAACATGAGAGGGATGCGGACGTCCGTCGCCAGACGCGCGGCGAGCTTGTGCATGTCCGCCACGCCGTCCCGCCCCACGTAGTCAACGTTCACGTCGAGGACGTGCGCGCCCTCACGTTCCTGCTCGCGCGCCAGAGAGACGAGACCGTCCCAGTCCTCTTCATTCAGGAGGTCTCTCATCTTCTTCGAGCCGGAGGCGTTAACGCGCTCGCCGACGATGAGGAACGAAGCGTCCTGCACGTAGGGCTGCTGGCTGTAGATCGAAGAGGCCGAGGGCGCAAGCCTCGCGTCGCGCTTCTTCGGCGTGAGGCCCCGCACACGCTCGACCACCATCCTGAGGTGGCCGGGCGTCGTCCCACAGCAGCCGCCGACGATGTTGACGCCGAAGTCGCGAGCGAAGTGCTCGATCTGCGCGACGAAGGACTCGGGCGTCTCGTCGTAGTGCGTCTCGCCGTTCTTAATTTCGGGCAGGCCGGCGTTAGGCAAAACAGAGACGGGCAGCGGCGAGTTTTCGCCGAGGTAGCGGATGCTTTCGGCCATGTGCTTCGGCCCCGTCCCGCAGTTCATCCCGATGACATCAATGGGGAAGGGTTCTAAGGCCGTCAGCGCCGCGCCGATTTCGGTGCCGTTGAGCATCGTGCCGAAGATTTCGATGGTCACCTGCGCGATGACGGGGCGGCGGTCTCCGACACGCTTGAAGTGATCGAAGATGGCCGCCAGCGAGGCCTTCGTCTGGAGCAAATCCTGGCACGTCTCGACAATGAAGAGGTCAACGCCGCCGTCCCACAGGCCGCGCACCTGTTCGGCATAAGAGTCCTTCAACGCGCCGTAGGTGATGTGACCGAGCGTCGGCAGTTTCGTCCCCGGCCCCATCGAACCCGCGACCCAGCGCGGCTGCGCCTTCGTCGAGAAATCCGAGGCGATGCGCTTGGCCATCCGCGCGGCCAGCACGTTCAAGTCGTAGGCCATGTGCGCGATGCCGAACTCGGCGAGGACGTGCGGCATCCCGCCGAAGGTATTTGTCTCGACCACGTCGCAGCCGACCTCGAAAAAGCCGGCGTGGACTTTTTCGACCGCGTCGGGGCGCGTCACGAGGAGGTGCTCGCTACAGTTCTCGAACTCCGGGCCGCCGAAGTCCTCGACCGTCAGCCCCTGCGCGTGGAGGTTGGTGCCCATCGCGCCGTCGAAGACCACGATGCGCTCTTTCAGTGTCTCAAGGAAATTGCTCATGTCTGGTAGCTGTTAGCCCTTAGCTGTTAGCTCTTAGCTTCGTCCGCCGGGCAGGGCTCCCGCACTCAACGTCCGTGCGATAAAGCTGAGAGCTGAATGCTAAGAGCTAACAGCTTAGAAAAAGCCCCGCGCCAAACAACGCGGGGCTTCAAGTCTCGAAAGCCTTTTTCGTGCGAGCCTCCGCGGGGGAGGCGGGCCGAGCTGTTTAGCGGTTATTTTACGTGGCCGCAAGTCGCCTTAACTCACCACGCTTCGTCACGTATTGAAACACCCGGCACAGGCCGTGTCAAGCGTAGTCTATTG
>JAIVJM010000345.1 GCA_020199995.1 Acidobacteriota bacterium | reverse complement strand
CTGTAAAAGATTGATCGCCTGCTTCCCGTAAAAGACGGCGAGCCGTGGATGCTGTAATAAATTTTCAACGAACATCAGATTGCCGAGAGCCGTCGCCTGAGCCGTGCGGTTTTTCAGGCGGCGGAAAATATCTGACGAACTGAAGAAGGCTTCGCGTGCGTCTTCATATTTTTTCAGGCGGACGTAGAGCCAGCCCAGATTGTTGTGCGCGGAAGCGATGCCCGCTTGATTGCCCGTCTCAATTGAGAGCGACTTGGCTTGATTGAAAAGTTTTTCGGAGAGCGTGAAATCCTTTTCCTCCGCCGCCAGCCGCGCCAGACTGTTCAAAGTAATGCCTGCGCTCGCCTTCAGGTCCAGTCTGGTTTCAATCGCCAGCGCAGCTTCATAATGCTTGCGGGCGGTCTTGAAGTCGCCGGTGTCTTCGTAGGAGGTGCCGAAGCCGTTGTAGATGGCGACGTAGCGATTTTGCTTCACCTCATCCGGCTCTTCGTCTTCGGTGACGTTCGGCAAAATGTCTAAAGCCTGTTGGTAGATTTTGATGGCTTCCCGCTGGTCGTCGAGCGTGGCGTAGACCTGCGCCAGATTGGTGAGGACGACGACCTCTTCCGCCAGATGCGGCTTGGAGTCGGTCGAGCGGAATTCTTTTAATTTTCGCAGCGCTTCTTCGTAGTTAGCCTTCGCCGCGCCGAGCGTCCCCGTTTGATAGTTGGCTAAGCCCTGATTGTTGAGCCAGCCGATGGCCAACGCATTAAACGGAATCTTGCTTGGCCTGTCGTCCTGAAAACGGCAGCCCGCGATCAACAATAAAGAGTCGTAATAATCGGCGGATTTTAACGCGTCGCCGCTCTGGCTGTAGATGTTCCCCAGCGTGATGGTAATTCTGCTCCCCCGTCTTGAAGTGGATTCTCGACTTAACGGCTTTCCTTTGGGAGTGCCCTGTTTCAACTCACTCGAAGTTAGGTCCCTACCTACTGCCCTTCCCATAGAGTTGCCCTGCTTTAACTCAAGCGCGTCGATCGCGGACAAGTCTCCTTTGTTTGGTTCGCCGCGCCCGGTCGTCATCCCGGCGAGAAACTCGACGGACATGAAAACGCTTCTTAGTTTGGCGGCGGAAGGCGACGCCAGGATCGCGAATTTTTGCTCGCCGCTTCGCGCGGGCAACTTCACAGACACAGTCGAGCCCAGCGGGACGAGACTTTCGACCGGAATATCCGCATCCCTGATGATGGGCGTGTCTGCAAAATCGGCGGTCGGTAAAACTGAGTAACAACCTTTTCCGGGTCCAGCGTTGTGAAGGAAAAATGACCACCTCCGCGCCGTCTGATTCTCGACTTTAATTTTAAATGAGTCCTTCGCTGTGAAGGCCTGCTTGAAAGTTTTTGCCAGCACCGCATTCTCAGAGGCGGCTTCGTCAACTGGCAAAACAAAGCTCTGTAAAATTTTGTCGTTCGCGTCGAGGAGAGTGATCTTGATGCCCTTGTTTTGCTCCGTCGTCGGGTTGACCGGCGTCTGCCCGAAACCCGTCTGCGTCGCCACCGCCAGCAGGAGAATCGCGCCGGACATTCGCGCGAAAAAGAGATTCGGGGTAGTGAAAAGCCGTCTCATGATTTTTCCTCATCGGATCAAACTTTCTTTTGCGTTGACCGCCGGGCGCGACGAAGATATAAGGGACTTAGTTGAGTGTCAATAGCGAATGTTTTCGGCTCAAGCAGGGAAATTGAAAGAGCCGCGACGATTGCTCCACGAAAAAAGCGAAGAGGGCGGGACACGATCCCGCCCTCTTCGCTCACCCATTGCGTCTGCCGCGTCTATCAACCGCCCAGCTTCGGTGTGACTCCGAGTGTGTGCATCAGAAACGCGTAGATGTCCGCCGTCTGTTCGAGCGCTTTGGCCGTGTTGCTTGCGCCGTGGCCGCTCTTCGTCTCGATGCGAATCAAGACGGGGGTGTCGCCGCGATGACGCTCCTGCAACGTCGCCGCGTACTTGAAGGAATGCGCCGGGACGACGCGGTCGTCGTGGTCGGCGGTCGTGATGAGCGTCGCCGGGTATTTCACGC
>JAIVJM010000070.1:9572-37459 GCA_020199995.1 Acidobacteriota bacterium | reverse complement strand
CTAAGAGACATTCGCCGTCGCATGGCTGATGTCATCGCATGGCTGACGCCCTCCCTCACGGTCGGGCTTCTGCTTGTTTTAGCCTGCCACGGCTTTCAATGCTTGAACGCCAGATCAGGCGGGGCGTCGCCTCTCAGAGGCGGCGTCGGTTTCTGCGTCTCGGTGCGGTCGCCGAGGTTTTCGGCTGCGGGCAGCAAGATGGTGAAAGTGCTGCCGCGGCCCGGCTCGCTCTCGACCGTCACCGCGCCGCGGTGCGCCTCGACGATGTGCTTGACGAGCGCGAGCCCGAGCCCGCTCCCCTTCACGTCGTGGACGAGGCCCGTGCTCACGCGGTAGAACTTCTCGAAAATCTTCTTCTGCTCCTCGCGCGCGATGCCGACGCCGTGATCCGTCACCGAGATGCGGATGCGCCCGTCGCGTTCGCCCAGACGGACGATGACCTCCTTGCTCTCGGCGTGCTCGGAATATTTGACGGAGTTGTCGAGGAGGTTCATGAGCGCCTGCGCGACGGCGTCGCGGTCGAGGACGGCGGGAGAGAGGGCCTCTGTGGGCCCCTCGAAGACGATTCGGAAATCGCTCTGCCTGAGCCGCACCTCGCAGCACTTGAGAGTCTCGGCGATGAGTTCCTCGACGCAGACGCGCTCGAAGTGGTAGGTCTTGCGGCCCGACTCGATCTTCGAGAAGTCGAGGATGTTGTTGATGAGCTGCGTCAGCCGCCGGCTCTCGGTCTCGATGTGCTCGCCGTACTCGGTGATCTTCTCGGGCTCGCGGACGCGGCCCAGCTTCATGAACTCGCCGAAAACGCGGATCGAGGAGAGCGGCGTGCGCAGCTCGTGCGAGACGTTCGAGACAAAATCCTGCTTCATCTGCGAGAGCCGCATCTCGCGCGAGGCCGTGCGCAGCGCGAGGATGATGCCTCCGATGAGCACGCCCGTCATCAGCAGAGAGAGCGTCAGGCTGAAGTTGAAGTTCCAGTGCGCCCACTGCTCGGGCGTCATGTGGCGGCTGCGGACGACGAGCGAGTAGTCGTAGAAGTAAGGCATGCCGGTCGCGATCTTATCGTCCTGCCCGCCGGCCTTCTGCGAGGTGTAGACCAGATTCTCTTTGGCGTCGAAGAGCGAGACGATGACGTTCTCGTCCTGCCCGTCGGGGAAAAATTTGGGGAGCGTCTCGCGCACGATGCGCGGCAAAAGCTGCCCCTTGAAATAGTCCGTGTCGAGGATCATCCCGGTCGTCCCGACGACCTTCGACCATTCGTCAAGGATGGGCTTGAAGATGACGCGGTTCTCCGGGTCGCGGTCTTCATAGTAAGCCATCTGCGACTTAACGGTCGTGCCGTCCTTGACCATGATCCGCATCGGCGCGACGGCCCTCTGCGCGGCGTGCGCCTCGCCTTCGGGCACTTCGGCCATCTTCTTCATCCCGTTCGGGTCGAAGAAGAGCATCTGCGACTCGCCGTCGGGGCCGAACGAAGCGATAAAGAGGCGCTTCGCCCCCTCGACCGTACATTTCGAGAAGTGATACTTCGCCTTGTGCAGGTTCTCGCCCTGAATCGAGTAGGCGGGGACGTTCAAGACCTGATCGGCGCTCGTCTTATAGAAAATCTTGATCTCTTTGGAAACGTCGCCGAGGTAGTTCTTCATCCCGACCGTGCCCGCCACAATCGAGGTCTTCTCGAGCTTCAGGAGCGACCAGTACTGCAGGCCGAGGATGCTCAGGAGCGGGACGACGACCGCCACCAGCCCGACCAGCAGCATGTGGTTTTTTAAGAATGTGCGGAGCTTCTTCATCGTCATGCGTTCGTCTGGAAGGTGGACTGCTTCCGGGGCATACCTTACAACGAAAAGGAGCGTGCGTCTCTAGTCTGAAGGCCGCTTTTTACACCTTCTTTACACCTTTTACCACACTTTACCCACGGGAGATGACATTTACACGGCGCGCGCGTAGAGTCCGCAATCGAGTCGCCAACCTCGCGCACGGCTGACTTCGGAAAGGGTTGCGGAGATGAGGATCAAAACTACCGGATGGAGAAGTCTTTTGTGCGCCGCCTGCCTCACCACGTCTCTGGCATTTGCGTACCAGACGCTCGCCGCGGCGAGAGTCCCCGCACGCGCGCCGCACACGCAAAGCGCCGCGATGCAAACGTCAATGCTGCACGCCAGAGTTCTTTTGATCAGCGGCAGGTTCGAGCTGAACGTCGCGTTTACGCCCGACGGGCAAATCCACTGCTTCCACATCAGCAGCGTGCCCGCGAAAGCGAATGCCGGATGCGTCGAAGCGTAGGCGTGCCCCCTTGCGACCTCGGTTCAAGGGACGAGAATTATCTTGCCATACGCGCCCGGCTTGAGCACCGACTCGTGCGCGCGCGGCGCGTCGGCGAGCGGCATCTCGCGCCCGACGAAGGGGCGCAGCGTTCCGTTCTCCAGCCCGGTGTTGATGACCGCATTGATGCTCGCCCACTCCGCCGCCGAAGCGTTGAAGAGCGACAGCCCGAAGACTGCCGCGTCGCGCGTCATCAGGGCGCGCGGGTTGATCTCTACGGGGCCGCGCGAGCCGACGACGACGACGCGCCCGCCCTTCGCCAGAATGTTCAGGTCTTTATCGAGATTGACGTTGGCGAGCATCTCCAGAATCACGTCCGCGCCGCGCCCGCCCGTGAGCGCAATCACCTCTTCGAGGTAGCCCGGCGCGTGGTGGTCGAGCACGTGATGCGCCCCCTGCTCGACGACCAGCTTGCGCCCCTCGTCCGTGCCGCCCGTCCCGATGACCACAAACCCCGCGGCGCGCGCCAACTGCACGGCGGCGGTTCCGACACCCCCGCTCGCCCCGTGAACCAAAACGGTCTCGCCCGGCAGTCCCCGCGCACGCTGAAAGAGCGCGCGGTACGCGGTCGCGTAAGGCGTGCTGACGCCCGCGCCCTGCGCAAACGAGATGTTCTCGGGCAGAGGGTGCGCCTGCCACTCTTCGCACACGGCCAGCTCCGCGTACGTGCCCGTCAAGCTGCCCGCGACGTAAACCCTCTCGCCGACGCCGACGCGCGCGACGCCCTCGCCCACCGATTCGACGACGCCCGCCGCGTCGAGCCCCGGCGTGTAGGGCAACGTGGGCCTCACGGCGTGCGCGCCCGAGCGGATGTATGTGTCAACCGGATTCACTCCGGCGGCGCGGACGCGCACCAGAACCTGCCCGCCCAGTGCTTGCGGGTCGGCGACCTCTTCGAGACGCAACACCTCAGGCGCGCCGAACTCATGCACTCGAATCGCTTTCATGTCAGTCCCCCGCTTTAACCGGCGATGCGACGCCCGCTCAGACTTCGCTTTTGAAGGCAGCGGCGTAGTCGCGCGCGAACTGCCCGAAGGTGCGCGGCTCTTTCCGGCACACTTCCCGCACCACGTCGGTCACCACCGCCCACTCGCCCGAGGCGAGCGTCTCGTTGAGGAGGCCGAGCGCGTCCACGAGCCATTCCGGGAACCCCTGCGCCAGCGCCCCCGCGCGAAAATCCTCCGCCGAGATGGGGACGTATGTGACCTGTTTGCCCGTCGCCTCCGAGAGTTTCGCCGCAACCTCATGGTACGAGAGCGCCTCCGGCCCCGTGATGATGTAAGACTTGCCTTCGTGCCCGTCTTCGGTGAGCACGCGCGCGGCGACCGCCGCCACGTCGCGCGTGTCCACGAAGCTCGCCTTCGCGTCGCCGACCGGCTGGTAAATCAGCCCCTGCCCCGCGATTTGCCGGGCCGAGCCGAGCAGGTTCTGCATAAAGGAGTTCGGTTGCAGCATCGTATAGGCCAGCCCCGAAGCCTTCAACTGTTCCTCGACCTCGCCGTGCCACTTGACGAACCCGGCGCGCGCTGACGCGTCCGCCCCGATGGCCGAGAACTTCACGACGTGCCGCGTGCCCGCGCGCTGCGCCGCCTCGATGAACCTTGTCTGAAGCTCGACCGTCCGCGGGTCCGGGGCCGTCAGCAGCAGCGCCCTCTCTACCCCTTCGAGCGCGGCGTCCAGCGTCTCGGGCCGCTCGAAATCGCCCTGCACGACCTCGAAGCCCGCGTCTTTGATGAACGCTGCCTTGCCGGGGTCGCGCACCATCGCGCGGACGCCCTGCGCCCCCGCCTCAGCCAACTGCCTGATGATGTCCGTGCCCGTCGTCCCCGTGCCGCCGGTGATGAGAATCATACTCACTCTCCTTTAATTTAGTCCGGAGTCTGAAGTCTGAAGTCTGAAGCTTAGAGTACGAGGGCCCGCGCCCGAGCAGGCTTTCTTTTCCTGCTTGAGACTCCTGACTCCAGACTTTTTCCGTCTCCTGTTTGTGACCGCACCTGTTACAAATACGTCCAAAAAATTTTAGCCCCCGTTCACTTCCGGCCCCTCGAACCGGCGCGGGGCTTGACGGCTTCGACGACAGCCTCGATGGTCGTTTGGCCGAGCGCCTCGTCAACGGCGATGTCCACATCCGCGAGGATGCCTTGGAGGACGGACTCGATGTGCATCCCCACGGGGCATTTCGGGTTCGGCGGCTGCCGGTGGGGCGCGAAGATGACCCTCGGCTCGACGGCGCGATAGACCTCGCGCAGAGTGATCTCCCGCGGCGGGCGGGCGAGACGCGTGCCGCCGCTCGCGCCCGTCTGCGAGGCGACGAGGCCCGCGCGCGCGAGCGCGCAGAGCACGCGCCGGATGACCACCGCGTTTGTGTTGACGCTCGACGCGACCTGCTCCGACTTGAGCGGCTCGTCGCCCGCGCGCGCCAGCAGCGCCAGTACGTGAACCGCGACCGCGAATCGGCTACTCGTCGGCATACGCCAGTCCGCCTCCCCGCGTCATCAGAATATCCGCCTGCATTTGTAACCAATATAGTCACGGAGACAGTTTCCGGTCAAGCCTCACGCCGGAATCAACAACTCGCTTCACGGCTTCGTGCGATTAGAAACCAGCCTGTGTGCTTCCGGCCCGCGCGTCGAGCTCGAACTTGCGTCTGACGATGGTGGTGTCGCTCGAACGAAACGAGGGGGCAGGCATCATGTGCGCAGAGCGCGGCGTGAAGGTCTGGCCGGGCACTTCGGGGAGTTCGTAAGAGATGTCCTCAAGGATGAGCCGCAGGGGAGAGGTGTCGCGGATTTCCAGAAGCAGCTCGATCCCCTCGGGCGGCGGCGCGGCGTAAGAGACGCGCAGGCCGGGCGGCGCGTTGGGCGGCGGTACGTCGCCGCTCGCGGTCGGCGTCCGGTCGCCGCTTTCGAGCACCGGTTGGCCGTTGACGAAGGCGCGGTGGACGTCCGTTTCAGGTTCGGTGAAAAAGAGCATCGAAGGCGCGCGGCGCGCGGAAGTGAGCCGGAGGCGCACGAAGCGCACGCCGCCGGCGGCGCGGTCTTCGAGGACTTCGACGACGGGCGACGGCAGCGCGGCGGCGGGGGCTTCGCTCTGCCAGCCCGTTTGCCTCACCCACGGGAAGATTTGCGCGACGCTCTCCCTGCTCGCGCCCTCGCGGATGAATTGCGAAGTCCACTCGTCGGCCCGCGCGTCCATGCTCACCCAGCGCGCGCGGCCCGCGTCCGTGTCGAGCACGTAAAAGACGCTGTTGACCTTCCGCCTGTGCGCGTCGAAGCCGGAGTTCGAGACGCCCGCGACGAGGCAGCCCGCGCCCGCGAGCGCGAGCGCCGCGGGCAGAAGCCCGCGCCTCTCCGCGGTCAAAAGCCGCAGTTGTTGATGACGAGGACGGCGAGGCCCGGCAACGCCGACAGAAGGGGCCACGCAAACAGGTAACTCCCGAGCGGGAGCAGCGCCGTCGTCAAGAGCAGCAAGAGCAGCCACCAGAGCAGTGCTCCCGCCAGAAGGTTTGACGCGCCCTCCCTCCGGAACAGAAACGCGTAAGCGGCGGCGGCCACGGCGAAGGCCAGCAGCAAGAGACCGGCCTCGAAAGGCAGGAGGTCGTAGGGCGTCCTCGACGGCAGCGACTCAAAGCCGCCTGTGAGCAGCCCACGCGCCAAGCGCCAGGCCCCCGTGACGACCGCCCACGCGGCGATTGCCGCCACGAGGAAGGCGAGAAAGCCCGCGGCCATCCCCCGCACGCTCAGAGCCTTTCTTTTCAACCCGATAATCAGGACGCACGCGAACAGCGTGGTCGTCACGAAGGCGAGCGGCACGACCCAAGCCTCCGAATAGTTGACGAAGAGCGTGCCGAGGAGGTTGAAGTAGACGGCGTCGCCGCCCCCCTTCGTCTCGCGCAGGTCGAGATGGCCGAAGCGTCGCGCGAGCGAGAGCGCGTAGGAGCCGTGATGCTGGAGGCTGCGCTCGTCCAACTCTTCCATGTTGTCGAGCTGCGTGTGGTAGCTCGTGATGCGGTCAGCGTAGGCGAAGTTGAGGCCCGCCGCGCCCGCCTCCTTGAAGACCGTCATGTCGGTGTCGTTCGGCAGACGCTTGTAGACGGCGTACATGAGCGAGTTCGCCACGACGTGCGGGGCGGCACTGGCCAGCTCGCGGATGAGCATCCGGTTGCCCTCGCTCGTCTCGAACATCAGGGAAGGGCCGCCCGCGCCGCGCCCCTCGAAGTTGAGCGCGAGGCCCACGTCCTTCATCCACGGGTGCTGCCCGGCGAAGGCGCGCGCGCCGATGAGCCCCAATTCTTCGCCATCCGTGAAGAGCAGGATGAGGTCGTTTTTAAGCGGCGCGTCCGTCTTCAGCGCGCGGAGCGTTTCGAGCAGCGTGACCACGCCCGCGCCGTCGTCGGTCGCGCCCGGCCCCGTCGGCACCGAGTCGTAGTGGGCGGCGAGCATGAGCGCCCGGCTGTTCGCAGTCCCCGGCAGACGCGCCATGACGTTTGTCACGCGCCCCGCCGCCGAGGGGAATCCCGCGCCGCCGCGCTGGCGCGGCACGACCTCCGCCATCTGGACTTCGGGCTCAAGGCCGAGCGCGCGCAGCTCTTTGAGGAGGTAGAGGCGGACGCGCTCGTTCTCCGCCGTGCCGGTCGGGTGGGGCTGCCGCGCGATCTCGCGCAGGTGTCTCAAGGCGCGTCCCGAAGAGAACTCGGCGGGCGGCGCGCCTTCCGGCACGGCGCGTGGCGGCGCGACGAGGGCGACGCTCAGGCAGGCGACCGCCGCGAGAAAAAGAAAAGCCGCCAGCGCGGCGGCTCTCGTCTTCGCATCGGGGGCGGGAGTGTTGGGTTGCACTTTCTACTCCGGGCGAATTTCGGAAGAAGTTGTTGGAGCTTTATCATCAGCCGAACAGCGGCTCACCGTCGTAGACGACCGTCCAGCCGTTCTTGAGGCTCGTCGCGAGGCTCCGGCGGAACCACCTCGCGGCTTCCGCTTCGTCGTCGTAGCGTTGCGCGGTCGGGAGCGGCTGGCGCGGGTCGAAGCGCACAATCTGGCCGCCGGACTCGCCGGTCTTGAGCGTCAACAGGGCGAGCATGCCGTTCTTCGAGAGGACGGCGGTCTGGATGTCGAAGGGCTCTTCGTCGCCGTCTTCGTCGTCTTCCTCGCCACTCGCGAAATAGCCTGTGCTCTCCGTCTCGGTTTCGGTCTCGTCGTCAATCAAATCGTCGAAATGATCCTCGAAGTCGTTCATCTTTTTAATCTCTCGGGTTTGTTCGTGCCGGGCGTTGTGCTTCAAGGACGATGTCCGAATCTGTCGCAGTTCTCAAAGCGTGAGGACTTTATATTACACTGCCCGCGGATGACAAACAAAGGAGCGCAAGGCGGCGTATGACGGACGGGAATTTCGTGCTCTCGATTGATCAGGGGACGACGGGGACGACCGTGCTCGTCTTCGACCGCGCGGCGCGCATCGTGGGCCGCGCCTACTCGGAATTCGCGCAGCACTACCCGCGCCCCGGCTGGGTCGAACACGACGCCGAAGAAATCTGGCGCGTCAGCCGGAGCGTCGCCGCCGCCGCGCTCCGAGAGGCGCAGATCGAGGCGCGGGACTTGTGCGCCGTCGGCCTCACGAACCAGCGCGAGACGGTCGTCGCATGGGAGCGTGCGACGGGAGAACCGGTCGCACGCGCCGTCGTCTGGCAGGACAGGCGCACCGCACCCGACTGCGACGCGCTCAAAGCGCGCGGGCTCGAACAGAGGTTCAGGGAGAAGACGGGGCTCGTGCTCGACCCGTACTTTTCCGGCACGAAGATGCGCTGGCTGCTCGACCACACGCCGTCCTTGCGCGCGCGCACCGTGCGCGGCGAGATCGCCTTCGGAACGGTTGACTCCTGGCTCATCTGGAAGCTGACGGGCGGGCGCGTACACGCGACCGATTACTCGAACGCCTCGCGCACGCTCCTCTTCAACATCCACGAACTCGGGTGGGACGAAGAGCTGCTCGCCATACTCGAAGTCCCGCGCGACGCGCTCCCGGAGGTGAAGCCTTCTTCACACTTTTACGGGCTCACCGACGCGTCAGCTTTCTTCGGTGCGGAGGTTCCGGTGGCGGGCGTGGCGGGCGACCAGCAGGCGGCGCTCTTCGGGCAGGCATGCTACGGCGAGGGGCTGGCGAAGAACACTTATGGCACGGGTTCTTTCCTTTTGATGAACACAGGAGCCACGCCCGTCGAGAGCAGGGAGGGATTGCTGACGACGGTCGCATGGGGGCTCGAAGGCGAGGCGGTCGAGTACGCTCTCGAAGGCTCGATCTTCATCACGGGCGCGGCGGTGCAGTGGCTGCGCGACGGTCTGCGGATCATCGAGCGGGCGGACGAGACGGAGGCGCTGGCCGCTTCCCTCACGTCGAACGAGGGCGTCTATTTCGTGCCCGCGCTCGCCGGGCTCGGCGCGCCGCACTGGGACGCGTACGCGCGCGGGGCCATCGTCGGGCTGACGCGCGGCACGACGCGCGCGCATCTGGCGCGGGCGGCGCTCGAAAGCACGTGCTACCAGACGCGCGACGTGGTCGAGGCGATGGAGCGCGACTCAGGCGTGCGTCTGAAAGAGCTGCGCGTGGACGGCGGCGCGGTCGGCAACGGGTTCCTCATGCAGTTTCAGGCCGACATCCTCGGCGTCCCGATCATCGTGCCGGAGGTCGCGGAGACGACCGCCGCCGGTGCGGCTTACCTCGCGGGTCTCGCCGTCGGCTTCTGGAAAAACCGCGGAGAGATCGCCGCATCTTGGAAAGCCGCGCGCCGCTACGAGCCGCAAATGAGCGAGGACGAGCGCGGGCGTCTGCACCGCCGCTGGCTGAGGGCCGTGGAGCGTGCGCGTGATTGGGAACGTGAGGAGTAGTTTTTTTAATCCCCGAGTGAAGTGATGAACTTCAGAGCGGGGGCAAGCCCCCTTCCTGACCTGCGAGGCTGCGGAAGCCGAAATCCTGCGTTGTAGCAGCACCGGTTCAGTAAGCTCGAAGGTCAGGAAGGGGGCTTGCCCCCGCCGCGCTTCCGGTATCTTTCAACCTTAGTTCACTGTGCAGCTCGGTATCACTTTCGCCGCGCGATGACCTGCACGTAGCGCGCGACGGCGGCGAAATCGTCGCGCGCGCCGAGGGTGTGCTCGAAGTCGAGCAGGCGGGCGTAATCTTCTTCCGCGTGTGAGAGTGCGGCGGGGAGGTAATCGGCGACGACACGCACGCCGCGCGACGCCAGCACTTCGAGCCCGGCGTCGGAGGCGAGCGCGCGCAAAGATTCGGCGTCGAAGAGTTTCGCGGGGCCACCGTAGAGCGATTCCGTGGCCGAGGCGGCGACGAGCGCATGGCGCGCGGCTTCGAGGTCATGGGATTTGATGGCGGCGCGCATCGCTTCGCCCGCGCGGTTGCGCGCGAGCAGTGACAGAACCGCGCCGCGCCGCGCGGCTGCGCCGACGGCCTTGACGACCGCCGCGGGGTCTTCGACGTATTCGATGACGTTGTGACAGGCGACGAGATCGAACGAGGCGGGCGGAAAAATCTCGGCGGCGCGCGCGGCGTCTCCGACTTGAAAGCTGACGCGACTCGAATGTCCGGCCCGCCGCGCCGAAGCGGATGCGAGCGCCAGCATCGCTGCCGAAGAGTCGAGCACCGCCACGCCCCACCCATCGGCGGCGAGCCGGAGGGCGAGCGCGCCCGTGCCGCCGCCGACGTCGAGCGCGCGCCGCTCTGCGCCTTCCTCGCCTGAAGGTAAAACCTGCCCGACGAATTCACGAAGATTCAGCCACGCGAGGTCGAGACGCAGACGCCCTTCGGTTGTCCGAAGATAGTCGGCGTAGCGCGATGCGCCCGTCTCGAAGCGCTCGTCCCCGGCGAACTCCGCGCCTGTCGTCGCTCCCGCGTCTTTCGACGGCTCGGTGTTCGGGTTCTTTGCTTCGTTCATTCGACGGAGAGAAGATGCGTGCCGCGCTCACGGACTCGCCCGATGATTGCGGCATCCGCGTAGGTTTCGCGCAGGCGTTCGAGCAGCGCTCCGGCGAGTTCGGCGGCAATGGAGATGAGCAGCCCGCCCGCCGTCTGCGGGTCGAAGAGGAGGGTCGAAATATCTTTCGTCACCGAGTCGCCGATGGTCACGTCTTCGCCGACGTAGAGGCGGTTCGTCTTATCGCCGCTCGTCAAAAGCCCCTGCGCCGCCAACTCCCGAGCGCCGGAGATGTTGGTGATGACGCGGCGCGGGTCAATCGTGCCGGTCACGGCATAGCCGAACATGATCTGAGGGTTGTCCACGCTGTGGCCGCCCGCGAGCGCGACGCCCTGTTCAGTGAGGACATGGAGACCGCCGCGCATGATCTCGCCGAGGATGGAAAACTCGACGCCCTTTTTCGGGAAGCAGGTGACGGCAAGGGCCGTGATGGGCGTGCCGCCCATCGCCCACACGTCGTTAATTGAATTCAGCGCGGCGATACGACCGTAGTCGAATGGGTCGTCAACAATCGGCGTGAAGAAATCAACGGTCTGGACGAGCGCGAGGTCGTCCCGGAGGCGGTAAACTCCCGCGTCGTCGGCGGTTTCAATGCCGACAATCAGATTCGGGTTCGCGGGAATGTTCAGCCCGCCCAAAACCTGGGCGAGTTCGCTCGGCGCGAGCTTAGACGCTCAACCGGCGCACGAGACCATCTCAGTGAGACGCATCGCAACCTCCGAAGAAAATGATGAATGATGAATGCGGAACGATGAATAAGAAGTTAGGCTGTCTTTTGTCTCTCACTCATCATTCATCATTCCGCGTTCATCATTTTCTTCATCGTATCACGAACCTCGACGGCGGGACGACGGTACGGGCTTCGGGGTTGTAATAGTCATAGAGCTGCGAGGGAGCGTTGAGCGCGTTGAGGCCGTAGCGCGGGCGGAACTTGAAGTCGAACTTCGTGCCGCCGCCACGGGGCCAGAGGTAGACGACGAGGCGGTCGGGGAGCACGTCGTAGCTGCTGATGCTCCAGCCGGACTCCTTCATCGTCCGTTCGAGCGCGGCGCGGTCAACGTCAGCGCCGGGCGGAAGGCCCACTTCCGCGAGCAACATTCCGTAGCCGCGGTGGCCGACACGCTCGGCTACGACGCGGCAGTTGATCTCCTGCCCGACAGCGGCGCTCGCGCGGTCGAAGCTGACCGAGAGGCGGAGGTCGCCTGCGCCGTCCTGTTTCGCCGCGCTCTCGCCCGCCCCGCTCGCCTCACCCGCCGTGGTCTCGGAAGATTTCGCCCACGGCACGTAGTAAGTCACGACGGCCTGCGCCTGCGCCTGCGCGGCGTGCCCGGCGCGGCGAATCTCGACGCGGTTGTCGCCCGCCGCGATGAAGGGCGTGAGGTCGAAAATCAGCGGCGCGCTCAGCTCGCCCGCGGGCGGCAGAGCGACCTCGCCCGCGCGACGACCGTTGACGACGATTTCGGCGGAACCGCCCGGCGCGTTTTTGTCGCCGCCCACGGCGGCGGAGTCGCCCGTCCCGCCGTCCGCGACGAGGGTGAGAAGCGTATCGAGCACGTTGACGGTTGCCTGTGTCGAATACCACACGCCGTAGCGATCCTTCTTGCGGAGGAGGAAGAGGAGGCCGCGGTTGACGAGCGCGTCGGTATCGCGCACATGGCTGCGGTCCGCCGTCTGCGGCGACGCTTTCCCCTTCCCTCCGGCGTCGAAGCGCGCGAGCGCCTGCACGGCGAGGGCCGTGGTCTCGATGCGGCCCGCGAGCCCCCAGCCGTAGAAGGGCGTGTTGGTTTCGAGCGACCAGAAAGTCGCCGCGCCTTCGTCGTGCGCGAGCGTGCGAAGTTTTTCGACGGCGCGCGCTGCCCTCGCCGTTCGGGGCTTTGCCCGCCGGGGCGTGCTCCGTCGCCAGAGTTCCTTTACTCGTGCGCGCGAGCACGCGCGCGATGTAGGCGGTCGTGAGCGCAGTGCGGCGCGTGTCCTCCGCGCCGCCCCAGTTGTAACCGGCCCAACTCCCGTCATCGCGCTGCTGCCTGACGAGCCATTCGCGCGTCTCTTTGACGACTCCCTCATCCACTTCGATAACGCCGGACGCGTCCGTCAGGAAACGCAGGGCGTAGGCGGTGAGTGCGAGGTCGGGGTCGCCGCGCCCCCAGTAGGTGAAACCTCCTTCGGGCGCGCGATAGCCGAGCAGCCTCTCGTAGCCCTCGCGCGTGTAGCGGCGCGCGAGCGCGGCGACGCGGGGCTCGATGCCGCGCCCGCTCGCCTCCGCGTAGTTGAGCACGAGCACGCTCGGGTAGGCCGAAGAGATGGTCTGCTCGCCGCAGCCGTAGGGGCGTTGCATGATGCCCTCGATGCCCTCCAAGACGTGCGCCGCGAGGTTCGGGTAAATCTTCAGCTCGCCGCGCAGAGAACCCGCGACAAGCCCGGCGGGGACCTTGAGGTCGAGCGCGCCCGCTTCGCCGAAGACCGCCGCGCTTGTCTGCGTTCTCTCCTCGCCGTCGGGGTGGACGGTGACGGGCTTTTCGATGGCGTCGCCGGCGTCGGAGCCTGAGGCGGTGATGCGCTGCTTGCCGTCATTGACGGAGGCGACGGCGCGGAAGTCGAAAGTCGGGCGCGCGGCGTCGCCCGAGGCTACTTCGGCGCGTTGTCGCGCAGGGCCTGTGAGCGTGAACCATGGCTCGGGCTTGATTTCGAGGTCAACGCCCTGCGCGCGTTCGAGGTAGTTACGCAAAACGACGGGGAGAGAGATTTCGTCGCCCTCGGTGAGGATGCGCGGCGGGTCATGCTCGACGAAGAAAGGCTGGAAGGACTGAAACTCTTTCTCGAACGTCCCGAGCTGCCCGTCCTCGGTCGAGGCGATGACGGACATCTTCCACGTCGTGATGTTGTCGGCGAGCTTGAACTTGAGCTGCGCACGCCCGCCGGCGTCCGTCGTCAGCTCGGGCTGCCAGACCAGCGTCTCGGGGAAGAACTCGCGCAGGCGCGGCGTCGAGAGCTGCGGCCTCGGCCCGACGGCCTTTTCGACGACCTCCGACACCTGAGCTGACGTTTGGTTAATGGTGGCGGTTTCAGCCGCCGTGACCGTCACCGTCTCGCTCGTCGCGCCGACGTTCAGCGCGGCGTTGGCCGTGGTCAGGTTCGACGACTGGACGCGAACGTCCGTGATAGTCGTCGGGGTGAAGCCGGGCGAGGAGAAGCTCAGCGTGTAGATGCCCGATGGCAGGTTGCGGATGAGGTAGACTCCCTCGTCATTCGTCGTCGTCTCGAACTCAAGCTCGGTGTACTTGTGCGTGGCCGTGACGACGGCCCCGGGGATGACCGCGTCGCTCGGGTCTTTGACCGTGCCGGTGATCGCGCCCGTGCCGCCCGAGAAGGTAGTGAGAGGGCTCACGGCCTGAGGCGACTCGTCGCCCGCCGCGCGCTCGTCGGCGATGCTCGTGAAATAGCCGACGGAAAAGTCGTCAGAGGTGCCGGCCTTGCCGTCCCCGCCGGCGCTGCGCAGCTCGATGCGCGAGACGGTCTGCGTGACCGGCTTGATTTGCGTCCGCTGGGCTCCAGCGCCCTTTTCAAACTCTCCGGTTTTTTCCAACTGGACACGGTCAGCGTAAACTTTCTCGCTCCCGAAGGCGGCGTAGAGCGTCCTCCCCCAGCCGTCGCGCAGCTCTTCGTAGTTGATGCCGCCCTTGCGCAGCACCTCGCGCAGAGACGCCTCGGTCTGCGGGAATCGCCCCGCCGCGCGCAGGTGCTTGTCGAGCGCCGAGTCAACGCGCCCGCGCGCCTCCGTGAAGTAGTCGGTGACCGAAGTCCAGAGGTTGAAGTCGTCTGTGGAGACGGCGCGCGCCTCCTCGAAAGTCTTGTTCGGCCCCGCGCTCTCGACGGTGATGAAGTAGTTCGAGCGGCTCACGCCGAACTCGAACGCATAGGTACTGCCCCAGCGGTCGCGCAGAGCTTCGAGGTCGAGAGGTGCGCGGCGGTGAAGTCGTCGTCCGTCCCGACTTTCTCGTCCGCCCCGGCGCTGACGATTTCGAGCACGTCTTCGGCGCGCTCGACGGAGAAACGCGTGAGGTAGGGCGAGCCCCAAGGGTCGCGCATGCCCGCGAAGCCGAGCCCGGCAGCTGAAAGGATGGCGTCGAGCGTTGCCGCGCTCGAAGGATAGTCGGCCTGCTGTTCGTAGTGAGCCCGGAGCGCGTTCTGCACAGGCTTCAGCTGCGTCCCGACGAGCCCTTTGAAGACCTCCGACTGATCGGACTCGAACTCCGTCGCGCCGAAGACGTGCGGGCCGTAATCGTCGCGGTCGCCGTTCAGAAGCATCTCGGCGACCTCTTCGAGTCCGGGGGCTCTGGAGGCTGAGGCGTCGAGCTGCTCGACCTGCCGCCGCGTGATGCCCGCAAGCTCGGCGTCGCCGTAACTGAAGCTGCGGAAGGAGCCGCCGAACCCCCACGCGGAGCTGAACTCCCCGTCGGTGCGCGCACGCTCTTCGACCGCCTTGTCGAAGACGACGACGCCGAGCGCGCTCTCCACCCTGCGCCCGCCGGGCGCGCGGACGGCGAACTGCACGCCCGCCTCCTCGCCCGGTTTGAAGCTCGCCTGCGACAGGCGCGCGTCGAGCTTCAGCTCGCGGTCGCGCGGGTAGACGATGGTGCGCGTGCCGACGCTGTAGTCGTGATAGCCGTCCCGCGGGGTTTCCGTCGTCAACGCCGAGACGCTCACGATGCCTTTGAACTCTTCGCTGTAGGGAAGGACAAAGGACGCGCGACCGCTGCTCAGGCGGACGGTCTGCGAGGTGACGACGCGGTCGCCCGCCGACGCGTCCACGATGACGCTCAGGCGCGGACGGTTCGACGTCACCTCGACGAGGACGGGCTCGCCCTCGCGATAGATCGTCTTGTCCGTCTCGACCCGTATCTCGGGCCAGCCCCTGTCGCGCAGCCAGAAGTCGTCCGCGAAGTGGCCGGCGCGCCCCTCGCCGTCGCGCGCGTTGAAGTGGAGCGAGAGGTTGCCGCTGCCCGCGCCGTCGCGTCTCACGACGGGGCCGACGACCTTCGCCACGCCGTAGCGGTTCGTCCTGATCTTTAAGAGCGACCGGTCGGGGTCTTTGACCTCGTAGGCGGGCAGCTCCGGTCGGTACACGAGTCGCTTCGAGCCCTCTTCGACAACCGAGACCTCGCACTCGGCGGGCGTGCCGTCAGCGTAGGAGGTCGAGACGTAGAAGGCGAGCGGGAGCCCCGCCGCCTGTCTGTAGCGGCCACCGTTGACGTAGACGTGGATGGGCTCGCGCGTAAGCCTGAGCGAGAAGCGGCGCTGCTCGGTGCGGTTGGTCGTCGGGTCGGTGACGTAGGCGGCGTATTCGAGGTCGTCAAAGCGCTTCCAGCCGGACTCGGCCAGCTCCTTGTGCTCGCCCGCGAGGTCGAGCTGCGCGACGAAGCGCCCCCCGGCGTCCAACTCGCCCTCGACGGGCGCGCGCTCCTCTGTCTCGTACTTCTGCTCCCTGTAGTTCCAGCTCCGCTCGGTCTGCCGCACGACTCGCACATGCCCGCGCTTGACGGGCTGGCCGAAGAGGTAGTCGGCGCGCACCTCGACCGCGGCGTTCTGCCCGCCGAGATAGAAGGCGCGGTCGGCCTTCGTCGTCACGGCGAAGTTCGGCAGGTCGTAGCGGCTGACCTTGACGGTCTGCGACGGCTGCCCCTGCGTGTACCAATCGTCGTCCTCCGATTTGAGGCCCACGACGTAGCGACCGAGGCGCGCGTTGGCGGGAATCTGCCAGTCGGCGCTCGCCACGCCGAAGCGCGAGGTCTTGAGCGTGGAGATGAAAACGCCAGTCCCCTCTTCGTCCTCGATCTTGAGGATGACCTCAGCGTCGGGCAGCGCACGCTCTGAGCCGTCGAAGACGAGAGCGCGCGCGTGCAGCACCTGTCCGGGCTGGTAGAGCGATTTGTCCGTGGTCAGGAGGGCGCGTGGCTTGAGGTTCGAGCTGACTTCCGACTCGGCCTTCTGCTCGATGCCGCCGCGCCGCCCCGTGACCTTTAGCTCGCCGTCGCCGTCGTCCCCGATTTTGCGCGGGAGGGCGAAATCGAGCTTGACGTAGCCGTCCGCGTCCGTCACGCCGCGCGCCTTCAAAGCGACGGACTCCGTGGCGTCATCAAACTTCATCTCGGCCTCGACGGCCACGTCCCTCACGCCGCGCTGCGTGACGGGGTTGGCGGCGCGGACGCGCGCTCTGTACAGCGCGCCGGGGCGGACGTATCTCGAAGAGACGACGCGCATCTCGAAGAGGGCGGGCGTCACTTCCGAGATTGAGACGACACCCTCGGCGGGGCTCGGGGCTCCGGCTGCGGCGTCCGGCGTGATGCGGTAGCGGAGGCGATACCACGGAAACTCGCGGCGCTCCGACTCGCGCAGCGCCGAGTAAGGCAGAAGCGCGGGGACGACGACGGTGCTCCGCCCGGGCCCGATGCGCTCTCTGATCGTCGCGGTGGCGCGCACGGCGTCCTTCGGGTCGAGCAGCTCGATCTGAAAGGCGGCGTCGAAACTCCTGCCCGTCGCGTTGTCGAGTTCGAGCGAGACGCGCGACTGTTTGTCGTCGAGCAGGACTTTTATTTTCGCTTCGTTGACGTGGAGCGTCTGGGTGGCCGTGGCGAGCTGGATGGCGAATAGCAGGACGGCAAGGCAGACCACGGCGGGGGCACACTTGCGTACCATCGTGTTTCCCTCCTCAAGTTGTACGCGTGGGATGCCTGCGGGCCGCCCGACGGTTGGAGAGGGTCGGGGGAATATTTTTCGAGGCGCAAAGGATTTACGCCTACCCGTCTGGTTACGTCAGAGGCGGGCCGCAAACTTTTCCCGCCCCCTCCAGTTTTGAGACGCGCCCTCAGGCGAAGCGCGGCGCGCAGTACACCCTCGACAAAACTTGACACATTTCAAGTTCGTAAAGTAGGCTCTCCGGCGTCCAGTCAGCTTTGACGGCCTCGAACCCTCATCCGGTCTCGCGGTTCGCCTCCGTTAGAAAGCTCAAGAACATCTTCGTCAGCTTCGATTGACCTCGACAGGAGGCCTCTGCTTTCCCGGCCCTCGCCTGTCGCGGCTTACTCTCTGCCCCCGGTTTACGGCGTGGGCCTCAACCCTCCGCCACTAACTCTGACCCGAACTATTTTCACGTTCTCAGCCTCCGCGTAGCTTCCCTTGACGGTCGCGAGGTGTCCCGGACTTCACCCACCCGCCAACAGAGTCACGAGCGCGGCGGCGGGAGAACGCTGAGGAGACTCACATGCCAAGAACGACTCGCAGATTGACGGTTCTTTTATTGGCGCTCGCGATTACTGTGAGCGGCACGGCGTGGTCCTTCGGCACGAAGGCCGCGGCCCCCAAAGAGGGTAAAGCGAAATCCTCTAAAATCATGACGAGGTCGCAGTACGAAGAGCTTCAACGGTCGCGCGCGGCGGCAGCGGCCAAAACGAAGGCGGCGATAGGAAAAATCTGACTGGCGCGCAGTCGTTCGAGCCAGTCCCTTCAATCCGCTTCGGCGGCGTCGAGTATCAGGAGTTGCAGGGGCCTGTCGTGGACGAGATGCGGCAGCTCGCCACTTCACCGCAGGCCGCGCTTGTTCGGATGCTCGCGATTTATCTGGTCGAATACGTTCCGGGCCACGACCTTGAGACCGAGCGGCGCGGGCTCGAAGTGCCGTACCAGACGATGCAGAAATTCTACCCGTCGCCCGCGATTGAAGAGTATGGCGGCGGCGACCTCACCGCGGCGAAACAGTTCGGGGCGAAACGGCGCGAAGCGACGAAGGACTTGAAACCTTCACGGAAGGTCGAGCCGCTGTTTGCGGACGCCGCCGACTGCGAGCTGTGGCAGTGCACTTTTGCCGACAACCACGACTACCAGCTCAGCGAGCAGGGCGGCTATGTCGTCAAGAGCCTATCGCCGCGCTTAGTCTTGTCGCATAACTTCGCGCCGCCCGAGGTGCGCGGCGCGGATGAGCACTACGACCTCAACCACGCGAAGGCTGCGCAAAGAAAAAGCTGGAGCCCCACCTTCATCAAGACCGGCGCCACGTCGGCCATGAATTTCAGCGCCAAGCCCTTGAGAGGCGTCAAGCCCCTCGCGTCCATGCCGCGCCGGGACGACGGCTCGCAGGTGGGCGACTGCTACGGGCGCTGCGGAGGGGGTTGCGGCGGCTGGTCTCACACGTGGGTGGGCGAGCCCGTCGTCATGGCAAACTACACCTACTGCCAGGGGCCCGACCCGGATAGCTGGATGCCGGATTGCAGCACCTTTTGTTGTAGCTGGGAGAAACAGGTAGTCTCATACTCCGGCCTCGCCGTGCACACGGCGAGCGGCAAGGTGACCCTCGGCTCCAAAGCCCATGACTCTTGCTGCCGCTCGCTCGGCGGCCCGTGCTGGTTACTCTCGCTTGGCCCGTGCGCGTGGGCGTTGGTGCTTGCCGCCGACTGCGGTATCCCCGGCGTCGGCGAAGAACACACATGGAGCTACATCGGGCCGCACAGCGAAGGCTACGATTACCACACGGGGAACTGCTGCATGGACATCGGCCCGGTGTCCTGACGCGAGGTAGCGCGCTCGTCGAAGTCAGTCGAGCGCAATCACAGAGTGAAGAGGTGAGGGCGGCCCAAACTGCCCTCACCTCTCCGGCTATCAATCATTACAGCAAAAGGATGGATGTTTTATGCGACGGTTTGAGGTCAATCTCTGCGCACTCGCGTTTCTGTTGCTCTTGATGCTCTTCGGCGGCGGCGGCGCGGCGTTTGCGCAGGAGAAATGTCTGCCCGTCACAGAGCAGACGAAGCAAGCGCTTTCCCGGTACGTGCACAAAAAGCTGAAGCTGCCCGCGACGGTCACGCTCAGGGTGGCGGAAGTCTTAGACGTGGAAGGCACTTGCTACCGCAGGCTGCGTTTCGCCGCCACGGGCGGGACGCAGGGGACCGAGATGGAACTATTCCTCTCGCCCGACCGCAGGTTCCTCATGCGCGACCTCGCCGACTCTCAGCTCGACCCGGAAGAGGAGGAAGCGAAGAAGGCGAAACAACTCGTGGCCGGGCTGACCGAAGGAAGGTTCGCGGCCCGCGGGCCGGCAAACGCGCCCGTGACGATTGTCGTCTTCTCCGACTTTCAATGCCCGTTCTGCAAAGACTCGGCAGGTCTGTTGAATCAGGTCGCCGCGTCCGAAGGCAACAAGGTGCGAATCATCTTCCGCCACCTGCCCCTGACGGCGATCCACCCGTGGGCGCGTCACGCCGCCGAAGCTGCGGCGTGCGCTCAATTCCAGAGCGACGAAGCCTTCTGGGGACTCCACGACCTGATCTTCGAGAACCAGCGCGGCTTCACCGCCGCGAACGTGCGCGCCAAACTCTCCGACCTCGCGCAGACAGTCTCCGCGCTCGATGCGGATAGGTTCCGGCGCTGCGTTGCCGACAGCGGTGCTTCGGCGTTGGTCAGCCGCGACGCTCAGTTCGCCGCGACCCACAACATCGCCGCGACCCCGACCATCTTTATCAACGGCAAGCGGGCACAGGGGTTGAGGAGCGCGGAACAGTTGCGCGCTCTGGTGAGGCAACTAACCGCTGCGCCCGCCGACAACTAAACGCCCTCGGCAGGTTCGAGATGTCGAGCACGCGCGAGAACTCCTCGAATGAGAACATCGTCTCGTCCTTGCAGTTCTCGCAGAAGTAGCTCGCGTCCTCGCCGAGATACATGTCTTTCATGTGGAAAGCCACGAAGCAGCCGTAGCAACGCTGCACGCGCTTGCCGAATTTCACCCGGGTCTCTTCTTCGCTCACGCCGTTTATTCCCCTGTTTCTTTGTTCGTCGCCCTCGCGCCCGCGGCCTCGCGTTGAAGACGCGCGCCTCAAGGCGTCGGGCGCAGCAGCCCCGGCACGAGGAGAACCTTGCCGCCGGTCATCTCCCGCTCGTAGCTCCTGAGTCCTTCCGCCGCCGCTTCGAGCGGGAGGCGCGCGCGCACCTCCGTCTTGAGTTCGCTCCGCAGAAGTACCTCAACTCTGCGTGCCACCAGAAATTTGCCGAGGACGTTCTTCGCGCGCAGCCACTCAGAGAGCCAGAAGCCCTCGACCGCCTTGCCTTCAAAAATCAGCGAGCGCGGGTCGAGGAGGCAACCCTCCTGCGAGAGCGCGCCGTAGACGACGGCCCGAGAGCCCGCGGGCATCGCGCGCAGGATGCGCCCGGTCAACTCACCCGCCACCGCGTCGAAAGCCGCCGTCGCGCCGAGGCGCGCAGACAGCTCGAGTAGATGCTCATCGAAGTCCGCCGCGGTGCTGTCGAGCACGTGCTCGGCTCCCTCGCGCTTGAGAAGCTCGACCTGCTCGCGTCGCCGCACGACGTTGACGACCGCCACCCGGCGCGCGGCGGCGAGGCGGACGATCATGCGCCCGAGCGCGCTGGCCGCCGCCGTCTGCACCACCGCCTTTGCGCGCAAGTGCCGGGCGCGCTCAAGCAGCGCCCACGCCGTGAAGGGGTTGACGATCATCGAAGCCGCACCCTCAAGCTCAGTCCGACGCCCGAGCGGGATGCAGAGCGCGGCGGGTGTGACCATGAACTCGGCCCACGTGCCGTCGCCGTCGAACGGCGCGGCGCACGCGACGCGCTTGCCGGAGAGGTAGCGCGCCATCACCCCGGAGCCCGACGCGATGACCTCGCCGCTCGCTTCAAAGCCCGGCACGACCGGGAGTCGTTTCTTCTGCCCGTAGAGCCCGCGCACGAACATCAGGTCGGAAGGATTGATGGGCGTGGCCGCGACGCGCACCAGCACCTCCCCCGCGCCGGGCCGCGGCACGGGCCTCTCGACGAGCGCGAGCGAATCCGCGCCGTCGTATGAGCGGAGTTCGAGCGCGCGCATTGTCGCCGGGACTGTTTTCGGTTCGGCGTGGTCGGTCATGTGCAGAGGTTACCGGCTGGAGCTTAAACCCTCAATTAAAAATTCGTGGAACGACGTTTCTTCAGATCGGACGCGCCATCTCTTGCAGCTCGTCTTTGTGGCTCAGGACATAGGCGATGAAGGCGCGCGTCGGCGAGGGCTGAAAGCGCCCGAGCGCAACCATCGCGACCGTGCGCGTCAACTGGTGTCCGGCGATGCGCAGCGGCGCGAGCTTGCCCGCTTCGGTCTCTTCGCGCACTGCCCATGAGGGCAACAGCGAGATGCCCAATCCGTGCTTGACCATGAGCTTGATAAAGTACGTGTCGTTGGATTCGAGCGCAAGGTCGGGCCGCAGCTCGACGCGGCTGAAGAAGGCATCGGTGGCGCGGCGGATGGACGCGCCGTGCTCGAAGAGGATAAAGCGCTCGCGTTTAATCTCTTCGACCGCGGCCTCGCGCCCGCCGGCCAGCCGGTGCCGCGCGCCGACGACTAAGACCAGCTCGTCATCGAACAGCTCAGTCACCTGCAAGGCGGGCGAGTAGACGGGCAGCGACGCGAAACCGACCTCAGCCGCCCCGCCGAGGATGTCCGCGACGGTCTGCTCGGTGCTCACGGTCGTGCGGAATGAGAGCTCGATCTGCTCGTGCTCGCGCATGAAAGACTCGAAGAGCCCGGCGAAGAGGTGGACAAAAGCCTGCGTCGCCGCCGCCGCGCGGACGCGCCCTCGGGGCTCGTGCTCGCGCCCCGAGATGAGCTCGCGCAGCGCGTCGGCCTCTTCGAGAATGCGGCCCGCGTATTCGAGCGCGAGCCGGCCCGCCTCGGAAAGCACGATGCCGCGCTTGGCGCGGATGAAGAGCGGCTCGCCCAGCTCGCGCTCCAGCGCCTTGATCTGGTGGCTCACGGCAGACTGCGTGAGGTTAAGTTTCTGTGACGCGCGCGTAAAACTGAGCGCCTCGGCCACCTCGCGGAATGTTCGTAACTGCGACAGCTCCATCGTTTGTCTCTCTCACGGGAAGTTGGCGATGAATATAGTTAATCGGATGGATTAAAACAATGAGTTAGACCGCGGGGCAAAGGCGTGCCTATCATTCCCATCACAACTGCGGAACAAAAAACTCGGGACGACACATGCGCGGCGCGCGCCGCCGAAACAGAAGGAGGTTTTACGGATGATACCTTTCAAACTCGATTACGTCATCGAACGAACACTGGCTGGTCAGCGGAACGAAGAACAGCGACTCATCAGCGAGCTGGCGGGCATCAGGCTGACCCCGCAGGAGGCGCGCTCGGAGTGGCCGCGCGTGCTCGAACACAAGTGGTTCATCAGCGAGCGGCTCGGGCGCGACACCGGCCTCCGCGTCGCCGCCCTCGACTACTTCGAGAATGTGCGCCTGCCGCGCACCGCAAGGGCGGGGCAAAAGTCCTTCTCTGACGGGCTGCGTCGCGCGGCGCGGTCGCAGAGCGTGCTGGCATAAGGCCGCAAGCCCGGCCGCGTGAGAGAGGGCGTGTGGAAAATGCGGAATGCGGAATATAAGGCTACTTGTTTTCATTCCGCATTCCGCATTCCGCATTCCGCATTTCTTCCCGCGCCCTCACAGTCGGGCTTCTGTTTTCTTTACGTGAAAACGCTCGACGTATCGCAAATAATCCTCCACCTCGCACGCGGCGCGGCGCTTGTCCCAGCCTAAAAACTTCCGCGACAGTCGCGCGGCGCTCTCGACCGCGTCCGTCCCGGCGGAACTGTCGAGCCCGACCAGCGTGCGCCGGAGGAGACAGTCACCGAGCGTCTCGGCCAGCTCGTGCCGGAAGGCGAAGACGACCTCCGCGCCGATGCTGCCCGTCTCTTCACTGATGGGCTCTCGAAGCTCGGCGTGCTCCGCAGCCAGCCGGCAAACCTCCTCGGCGCGCGTGCCGTAAATCTTCAACAGCCGCGACGAACTCTTTGCGGGGAGCCCGCTCCACGACGGGAAGGATTCGGCGTAGGCGTGGAAGCCTTCGCCGGCGGCGGTGGCTGCGCCGGGGAGCAACTCACGCGCGGTCGTGCAGGCGGGCACGCGTCTTTCGAGTCGCTCGAAGAGCATCTCAACGGCCTGCTCGGAAAGGCTCCGGCTCGTCGTCAGCTTGCCGCCGACAATCGAGAAAAGTCCGCCGAAACGCGACTCGCGGATGAAGTGGCGGCGCGTGATGCCGCCTTCCTCTCGCGCGCGGATGAAGGGGAGAGGGCGGACTCCCGCGTAGGCGTAGAGCACGCTCGCACGCGTGAGCCGCGCCGAGGGGATCGCGCGGTTCGTCTCGCCGATGAGGTATTCAATTTCTGCCGTGCCGGCTTCGACGCGTTCGAGGTCGCCAGTGAACATTTCGTCCGTCGTCCCGACGAGCAGTTTTTCGTCCCACGGGATGATGAAGAAGGGCCGCGCGTCGGCTTGCGCCTCAATGTAGAGCGCCGTTTCGGGCGCGCCGGGGAAAGACGCCACGACGATGTGGCTGCCCTTTGTCCCCCCGATCAATTTTTCGACGCCGCCTGCGTCGCCTGCGCCCGCCAGAACTTCGTCCACCCAAGGCCCCGCGACATTGACGACGAGCGGCGCGTGCGCCGTGTGTCTCCCGCCGCCGCCGAGCAGGTCTGTGAACTCGACACCGGCGACGCGCCCCCGTTCGCTCAAGAGCCTTTCGACGCGCGCGTAGGTCAGAATTCTTGCGCCGCGCCGCAGCGCCGAGAGCGCGTTCTCGAAGACGAGCCGCTCGGCGTATTCGACCTGCGCGTCGTGGAAGAGCGCCGCGCCGCGCAGACCCTTCGCCTCGAGCACGGGCGTGTGCTGAAGCGCCTCTGCGCGCGAGAGCATGCGGTGGCGCGGGAGCGTCTTGCCGGGCGAGAGCAGGTCGTAGGCGAGCATCCCCGCGCGGATGGTGAGGGGGCCGCGCCGCGCTCCCTCGTAAATCGGGAGCAGGAGCGGAAGCGGCCTGACCAGATGAGGGGCGATGCGCAGCAGCGTCTCGCGCTCGCGGAGCGATTCGCGCACCAGCCCCAGCTCGCCGTGTTCGAGGTAGCGCAAGCCCCCGTGAATGAGACGCGTTGACCAGCTCGTCGTCCCGCACGAGAGGTCTCCCTTGTCCAGCAGCAGCACCCTCAGCCCGCGCGTCGCCGCGTCGCGCGCGATGCACGCGCCGTTGATGCCCGCCCCAATGACGATGACGTCGAAGGCCGTGCCCGAAATGTCTTGCGGAATTCGTCGCATCATCTGCCGCTTGAGGAACCTGCCGCGCGCCTTGTATGCTCGCACGGTCGGCCCGAATATTTCATTGACCCACAGGGACTAATCTTTATCCACGTGAATCCTACAACACGTCAAGCCCGAATCCGCCCGTCCGTCAGTCTTTCTCTCGGCCTCTCGTTGGTCTTCGCGGCGACGCGCTCGTCCGTCGCGCAGCTCTCAGCCTTCATCTCGCGCAGGCGCACAGTCCGACAGCCCCGATGAGGTGACACTCGCCGCGGCAACTGGCAAGCGTGCGCCGACATCCTAAACTCATTCCGGCTGCCGAGCATTTTTTATGAAACATCTTTTGTCTTCATCCTTCGCCGCGCGCGCCCTGCTCTTCACTCTCCTGCTCGTCCCGAGTTTACAGGGCTGCGCGGCGATTGCGACGCAGCAGTCGAGGCGCGCGCCAGCGGCGACGCCCACGCCCGCGGCGACCGCCACCCCGCAGACGGCGGCGAGCCCAGCCGTGAACGAGGGCATAGACCGCGCGACGAGCGAGCCTTACGACGGCGACCTCTCGATCTTTGAGGGAACGGAGCGCGAGCAGAAACTTCAAATCGAGCGCGTGATGGACGTACTCGGCATCCGTGAGGGCTCGGGCGTGGCCGATATCGGCGCGGGCTCCGGCTGGTTCACGGTGCGCGCCGCGCGCCGCGCCGGCGGCGGCGGCACGGTCTACGCCGTCGAAATCAACCGCGAATACCTCAAGCACATCGAGGAGCGCGCGGCCAGCGAAAAGCTCTCGAACGTCCGCGCCGTGCTCGGCAAAGAGGACGACCCGCTGTTGCCCGAAAAGAGCGTCGACGCCGTCCTTATCCTCAAGACCTACCACGAAATTGCCGAGCCCGTCCGGCTGCTCTCGCGCCTGCGCCGTTCGCTGCGCGCGGGCGCGCGCGTCGGCATCATTGACCGCAACGGCACGGGGGACGACCACGGCATCGCGCGCGATGTGGTCATCAAGGAGGCCGAACGCGCGGGCTACACGCTTGCCGAAGAGCACGACTTTGTGAAGGGCGACGGGATGGATTACTTCCTCGTCTTCCGCGTGCGCGGAGATAAATAACAGAAGGCGCGGTAAAGCGATTGCGATGGCCGCGGGCGGAAAAGAGACGCGCGGCCCATCCCACGAAGCCCACTTCTCTCTTCACTTGTATTGACTTAAAGAGCTTCGCGAGCATACCTTTCAGCCCCTTCCGACATCCTAAAGAGTCGGCGTGGCGCGTCCAAAGCCCGTGCGGTTGACACACTCCGGACGGTACGGTAATTTAGCCGTTACCGCTTTTCCGGTACAAAATGTGTCCCGTTCGTCTAGTGGCCTAGGATACCGCCCTTTCACGGCGGCGACACGGGTTCGACTCCCGTACGGGACGCCATATTTCGCCGGAAGCGCGAGCGTCTCTCGACGCTCCCTTCGGGTCAAGATTCACCAGAGAGGCCGCCGACGCCGCGCGAGTTTTACCAGCCGTGCCGACGGCCTTTCGTCTTTTTTCTCGAGCCGCAAAGGAAGGAAGCCGATGCTCAGAAGATTATTCGCCGCGACCCTCGCCGCCCTCGCCGCCCTCGCCGCGCTGCCTCCGCCCACACAAGCGCGCGCCGCCGCCGCCGCGCAGGTCGCAAGCGACACCGTGATCGTGCTGCCTTTTGAGAACACTTCGGGACAGAGGGAGTTCAACTGGGTGGGAGAGAGCTTCGCCGACTCTCTGGCCGAACTGCTCGGCGGCCACGGCCTGCGCTCCGTCTCGAACGACGCGCGCGAGTTGGCCTACCAGCAGGTCTACTGCCCCAACCGTGCCTGCGACCCGCGCGTGCTGACCATCGTCCCTTCGCGCGCCACCGCCATCAAAATCGCGCGCGAAGCGGGCGCGAGCCTCGTCGTGCTCGGAACCTACGAAGTGTCGCCGGCACAAGACGACAAAGCGGTGGCGCAGGTGCGCGGCTCGGCGCGCGTCATCCGCGTCAACGAGGGGCGGCTCTCGGGCAAGGTGATGGCCGACGGGCGCTGGGCGACGCACGAGTTCTTCTTCGGCGACGCGCTCGTCAACCTCCAGACCGTCCAGGGCAAGCTCGCCTACCAGATTCTCTACGAGCAGGACGACAAGCTCCCCTTCTCGCAGAACGCCATCGTCGAGCAGGCGACGAAGGTTCCCGTCAAGGCCTTCGAGAGCTACGTCAAGGGAACTCTGGCTGATGACCCGGAGAAGAAGTCGGCCTACCTCCAGAACGCGATGCGTGACTTCGAGCGCGCCAACCCCGGCTCGGTCTTCAAGCAGGCGGCCTTCGAGCTCGGCCACCTCTACTTCGCGCAGAAAGACTACAAGCGCGCCGCCGAGAATTTCTCGATGCTCCAGAAGCGCGACCCGCACTACGCGGAGGCCGCCTTCTACGCGGCTCTCAGCTACTGGCAGGCCGGCGAAACGCAGACCGCGCTCGACGCGCTCCTGCCGCTCACCGCCGACACGCCGCTCACGAGCATCTACAACAACGCGGGGGCTATCGCCGCGCAGGTCGCGCGCACGGAGAAGGACACGGCCAAGCGCGACAACTTGCTCAAGCAGGCGACGAACGTTCTGAGCCGCGCCGCCGAATCCGCGCCCGAAGACATGATGGTGCATTACAACTACGCCTACGCGCTGATGATCTCGGGCAAGTTCGCCGAGGCCGTCGAGCAGTTGCGCACCGTCGTCAAGCTCAACCCGCGCGACCCCGAAGGTCTCTTCCTCTTCGCCAAGGCGCTGGAGAAGACGGGCCAAACCGAGGCAGCCAAGACCAACGACGACGAGGCGCGCCGCTACTACCAGAACTACGCCAAGGCGCAAGTCGAGTGGCAGGAGCGGCAGACCATCTCGCTCGTCCCCGTGCGCCTGCGCGGAGACTTCAACCGCGCCGACCTCATCGCCGCCGTCAACGATGAGGAGGACAAGAAGAACGCCCTCATCGCCGGCGCGAACCCGCAGGACTTGCTCGCCAAGGCCCGCGAGATGTACGTGGCAGGTCGCGACGACGAGGCTTTGATGGAGCTGCGCGACGTAGTCCGCATCGAGCCGATGAACGCCGAGGCCTATCTCATGACCGGGCGCATCTACCAGCGGCGCGGCGCACTCGATGTGGCCGTCAACCAGCTCAAGACTTCGATCTTCTGGGACATTGACCGGAAGCTGATTGACGCGCACATCCTTCTGGGCCGCATTTTCCTCGAACGCGGCGACCGCACGCAGGCGATGGCCTACGCGCAGACGGCCATGCAGATTGACCCGAACAATCAGGAGGCCATCGCGCTCCAACGTCAGGTGCAGGTCGGCATCAAATAGCCGTCGGAAGGCGGGGAGGTTTTCGGGGGCGGCGCTCTCGTCCCAACTCCTTCCCGCCTTTTCTCCAGATCACTAAACTTCGATGGGCGCCCTGAGCTTACCTCTCATCATCCTCCTCGCCGCGGGGCTCCTGCCTCTCGCCT
>JAIVJM010000070.1:0-9474 GCA_020199995.1 Acidobacteriota bacterium | reverse complement strand
TGCTTTAACTATCGTCGGCAAGCACGAAGGAAGTTAAATCGTGACCCCGCCGCCATCACTTCTCTGAGCGTGGCCTGCCGCTACGCCAGCCGCCCGCCGAGCATCCCTACTTTAAACACATCTTTCAGGAACCTGGCTTTCGAGCCGGGTTCTCCTGCTTTTGGGGCTCTTTATTATTTACCGCCGTTTTCGCGGCCTTTTCCGAGTCCCCTCGCCGTCGCCCGCGGGCGACAAGGCGTCGCTCTTCTGTCGCCCGTCGTCGCCGCGCGTTGACACAGGGGCGACGCGCAGCAGTGTCAACACGCCAAATTTTGTCACCCGGCGGGTGACGGTTTATGTTGGTTTACGTTAAATCGGTAGACGCTTTCGCACATCCGACGCCGTCTTTTCCGCACCCGAAAGAGGCCCCGATCCATGACGCACCCGCCGCTGCTCTGTTAAACTCGCGCGCGTGCAGGAAGCAGTTTCGTTCGACGCGCCGGCGCGCGGCGGCAGCAGACCCTTAAAAACCCTTTCTTCGCGTGTGAGGAACGCTACCCCCACTTCACTCGAAGCCCTCGGGGCCGCGCTCTCGTCGCTGCTGCTCGTCCTCGCCTTCCCGGACTTCGGGCTGTGGCCGCTCGCTTGGGTGGGGCTCGTCCCACTATTCTTCTCAGTCGCGCGCCGCCCCCGCGCGCCGCAGGCTTTTCTGCTCGGCTGGCTGACAGGCACACTCTTCTTCTACGGCTCGTGCCACTGGCTCACCTATCCGATGATCCACTACGGCGGGCTCCCCGCGCCGCTCGCCTACCTGCTGCTCCTCTTCCCTGTGATGTTGGCGGCGCTCTTCCCTGCGGCGTGTGCGCTCGTCCTGGCGCGACTGTGTGCACGCATGGGGCCGCGCTCGCTGCTCTTCGCGCCACCACTGTGGGCGGCGCTCGAATGGGCTCGCCTCGGCGTCATCGGTCAACTGTGGAACGCGGTCGGCTACTCGCAGGCTGAAATGCCCGCGTTGATTCAGACCGCGCGCTTCGGCGGGGTCTACGCCGTCGGCTTCCTCATCGTGTCGGTCAACGCCGCGCTCGCTTACGCGCTCTCGAAGAGAGACGCGCGCGCGACGGCACAGGCGCTCGCGGTGTGCGCGTTCGTCGGGCTGCTGGTCTTCGCGTCTCAATACTCGATGACAACGCAGGTGACGGACGAGCCAGCCGTCGTCGTCGTCGCCGTGCAGCCGAACATCATCCCGGACTTCAAACGCACGGCGGCGGAGCTGTCGGTGCTCGCCGAACGCCATTTCGCGCTGAGCGAAGAAGCGCTCGCCGCAGTTGATGAAGGCCGTGCTCATGGGACGACTCTCGGTGCGGGGGCGACCGAAGACTCCGGCGCTGCTGTGGTTCGTGAAAAGCTCGAGGCGCTGCCGCGCGTCGTCATCTGGCCCGAGTCGCCGATGAACTTCACCTTCGCGCGCGACTCGCTTTTGCGCGAGCGAGTCGCGCGCTTCGTCCGCGAGCACCGAACCTCACTGCTTTTAAATTCACTTGAGCCCGCGCTGGACGACGGCGGTTATAACGCCGCCGTGCTGATAAATGAAGAGGCCCGCGTCGCCGTGCAGTATGATAAGATTCGCCTGATGCCGTTCGGTGAGTACGTGCCGCTGCCGCGCTGGATGCCCGGCGCAGGGCTCGTGCGCGGCATCGTCGGCGACTTCACGCCGGGCACGCGCTTCACTCTGATGCCGCTCGGAGGTGCGGGCGACGAGGCCCCACGCGCGGGCGTTTTCATCTGCCTCGAATCGGCGTACCCATACATCACGCGCCGTTTCACTGAAGAGGGCGCGGACGTGCTCGTTGAAATCACGAACGACGCTTATCAGGGCGACACGGCGGTCGTGCGGCAGCACCTCTCGAACGCGGTCTTCCGCGCCGTCGAGACCGGGCGACCGCTGCTGCGCGTAACCAACACCGGCATCACCGCGCGCATCACGCCGCGCGGAGAGGTGCTCGACGCGACCGAGAAATTCAGACCGGCGGTGCGCACCTGGACGGTCGCGCGCTCGGGCGGCCAACAGACTTTTTACGTCATGGCAGGTGACGCTTTCGTCGCCGCCTGTGCGCTCCTGAGCTTCGCGGCCTTCGCGCTCTCGCTCAGGCGCGGCGGTGGAAAAAGCGTCTAGAACATTCGGCGTTCACGCGCCGTTTTGAGACTGGAGAACCGATGTCGAGAGCTTTATCTTCAAACGATCACGAAGACAGGGATTTGCGTGCGCGCGCCGAAGAGCTGCAAACGCGCGTCGAACAGCTCGGGAGGTTTCTTTGATGTAGCGGCGAAACGCGAAGAGCTGGGGCGGCTCGAAGTGCAGGCCTCCGCGCCCGACTTCTGGTCGGATCAGGAGGCGGCGCAAAATATTCTCCAGCACCGGAGCCGTCTGGAGCGGGTCGTCAAAAGGCAGGAAGCTTTTGAGTCGGCGGTGGCTGACGCCGCGGTGCTCTTTGAATTCGCGGAAGAAGACAAAGCGAGTCTGGCGGAACTGCGCGCGCTCGTCGAACGCGTCGAAGGCGAAGTGTCGGAGGCCGAGACGGAGATGCTTCTGTCGGGCGAGCACGACGCGCGCCACGCCATCTGCACGATCCACCCCGGCGCGGGCGGCACGGAGTCGCAGGACTGGGCCGAGATGCTCCTCAAGATGTATCTGAAGTGGGCCGAGCGACGCGGTTTCAAGACCGAGGTGCTCGACTTTCAACCGGGCGAGGAGGCAGGCATCAACCGCGTCACCTTCCGCGTCGAGGGCGAGTATGCCTACGGGCTGCTCACGGCGGAGGCGGGCGTGCACAGACTGGTGCGCATTTCGCCCTTTGATCAGGCGTCGAGGCGGCACACCTCCTTCGCCTCGCTCTTCGTCTCGCCCGAGATTGACGAGAACATCGAGGTCGAGATCAACGACAAGGATTTGCGCGTGGACACTTATCGCGCGACGGGCGCGGGCGGCCAGCACATCAACACGACCGACTCGGCGGTGCGCATCACGCACCTCCCGTCGGGAATTGTCGTCGCCTGCCAGAATCAGCGCTCGCAGCACCAGAACCGAGCGGTGGCGATGCAGGTGCTGCGCTCGCGGCTCTACGAGCTGGAACTCGAAAAGCGGCGGGCCGAGACCGCCATCCTCGAAGCGAACAAGGCCGACAACTCGTTCGGCTCGCAGATCCGCAACTACGTGCTCGCGCCCTATCGCATGGTCAAAGACGCGCGCACGAAGGTCGAGCGCGGCGACGTGGACGCCGTGCTCGGCGGCGACCTCGACGACTTCATCAAGGCGTTCCTGCTTTGGCGCCGCCAGACTTAAAATAGTCTGGAGTCTGAAGTCCGGAGTCCGGAGCGGGAAAGAAGAGAAGGTCTTTCTTTCCCGCTCCGGACTCCAGACTCCAGACTCCAGACTCCAGACTTTGTTTTGGAGAGACAATGGCAACAGTACAAACCGACGCACGCATGAAGCCGAAGAGCGACCCGGGGCCGCCGCGCAACACGCGGCGCAACGAGATCATCGCCATCACGCTCTTCGCCCTGAGCGCGTTGCTCGCGCTGTGTCTCGTCTCATACAACCCGAACGACGCTTCGTGGAGCGCGGCGGGCGAAGGGGGGACGCGCAACTGGATCGGCGCCATCGGGGCCAACGTGGCCGCCGCGCTCTACCAGTTCTTTGGCCTCGCCGCCGTGCTGCTGCCGCTCCTCCTCGTCGCCGCCGCCTGGCGGCGTTTTCGCACCCGCCGGATTCACGCGCCGCTCTCGCGCGTCGCCGGTCTCGTCACCGTAACGCTCGCCATCGCTTCTCTCTTCGCGCTCTATCTGACCGCCCCGCTGCTCGACGGCAGCTTCAACGCGGGCGGGTTCGTCGGCGTCCTCATCGCCGAAGCATTGAAGAGCATGCTGAACACAGTGGGGACGAGCGTGATGCTCCTCGCGCTGGCCGCCGTCGGTCTGCTGCTCGCCACCAACTTCTCTTTCGTGCGCGCCTCCGAACGCATCGCCGCCGCGCTCTCGAACCCTTCGGGCACATTCCGCCGCACGATCGAGAGGTTCCACGCGTGGCGCTCGGCGCGTCGGGCGCAGGCGCTCGCCCGCGTTGAGATGCGTCGGGAGGCGCGCGCCGCGCGCGAGCTGGAACCGGCGGGGCATGCCGCGCCGGGAGCGGTCGCCGAATCGGCGCAGCCTTCGACACTCGTTCAGCGCGGGCCAAAGGAAGAGAGGGTTTCCGCCTCGGTCGCCATCAAGCGCGCCGCCGCCGCGTCCACCGCCGACGAGACGCTCACGCCCGAGGGCCAGATTCGCGCGCAGCTCGCGCAGGCCGAGGCCGAGCTGGCCTCAATCGTCGCGCAGCCTTCCATCACTTCACCCGACGCCGAGCTGCTGAAAGACGGTAAAGACGGTGCGGCGGCGAGGAAGAAGCCATCGAGGAGGAGCGCAAGCGACAGCGCGCGTCGGGCCGCCCGGCCAAACTCTTGGGGGCCGAAGCCGTCGCCTCCATGCTCGACTACAAAGTCCCCGGCTCCGAGTTTCTCAACGCCGCGCCGCCGCGCCGCGAGCAGGCTGACGAGGAGCTGCTCCAGCTTGCCACGCGCGTCGCCGAGAAGTGCAAAGAGTTCAACGTCATGGGACGCATCGAGCACATCTGCCCCGGCCCCGTGGTGACGACCTATGAGTTCAAACCCGATCCCGGCGTCAAATACTCGCGCGTCACGGGCCTCGTTGACGACCTCTGCCTCGCCCTTAAGGCCGAGTCCATCCGCATTGACCGCGTCCCCGGCAAGGCGCACGTCGGCATCGAGGTTCCGAACCCCGAGCGCGAGACGATCTTCCTGCGCGAAGTCATCGAGTCGCGGCAGTTTCGCGAGTCCGAGTCGAAGCTCACGCTCGCGCTCGGGAAGACGATTGACGGGATGAACTACGTCGCCGACCTCACGCGCATGCCGCACCTCCTCATCGCGGGCGCTACGGGTACAGGCAAATCCGTCTGCCTCAACTCGCTCGTCGTCTCGATCCTCTACAAGGCGCGGCCCGACGAAGTGAAGTTCATTATGATCGACCCGAAGCGTCTGGAGCTGGGACTCTATTCGGACATCCCGCACCTCGCGACTCCGATTATTACGGAGCCCAAACGCGCCGCCAACGCCTTGAAATGGGCCGTCGCGCAGATGGAGCAGCGCTACAAAGACCTCGCGCGCTGGAGCGTGCGCAACATAGACGGCTTCAACACCGAGGTCGAGCGGCGCAACAACGTCCTCGACTTCGACGAGGACGGGCTGCCGCACAAATTCCTCCCCTACATCGTCATCATCATTGACGAGCTGGCCGACCTCATGATGACCTGCGGCTCGGACGTCGAGGAGGCCATCACGCGACTCGCGCAGATGGCGCGCGCCGTCGGCATCCACCTCGTGCTCGCCACGCAGCGCCCGAGCGTGGATGTCATCACCGGATTGATTAAAGCGAACTTCCCCTCGCGCATCGCCTTCCGCGTCTCGTCTAAAGTGGACTCGCGCACGATCATAGACGGCAACGGCGCGGAGCAGCTCCTCGGTCGCGGCGACATGCTCTTTCTGCCGCCGGGAACCTCGCGCCTCGTGCGCGTCCACGGCGCTTACCTCGACGAAGCTGAAGTCAGCCGTATCGTCGCGCACATCAAGGCGCAGGGCGGCGACCCCGTCTACGACGAGACCATCACGCTCTCCGAGGAAGAGGCTTCGGGCGGCGACGGCTCGGGCGGCGAGCGCGACGAGCTGTTCGATCAGGCGCTGCGCATCTGCATCGAGATGAAACGCGCCTCGACCTCAGTGCTCCAGAGGCGTTTGCGCATCGGCTACGGTCGCGCTGCCGCCATCCTCGACACGATGGAGCGCGAAGGCTTCATCGGACAGGCCGACGGCGCGCGCCCCCGTCCCGTCCTCAGCCGCGCCTTCGAGACCGTCTCCCACTGGGACGACCTCGCGGCGGGAAACGCCGAAGAGTATTAGACATTGTGAAGCGCGGATTGACGAGAGCCGCGCTTTCAACAACAGTACCGCGAACGATAGCGCGCGGGTGCGCTCGACGCCCAAGCTCAACCTGCCCTTTACCGCTCGCGGTACTGTCGCGATCTAGCGCCGCGCGTTCGTGTTAAATTTTCCTCCATTTTCAAATCTATGTTAAAGAGAAGCTCTCGACAAGTTTTCCACAGGCTCTGTGGAAAAGTCTGTGGATAAGTCGCTTTTCGACGTTACAAGTTTCTGACAAATTTAGACTTCTAGCATTTTGCACATTTGCGAGGCACGAATTCACGAACCCTCGCAAGCAGTTTTTTTTGCATGCGGGGCGAAGCATCTTGAGAACTAAACTCCCCACGTTCCTTCTGACCTGCCTCCTTGCCGCCGCCACGACGGCGTGCGTCAAATTGCCCCGCCGCGCGGCGCTCGCAGTCGTTAAAGCTCCGATGGCTCAAGCCCTCAATCAGTCTTCCCCGCCCTTCTCCATCAACCGCTCCTCACGCGAAGAGCTTGAGAAGCTGCCCGGCATCGGGCCGGCGCTGGCCGCGCGCATCGTCGAGCACCGTGAGCGACACGGCCCCTTCAGGCGGGTCGAGCACCTCTTGATCGTGCGCGGCATCAGCGAGCGTCGCTTCCGAGAGATTCGCGCACTCATCACGGCGGAGTGAGAAGCCTTGCACGACCTCCAGTCACTGCGCCGCGCGGCGCGCGAAATCTTCTTTGAGGCGCTCTCGAAGGTGGACGCCGGAGACGCCGTGCGTCGCGCCCTGAGTCTGCGCGGCTCGCGCCTGCGCATCGCCGACGCGGAGTTCGACGTGCACGACGGGCAGACTAAGATCTACTCGGTCGCCGTCGGCAAAGCGGCGCTGCCGATGGCGCTCGCGCTCGAAGAGCGGCTCGGCGAAAGGCTCGAAGGCGGCGTCATCTCCGCGCCGCCGTCTCAAATCTCGATGCCCGCACGCTGGCGCATCTACGCGGGCGGCCACCCGCTGCCGAATCTCGCAAGCATGGAGGCGGCGCGCGCCGCCTTCGACCTCCTGCGCGAAGCCGACGACGACTCGACGCTCGTCATCTTTCTCGTCTCCGGCGGCGGCTCGGCCATGCTGGAGTGGCCGCGCGACGAGCGCCTGACGCTCGAAGACCTGCGCGAGACGAACCGCGTGCTCGTCACCTGCGGCGCGCGAATCGGGGAGGTCAACGCCGTGCGACGCGCGCTCTCGGCGGTAAAGGGCGGCGGTCTGAGCGCAGCCGCCCCGCGCGCGGCGCAGTTCACGCTGCTGGTCTCGGACACGGGGGCTGGTCGTGAGCGGGACGTGGCTTCGGGGCCGACCTTCACGCGTGCGGATGCGGACGCAGACCCGTCAGTCGCCGACATCATCGAACGCTATGGTCTCGCCGCGCGCCTCCCGTCTTCAATCGTTCGCGCACTCAAAGAGGGCGAGTCGAGCCGGCTTGAGATGGCGAGGGCCGACGGCGCGCTCCGAAAACATTTCGTCCTGCTCGACAACGAAAGCGCACGCGAGGCGGCGGCTGAGGCGGCGCGTGTGCGCGGGTTCCAGACGGAGGTGGCGCACGACCTCGAAGAACAGCCGGTCGAGGAAGGGGCGGCGGAGTCCGTCGCAAGGCTCCTCGAACTTCGACGACGCGCCGGTGCGGGGAGCGCCGGTGTCTGCATGGTGTCGGGCGGAGAATTCGCGTGCCCCGTGCGAGGCGCGGGCGTCGGCGGGCGCAACGCAGAGACGGCGCTCAGATGCGCGTTCGAGTTTGAAGATCAGGCGTCGGACGACACCCGAGAAGCTTGGCCCCGCAATCTGTTGACGCTCTGCGCGGGCACGGACGGCGTTGACGGCAACAGCCCGGCGGCGGGCGCGCTGGCCGACCACACGACCGTCCGACGTGCGCGCGACGGCGGCCTCGACCCGCGGAAACATCTGGAAGAGAGCGACGCCTACACGCTCTTCGACTATCTGGGAGATGCGGTCGTGAACGGCCCGACGGGGACTAACGTGCGCGACCTCCGCATCATGCTCGCGGGATAAAGCAGAGGCCGGAGGCTGGAGACTGGGAAGAAAACACGCTTTCTTACCAGCCGCCAGTCTCCAGCCGCCAGCCTCTATGCTGTCCGCCCGAAGTCGTCTTCGAGACGCACGATGTCGTCCTCGCCGAGGTAGTCGCCGCGCTGGATTTCGATGAAGACGAGGAGGGCATCGCCGGGGTTTTCGACGCGGTGGGCCGCGCCGACGGGGATGTCAACGGTATCGCCGTCGCGGAGCATGATTTCCCTGCCGTCGAGCGTGACTCGAGCCGCGCCTTCGACGACCATCCAGTGCTCGGCGCGGTGCGCGTGCCGCTGGTAGCTGAGGCGCTTTGCGGGCAGCACTTCGATCCGCTTGACCTTGAAGGCCCGCCCCTCGTCGAGCACCGTGAATGATCCCCATGGCCGCCTGTCGAAGAGCGGCGACGCCTCGGCGTCCTCCTGTTTGCTCATGGCTCGTCACCTTCTCGAACTGAAATACATCTCGGCATCAATATGACAAAAGCGTTGACGGGTGACAAGTGAAGAGCCGTAAATCGTGAATCGTGACAAGAAAATCGTGACAAGAAAATCCACGTTCTTTCTTGTCACGATTTACGATTCACGATTTACGGCTCTTCCCCCGCATACATCTCGACGCGCAAATCCTCGCCATCAGTGCTGAGGGTGATGGTTCCGCGCTCGCCGGTGGTTAAGACTTGCGCGCCGCACGCGCGCCAGCGTTCGAGGACTTCGGCGTGCGGGTGGCCATAGGGCGAGTCGAGCCCGACCGAGATGACGGCGAGCGTTGGGCGCGTCGCGTTCACGAAGGCTTGCGTCGAGGAGGTGCCGGAGATTTTATAGGAGAAAGTTTTGCTTAGTACATAGGTGTATGTATAACTTAGGGGCCGAAATACGTACTGAGCATTTTCGGTTTTGCTCAATACGGGGACTGCCTTCACCGCCATGCAGACGACCGCCCGGAAGTCATTACAGGCCGCCGGACGGTTGTGGTTGTTTTTAGATTCTCTTCATTGTCCGGCGACGAGGAACACGTCCCACGCCCAGCGACCGAGTTGCGCGTCCCGCGTATCTCTCACCTTCGCCCGGTAGCGGAAGCGGTTGCCGTACTCGTCCACCCGCTTCGACTCCTTGTAGTCAAGAGCGATGGACTTCAAGCCGAGGTCACGTAACGTGTGCAACTTTCCTGCCTCGGAGAAGCCATTATGATTTGCATCCTGCCACAGCCACAGGCTCGTGAAGATAGCATCCTGCCTATTTATCAACCTGTCGCCGTTGCCGCCGTGCGCGGGCTTGTCGAACTCGGCGAGCGCGAGGAAGCCGTTCGGCTCATCTGACAGCGGTTGAGGCGTGTAGTTACCGAACAGTTCCCTGCCGTCATCAACCGCGCCGTTGCCGTTACGGTCCAGAGCCAGCCAAGCATCGTCCGAGCCGGCGGATGTCCAG
>JAIVJM010000069.1 GCA_020199995.1 Acidobacteriota bacterium | reverse complement strand
GTCTTTGGCGTCCTCGCCGTCTTCGTCGCCCCCGAGTTGGGCCGTGCCGACCGAGACGCCGATGGCGACCGTCATCGCCTCGACGACGATCTGGCCGACCGCCTCGCTCGCGGGCATCTCGAAAGTCACGCGCCCGAGCAGCCAGAGGACACAGGCCGCGACGGCGAGGCCGATCCCCATCTCCTCGACCGAGTCAATGACGATCTCCTCGAAGCATGTGTCCTGCCTCAGTCCGGCGTAGAAGTTGTAGCCCAGCAGCAGCACGAAGGTGGCGACGACGTAGGCGGCCAGACGCCACGGGTGCGACGAGAAGCCCGCCCACCACACCTCCATCGTGTAGAGCAGCGGCAGGCTGAACAGCAAGCCCCCCGCGACGCCACGCGCGTACTCCCTGAGCGATTGAGCAATCGAACGCATGCGAACCCCGGCGGGGGCAATCAAGCGCGGCCCCCGAAATATTTAGCCGCTCGGAATCGGACGAAATTAAGTATACTCGAAGTCAGAGCACTTTTATCCGGAGACCGTGGAAGCGGACGAAAATGATTACCACCACCTGTTTGGACAGCTCGACAAAGAAGTTCGTCAAGGATTTCCCGGCGGCGGAATTGAGCGACTACCGCGGGAGCGACAAAAACGTCGTGTGGGCCGACGTGAGCGACCCGACGAGCGAAGACTTCCTCGAACTCGCCGAGGAGTTCAACTTTCACCCGCTCTCAATCGAGGACTGCCGCAACGCGCACCAGCGCCCCAAGATCGAAGAGTTCCCCGGCTACTACTTCATCGTGCTCTACGAGGCCCAGCTCGTCGGCCCCGACGACGACCTCGAGCTGCGCGAGCTGAACATCTTCCTCGGCCCGAACTTCCTCGTCACCGTCCACAGCCAGCCCATCCGCGCCGTCGAGACGGCGAAGCGCCTGTGGGGCGAGTGGATGGATCGCTCGGAGCACGGCGCGGGCCTCCTCGCATACCTTTTGATAGACGCGATAGTTGACGACTACATGCCGTTGATAGATGTCCTGAGCGACCGGATGGACGACCTCGAAGACCGCATCTTCGGCGACTTCCGTTCGGACACGATCCAGGACATCTTCCGCATCAAGAAGCAGCTCCTCTACCTGCGCCGCTCGATCACGCCGCTCAGGGACGTTTTCAACACGATGCTCCGCCGCGAGCAGCCGATCTTCGCGCGCGCGACGCACGTCTACTTTCAGGACGTCTTCGACCACATCATTCGCGTCGCCGACACGATAGACACTCTGCGCGACATGCTCAGCTCGACGATGGACGCGTACCTCTCCGTCTCCGGCAACCGCATGAACATGATTATGAAGCGGCTCACATCGGTCTCGACCATCCTGATGTCGGTGACGCTGATCGCGGGCATCTACGGCATGAATTTCGACTTCATGCCGGAGCTCAAGTGGAAGTTCGGCTATATCTTCGCGCTGCTCTCGATGGTCATGGTCGGGCTCGGGCTCTACTTCTATCTGAGGAAGGTGAAATGGCTATAAAGCGAAGAAAGTCGCGTCACGCGCACGGCTCGGAAGGGCGGAAAAAGCATGTCGAGGAGCTTTCGGGCCGCCTCGCCCCGCTCGAAGAGCAGAAGGCGTTCTCCCACTCGGAACAGAGCGAGGGCAATCACAACCACGACGACACGATCCGCGTGGACAGCAACAGCGTCAAGATGCCCCAGCAGTTCTCCGACGGCGAGCGGGACGCCGCCGGCATTTTCTACCTCGAACCCGTCGTCATCTTCATCATCGCCCTCATGCTCTGCTTCATCGCCTTTATCGCGTGGCAGATCACGCTCATGCCGCAGAAATAGAGGCTGGAGACTTAGGCCGGATGCTTATCAAAGCAAAGCCGCCTTCAACCAGTCTCCAGCCGCTCCCGCTTCTTCTTTCCTTACTTTGAACGCTCGGCGAGCAGTTTTTCCAGCCGCGCGAATCTGCGCAGCATCTCTTCGTGGATGTGGTCGGTCTTTTCGTGGAGGTGCATCACTTCCAACTCGGCCTTGACGTTCACTTCGTACTCGATGTCGGAGCGCACGCGGTCTTTCTCTACCTGCCGGTTCTGGCTGACGAGCACGAAGCAGGAGAGGAAGATGGCTTCGAGCGAGACGATCATCGTGAGCAGGCCGAAGGGGAAGGGGTCGAAATGCTCGATGCCGAGCGGCAGCGTGTTGACGGCGATCCAGAGGCCGAACCACACGGCGTTGAGGAGGAGAAAGGACATGCTGCCGCTGAACCACGCGATCCAGTCGGCCACCCTTTGCAGAGGGGTGAGGCGCTCCTCGACCTCCTCGTTGACGTTGCGCGAGACGCGCGTGCGCAGCAGGTCGTCGGCCTTGCGCGTCATCTGCCCCATCGCCGCGAGCATGTGCAGCGCGGCGTCGGGCTTCTTCTGGAAGAGGATCAAAAGGTCTTCGCGGTCGAGCTCGACCAGCTCGCTCGGCGTGAGGGCGATGGCGGTCGCCGAGCGCGGCCCGCTGTCGAGCAGTGCGATCTCGCCGAAGAAGTCGCCCGGCTGCGCGACGGTGAGGATGATCTTCTGCCCGGCGGTGTCTTTGATGAACAGCTCGACCTCGCCCGAGCGGACGAGGAAAAGACTCTCGCCGGGATCGCCGGTGCGGAAGAGAATCTGCGCTTCGTCGAGCTTGACGAGGTCAACCACCTCGGCCAGCACCTTGCGCGCGTCCTTGTTGAGCAGCTTGAAGAACTCGATGTCGTTTAAGACTTCGGCTTCGACGGGCATCTATTAGGGTCTCCTCGAGGAACCGGGCGTCGACGCCGGGCGTGCGCCCTGAGCGGGCGCGGGCGGCGCGGGGGCAGCCGCAGTGCCGCGAGAGGTGTAGCCGGCGCGCGTGACGGCGATGCGCTTCTCTTTGTTGGGCGCGTCGGCCACGGCGACGCGGACGGGGCGGAACTCGCCGGGCTGCGCCTTCGTGGTCGGTACGTAGCTCACGACGTACTGCGTGCGCATGTCCTTCGTGATCTCTTCGGCGATGCGTGGCAGCTCCGCGAGCGAGGTCGGGTAGAAGGTGCGGCCCCCCGTCTCCCTGGCGAGGTTGTCGAGGAGGTCAACGGCCTTCTGCCGCTTCGACTTGCTGATGAAGCCGGCCTCGCGCTCCAGCTCGTTGACGAAGCCGATGACGTAAATCTGCACGTCGTTCTCTTTGAGGCTCTCGAAGAGCTGTTCGCGCTTGTAGAAGCTGGCGCGGTCTTCGCCGTCGGTGACGAGGATGATGGCGCGCCGCCGCTTGTCGTCGAGCGCATTGCCCTTCTTGTACTCGGCGGTGTGCTCGGAGGCGAGGTAGACGGCATCAATGATGGCGGTGCGCCCGCCCTCGACGAACATGTCGTCGAGCGCGTCGCCGAGCAACTGCTTGTCCGCCGTGAAGTCCTGCATGATCTTGATCTCGTCCGAGGAGATGAAGCGCAGCACGAAGGTCTCGTCGCCGGGCTTGTTGCTCTCGACGATGGTCTTGCCCGCCTCGATAACTTGAACGATCTGGTTGCGCAGCGACCCCGAGTTGTCCACGACGAGGCCGTAAGAGATCGGCACTTCCTCTCTCGTCACGAACTCGATCTTCTGCGGGACGCCGTTCTCGAAGACGCGGAAGTCAGAGTCGCGCACGTCTTTGATGGGCCGGTTGTTGCGGCCGCCCCCCCGCCTGCTGCGGCTGCAGCCGCCGCGCGTGCGAGACGGGGAACGGCGCGAGCGCCAGTGCGAGGATGAAGACGAACAGCGCGACCGAGGCGCGCGACCGACCCTTGACGATTCTTCTGAGGCCAACTCGATCTTTCATGTCTTAAAAAATCCTCAACAGAGAAGAAGCTGGAGGTGAGAGGCTGGAGGCTGGTAAAAGCATTGCGGTCTTTCACAAGTCTCCAGTCTCCGGCCTCCAGTCTCAAAAAGTAACGCCCCGCGTCGGCCCGTCCGTTGTTCGGGGAAGGGGCGCGGGGCGCTGACCTTATTGACGGGCCTCCCGTCTTCCGAGCGGGCGGCTTGCGCGTGGCCGGGGCAAAGAGCTTGGACGCCTTTTAAAAGGCGTGGATGCCGCGCGAGAACCAATGTGCGCGAACATATCTAAAGATGCTCCGCAGGGGCCGCAAGTTGCCGGAAAGCTACGGGCGCGGCACGCCCGGTGTTTAACGGCTTGGCGGCCCTTCAGCGCGGGTTGGTCGTGGCGTAGTAGCCCTCGCGCCCGCGGACGAAGAGACGCGGGAAGCCGCGCGGCGGCTGCACCTTGATCTTGAGCTTGTGCCACTTGCCGTTGTTGACAAAGTTCGTGGGGCGAAAGCCGATGCTGTACTGCGTGCGGAGTTCGAGCGCGATGCGCTCGAACGTGTCGTTCATCTCCGCGCCCGAGGAGGGGAAGAACGCTTTGCCGCCCGAGACGCCGGCCAGCTCTTCGAGGATGGCGCGACCGCCATAGCCGAGCGCGCTCTCGTCGCCCCCGTCCACGATGCCGACGGCATAGATGATGACGTCGGACTCCTTGAGCATCCGCCGCAGCTCGGTGAAGGTGTAGCGCGAGCTGTTGTCCTGCCCGTCGCTGATGAGAAGGACGGCCCGCTTCGGGTGCGCGCCGCGCGTCACGCGCTCGACGCCGAGGTAGCAGGCGTCGTAGAGCGCCGTCTGCCCCTTGGTCTGGATGAAGGTCAGCTTCTGCATCAGCGCGTCGCTGTCGCGCGTGCGGTCGAGGAGGAGCTGCGCGCGGTTGTTGAAGCCGATGAGGAAATACTCGTCGCCGGTGTGGCTCGTGTCAATGAACTTCTTGAGCGCCTCGCGCGCCTTGTTGATCTTATCGCCGCTCATCGAGCCCGAGACGTCGAAGATGACGCCGAGGCTGACGGGCGCGTCCTCGTCGGAGAAGAAGGTGATGTCCTGCTGCACCTTGTCGTCAGTGACGGTGAAGGCGTTCTTGCCGAGCCCGGTGACGAAGCGCCCGTAGGTGTCCGTGACCGTCACGGTGAGCGTGACCATGTCGGTGTGGGTGATGACGGGGCGGTCGTTTTCAACCGACAACTGCGGGCCGGTCGGAAGGGCTTCGGTCTTTTTCTCGGTCGCTGCGGCGGCGGCTGCGGGGCCGCCCCGCGCAGGGTCGCTCGATGCGGGCGCGCCCTTTTTGTCGCCCTGCGGCCCCGCTTTCGGCTGTTCCGTTTTCTGACCCGCGGGCTCCTGCCCCGGCTGCCGGGCCGAGGCCGTGCGCGCGTCGAAGTGCGCGGCTGACGCGATGAAGAGGAAGGAGACAAGGGCAACTCTGCCGACATCCACGGAGCGCCGTGATCTCATAAAAACCCTCCTGACAATTTCGCTGGGGCGAACGGGAAAGGGAAGGACGAGGGCCGGGCCTTCTCGCGGGTGAAGGCCGGCACGGGCTGGAAGCGGGCTGGCTTCCTCGGACGCCAGCCGCCGCCCCTTCGCTTTGATTCGCTGTGGTGCTCGAACGGAAGACTGGGGAGACTCCCTCTTTTCGTTCAGCTCGCATTGTAAGTCACACCGCCGCGCCCGCGCAAGAAACATCTCTGTTTCGACTTTATCTCAACTTTATCTCCGCGCAACTTTCCGCCCCGCCGGGCGTGTAGGGGAAGCGGCGCGGCACGTTCGATTGACTCGGGGGCGCATGTTATAATCCGTCGCCAAAGTCGCGGTGTCCGACTCGCCTCCAGAACCGGGCGAGCTTCGTCAAATCAAGTAGAACAAGAATGGCCGAATTCATCTGTCGTTTGGGGACGCCTGCGGGCGAGGTGGTGACGCGCACGGTCGAGGCCGTGGGCTCAAATGAGGCGCGCACGCGTCTCGAAGCTGAGGGTTTCCGCGTCTTTTCCGTGGGCGTGCCGAAGACGGGTGGCATCGCCTCTTTCACGCGCGGCGGCAAGGGCGGCACGCAGCCGCGCGTCAAGCCGGGCGACTTCCTCCTCTTCAACCAGCAGCTCGCCGCCATCATCCGCGCCGGCATCCCCATCCTTCAGGCCGTGGCAATGCTCCGCCGGCGCGCGGCCTCTTCGCGGCTGCGCTTCGTGCTTGCCGACGTGGAAGATAAGATTCGCGGCGGGATGGCGCTCTCGGCGGCCTTCTCGGCGCAGGGGCCGATCTTCCCGCGCATCTACACGGCCTCGATTCTGGCGGGCGAGCGCTCGGGCGCGCTCGACGACGTGCTCAGTCGCTACGTCTCGTACATGCGGCGCGGCGTCGAGATTCGCCGGAAAATTCGCGGCGCGCTGGCCTACCCGATCTTCCTGCTCGCGGCCTCGATGGGGATGGTCTTGTTCCTCACCGTCTACGTCGTGCCGAAGATGTCCACGCTCTTCGAGGGCTTCGGCAGCGAGCTGCCGGCGGTGACGCAGGTCGTGATCGGCCTCTCGAACTTCGTCTCGGCCAACTTCTACTGGCTCGCGCCCGCCTTGATCGGCGCCGGAATAGCCTTCTTCCTCTGGTCGAAGACCGCGGGTGGCCGTCTCGCCATCGACCGCTTCCTGCTGCGCCTGCCCATCGCGGGCCAGCTCGCCCGGCAGCTCGCCATCGCGCAGGTGACGCGCTCTCTGGCGACGCTTCTGGCGGGCGGTATCACGCTCGTCGAGTCGTGGGAGATCGCCTCCGAGTCCTTGACGAACAGGGAGCTGCGGGCGCGCAGCGCCGCCACCCTGCCGATGATTCAGGAGGGGCGCTCGTTCACCGAGAGTTTGGAGAGCGCGGGGTGGATTCCGCCGCTCGCGCTCGACATGATCGGCGTCGGCGAGCGTTCGGGCAGTTTGCGCGAGATGCTCGAAGAGGTCGCGGAATTTTACGACCGGGAGTCAGAGGTGAAGCTGGAACAGTTGACGACAGTCATCGAACCTGCGATTCTGCTGGTGATGGGCGGGATCGTCGTCACCATCCTGCTCGCCATCTATCTGCCGATCATTCGCTCAATCTCCAACATCGGTATCAGGCGTTAAACGAAGCCACCCCCGCCCGCTCCCCGGCATCAGAAAACACTCATGAGCAGCACGGAGAAAGAAGTCAGCGAAATGCCCGCGCACGAACAGATGGGCCGCGACGGCGCGACGGGCTCGCTCGCCCTCGCCCCGGACGGCCTCGACGAGCACACGCCGCCGGAGGTGCGCGCCGCGATGGAGCTGGCGCGCCGCTACCGCCTGCCCTACGTTGATCTTTTGCCGCCGGTCGGCGATTCGCCGATTGACTACGCGCTGTTGGGCGAGATGCCGGTTGATCTGATGCTGCGTCACCAGTTCGTGCCGCTCAGGCGCGAGGGCAAGCGCCTGCACGTCGCGATGGCCGACCCGACCGACCTCGAACGCCTCGACGAGATTTCCAGCTCGCTGCACGCACGCATCATCCCGCACGTCGCGACCTCCGGGGCGATTGACGTAGTGCTACGCAAGGGCGACGCCACGCAGCGCGTCCTTCAGGAGGCGGCCTCCGGCTTCCGCATCTCTCTGGTCAAGGAGACCGAGCACGGCGAGGAGGTCTTAGACCTCGACCGTCTGGCGACCGACTCCGAGATGTCGCCGATCATCAAGCTCGTTGATACCATCCTCTTCAACGCCATGGAGTCGCGCTCCTCCGACATCCACATCGAGACGCGCGACACCGAGGTGCAGGTCAAGTACCGCATTGACGGCGCGCTCTACGCCAAAGTTGACCCGATAGATATTCGTTACCACTCGACGCTCATCTCGCGCATCAAGGTCATGTCGGAGCTCGACATCGCCGAGCGGCGCGTCCCGCAGGACGGTCGCTTCCGCGTCCGCTACAAGGGACGCAACGTGGACTTCCGCGTCTCGATCATGCCGACCGTCCACGGCGAGGACGCGGTGATTCGTATCCTCGACAAGGAGCAGATCAACGACCAGTTCCGCGACCTGCGCCTCGACGTGGTGGGCTTTCTTCCGCGCGACTTGCAGAACTTCCGCCGCTATATCGCCGAGCCCTACGGGATGGTGCTCGTCACAGGCCCGACCGGCTCGGGTAAGACGACCACGCTCTACGCCGCCTTGAACGAGATTCGCAACGAAGAAGACAAGATCATCACCATCGAAGACCCCGTCGAGTACCAGCTCCACGGCATCACGCAGATTCCCGTCAACGAGAAGAAGGGCCTCACGTTCGCGCGCGGCCTGCGCTCCATCCTGCGCCACGACCCGGACAAGATCATGGTCGGCGAAATCCGCGACAACGAGACGGCGCAAATCGCCATCCAGTCGGCCTTGACCGGCCACCTCGTCTTTACGACCGTCCACGCCAACAACGTCATTGATGTCATCGGGCGCTTCCTCAACATGGGGGTCGAGCCCTACAACTTCGTCTCGAGCCTCAACTGCGTGCTGGCGCAGCGCCTCATCCGCATGCTCTGCGAGGTCTGCAGGCGCCCTTACCACCCCACGGAGGACGAGCTGTTGGAGTCGGGCCTCAAGCCTTCGGAGCACAGCGAGCGCACCTTCTACATGAGCGTCGGGTGCGACGCGTGCAACCACACGGGCTACCGCGGGCGCACGGCCATCCACGAGCTGCTGAACCTCTCGGACAACATCCGCGAGATGATTGTCGCGCGCCGCCCCGGCTCCGAGGTGCGCCGCTCAGCCGAGCAGGAGGGGCTTTCCTCGCTGCGCGAGGCCGCGCTCCAGAAGGTTTTTACGGGCGTCTCGACGCTCCACGAGATCAATCGCGTCACCTTCGTCGAAGAGGTCAAGATGAATGGAGTGAGCAGTAAGCAGCAGACAGTGAGCAGTTAAAAACATTTTCCGCCCATTGCTTACCGCTTAGCGTTTACTGCTCACTTGTTTGTTCGACTTTGAGGAACTATTATGACCGTCCCGGCGTGTAAACTGTCCGTCAGCCAGCGACGCCACGGCGCGGTGGGCGCTTTCGGCGGAAGTCGCCCGGTCAGAGGGCCGCTCGCCGCAGAGATTTGACCCGGCGCGCGAAATTTAACTAACGACCCCTCCCCGACGGTCGGTTCCGAATACCGTTTGTTTATCAAGGCTTCTTTCGCCTGAAGCGGCCCCTGCTGTCGCGCCGGCCCGCAAGGCTTGCGGCCATTACCCGGAAGTGAGGTTAGAAATGAAATCTTTTGCCCGCGCGCGCTCTTTCGTCGCGCTTCTGCTGGTGGTCTTCCTCGTCGCCTCGCCGCTCGTGGCGCTGGCGAAGAAGGGCGAGAAAAACTACAAGCGCGGCGTCGAATTTGAGAAGGCTCAGCAGTGGGACAAGGCCGCGCAGGAGTTCGCCCTCGCCGTCGCCGCCGCGCCGTCGGACACCGAGTATCAGCTCCACTACCGCCGCGCCATCTTCAACGCCTCGCAGGTGCTCATGCAGAAAGGGCGGGCGCTCGCCGATCAGGGCGACTACGTCGGGGCCTACAATGCCTTCCGGCAGGCCTACGGCTTCGACTCCGTGAACGAGCTGGCGGCGCAGGAGATGAACCGGATGATGCGGCTCCAGCGCGAGAAGGAGGGCGATAAGGGCGGGCCCGAGGTGTCCCCGACTTCGTACCGCCAGCGCGCGGCAGGCGGCGTGGGCGGCGTGGGCGGCGCGAACGGCGTCGGCGCGGCGGCGCGCACCGCGCAGGAGGCCGCGCAGCAGCCCGAGCGCGTCGAGCAGTTGCAGAACGTCAACTACAACGGCGAGCTCGAGCCCTTCATCCGCAAGCTGGCCGACGAACTCGGCCTCAATGTCATCTTCGACCAGAACTTCTCGCAGGTGAAGCGCACCATCAACCTCAAGCTCAAGGATGTCACGGCGGCCCGCGTGCTCGACCACATCTTCGCCGCATACGGCCTCTTCTACCAGAAGCTCGACCGCCGCACCATCCTCGTCGCCGACCAGTCGAAGCGCCCGCAGTATCAGCAGTTGGTGCTGCGCACCTTCTACCTCTACAACATCAAGCCGGACGACGCGCGACAGCTCCTTCAGGCCGCGCTCCCGGCGAACGCCGGACGCCAGCCGACCTTCGCCATCAACAACAACACCAACTCGATCACCGTGCGCGACACGCCGGAGAACATCCGCATCATCGAGAAGCTCCTTCAGGGCATCGACAAGGATCGCGCCGAGGTCGTGATGGAGGTCTCGATCTACGAGGTCTCGCGTACAGACCTCCTGCAAATCGGCAACCAGCTCGGCAGCGTCTCATCTTCTCGACGCAGGTGCACGCCTTCGACGACGAGAAGAGCGAGACGCGCGTCGGCTCGAAGGTTCCCGTCCAGACGGCGAGCGTCTTCAACAGCCTCGCGGCGACCCCCCAGTCGGGCGGGCCTGCGGGCGGCGGCGGTACTTCGGGAATCTTCGGCGGGGGGGGCTTCCCCGTCATCCAGTATGAGGACACCGGCCTCGTGCTCGACTTCAAGCCGAAGGTCTACCCGAATCAGGACGTGCAGGTGACGATGAACATCGAGACCAAAGACCTCGCTGCCGGCCCCAACCCGCTGACGCCCATCTTCACGCAGCGCAAGATTTCCGGAGTGGCGCGTATCCCGAACGGTAAGACGATGATGATCGCCAGCGTCGCGCAGGATCGCCAGACCAACGGGCGGACGGGGCTCCCGCTCCTCGGGCTCATCCCCATCCTCGGACGCCTCTTCACCGCGCCGCGCCGCGACAACACGACGAGCGATGTGGTCATCACGATGACGCCGCGCGTGCTGCGCGCGCCCGAGATCACGCCGAGCGACGAAGAGATGCGCGACACCGGCTCGATGCAGCAGCCGAAGGCCGAATCGCTCGAAGCGATGATCATCAACGCCGAGCGCGAAGAGCAGCTGGCGAAGGCTTTAATCGACGCGCGCAAGCTGCCCACGACCCAGACCGTGCAATTGCCGCCGCCGCCCGGCGAAGATGTTTCGTTCGTCCCCGCGCCAAAGGCGCTCGCCGACACGGCGGCCAGTCTGAGCGGCCCTTCGACGACAGCGGCTGCGGCGACGACGACGGCGGCTGCGGCGACGACCCCAACAACCAACCCGCCCCTCGCCTCGAACGCCGGCGTCAAGATGCCGGACGGCCAGCAGGCGACGCCCGCCTCGTCGAACGCGGCGAGCACAGCCGCGCGGCCCGCCGTCATGAGCGAGCAGGTCAAGCCTGAGTCCGTCCCCGCCGTGAACACGACGCCGAACAACGCCGCCGCTGCCCTGACGCCGAATGTCTCTCCGACGGTCAACGCCGCCGCGACTGAGAGCGTCGCGGAGTTGCTGCTCATGCCGGAGCGGCAGGAGATGAAGGTGGGCGAGCGGCGGCGCGTGATGGTCTTCCTGAAGACCGACGCGCCCGTGGGGCTGGCGACGGCGACGCTCAGGTTTGACCCGCGCGCTCTGGCCGTGCGCTCCGTCTCGCAGGGGATGCTCTCGGCGGACGCGTCGAAGGCCCCCGTCCTCACGCAGTCGGTTGACCCGAGCGGCGTGCTGCTCTTGTCGGTCACGCCCGCGGCGGGCGCGCAGCCGCTGACGGGCGAAGGGCTCCTGCTCATAATCGAGGTCGAGGCGCTCTTGGCTGGCGAGACCGCGCTCACGGTCGACCCGGACAAGCTCCACCTCATCGCCAGTGATGGGCGCAGCATCCGCGCGCGCTTCAACGCGAGCGGTTTCAAGGTCACACAGTAAGGCCCGGAAGAGGTGCAGCGACAGATGAAAGAAGAGGGACAGCGGGGCAGCGGGGCAGAGGGAAAAAGGGAAGTGCGAAACAGAACCTTTCACCCCCGTTCCCTCTTCCCTGCTGCCCCTCGTTCTTCCTCGGGCGGGTGGACGCTCATCGAGCTGGTCATCGTCATCACGGTGATGTCGGTGCTCACGCTCGGCGTCGTGCCGATAGTCAAAACTTCCATCCGCCGCCAGAAGGAGCAGCAACTGCGCGAAGTCCTGCGCGAGATGCGCGGGGCCATTGACGAGTTCAGACAGGATACTGTCGGCATGCAGTGCGCCCCCGCGCCGACGACGGGCGGCGCGAACCCGAACCAGACTTTCTTCGTCGACCCGCGCAGCCGCGTCGTGCTCGCCGACTGCAAGATTTTCGGCGTGGACAATCCAGACCGCTACCCGCCTGACTTGCAGACGCTCGTGGACGGCGTGAACGTCGTCCCTCGCGCCGCCTCCGCCGCGCAGCAGTTCGGTAGCGTGAGGACTGATCAGGGACAGGCGACCGACAACCCACTGCTTGCGACGAAGAAGAAGGTCTACCTGCGCGAGATTCCCATGGACCCCATCACGGGCGAGCGCGAGTGGTGCTTCCGCTCCAGCTACGCCCCGCCGGACGAGGGCTGCCAGTCGCAGCCGGAAAATATTTTCGACGTGCGCTCGAAGTCCGAGGCCAAGGCGCTGAACGAGGAGAAGTACAGTGACTGGTAAACGGATTGCGGGTTGCGGATTGGGGATTGCGGATTGGAAATCCCGGCTGTGGGGTTCTCCGTCGCGCCGTCCGCATTCCGCATTCCGCAACCCGCAATCGAGAGGCTTCACGCTGCTCGAACTGATGATCGTCATCTCGATTCTCGTCATCCTCGCCATGGTCGCCATCGGGATGTACAGCAAGACGGTGCTCGCCGCGAAGGAGGCGACGCTCAGGCAAGACCTGCACACGATGAACCGGATGCTCGACCAGTACGCCGCCGACAAGGGCAAGCTCCCGCAGTCGCTCGAAGACCTCGTGGGGGCCGGCTACCTGCCGGAGATTCCCATCGACCCGATCACCGACCAGAAAGACTGGGTGCTGGAATTCGGCGACGACCCCAGCGCGACCGACAGCTCGCAGGGCGTCGTCCGCGTCCGCAGCGCCGCCACCGACGCCTCCTCCGACGGGACGTCACGCTACAACGAATGGTGACAAGGCTGTTAGCTTTTAGCTCTCAGCTTTCAGCTCTCTCTTCGGGACAGCCCGCGCGCACTGACGACTCAAACACCATCGGCACGAAAAGCTAACAGCTAATCGCTAACAGCCAACAGCTCTCTTATGAACCCTCTCAGTCGCTTCATTGCCCCGCGCCTTCCCCCGGCGGCCATCGGGCTCTCGGGCGAGGGCGTTAGTGTCGTCCAGCTCGAGCGCCGCCGCGATGTGTTCGCGGTGCGCCGCGCCGGTTACGTGCCGCTGCCCGCGGGGCTCCTGCACCCGAGCTTCGACGAGGGCAACATCGCCGACACGACCGAACTCGCGAACACGCTCGCCGAACTCGCGTCGGGCACGGGGCTCGCGAAGCGGCGGCGCTGGTCGGTGGCGCTCCCCGAAGCGGCGACGCGCACCTTGATTCTGACGATGGAGGGCGGCGCGGCCTCGCGCGCCGAGGGCGAAGAGATGATGCGCTGGAAGATCGAGCGTACCATCGGCGCACCGCTCAACGAGCTGAGGGTGGCGCGCGAGCGGCTCCCGGCGGACGCGCAGGGGCGCGCGCGCCACCTCGTCACAGCCGTCCACCTCTCGGTGCTCGCCGAGTACGAAGCGGTCTTCGCCGCGCTCGGCTGGCAGACCGGGCTGATGGTGCCGCGCCACATGGGCGAGGCCACATGGCTCAAGCGCGACGGCGACAGGGGCACGGATTCGCTGCTCGTCAGCTCGCACCCCGAAGGCTTCACGGCGGTCGTCATGCGGGCGGGCCAGCCGCTCTACGTGCGCGGCATCATCTGTGACGTCGAAGACCGCGCCGACGAACTCTACCGCTTCATCCTCTTCTACCGCGACCGCACCGCGCCGCCCGCCGCGGCTGGCGAAGAGCCATCTCCATGGCCGACCGACACCATCGGCCAACTGCTCGTCGCGGGCACGGGGCTCGATGAGGCGCAGGCCAGCGCCATCGTCGAAGAGACGCTCGCCGCGCCCCCGCGCACACTGCACGCCTCGGACGTGCGCCTCGCGTTCCCGACCGACGAGATTGATTTCCGGCAGATCGCCGCGCCCGCCGGGCTGGCCGCGCTCGCCTGGGGGGCTTAAACTCGCCTCTGGCCGAGAGCACGAATCGAGACGCCCGACGAACTCGCAGAAAGGTTACTGATGCGGAAGGCATTGCCCATCCTGTTCGTCGCCGCCCTCTGGGCACACGCGGCGGCCCAATCGGGAAGAAGAATCTCTCCCCCGCCCACGCCGCCCACGCCGCCGCCCGCGTCCGAGCGACCGGCGACCGCCTCGCGCGACGGGGAGGAGGGCGTCTACGCCGGCACGACCTCGCCGCCGGAGATCGTCTCGGGGTACGTGCCCGAGGGCGTCATGAGCCGCGAGTTCAAGTTGCTGCAAGAGGGTCGCTTCAAGCTCTCCGACTTCAGCGGCAAGGTCGTGGTGCTGAACCTCTGGGCGAGCTGGTGCGGCCCCTGCCGGCGCGAAATCCCGGAGATCGAGGAAGTCCGGCGCGACTACGCTGCGCGCGGCGTCGAGTTCGTGGGGCTGACGGCGGAGAACCCGCAGGCGGACGGCGAGCGCGTCAGGAAGTTTGTGCGCGAATCGAGGCTCGGCTACCGAATCGGCTGGATAGACCGCGAGTCCGCCCGCGCTCTCATGCGCGGGCACAACATGATCCCGCAGACCTTTGTCATCGCGGGCGACGGCCAGATCGTCACGCACCTCAAAGGCTACGCGCCGGGAAGAACCACGGACCTGCTCCGCGAAGCGATTGAACGCGCGCTGGAGAAAAGGTGACCGGGTCACAGGCGTCGGGTGTCGGTGAAGACAATTAACCGATACTCGTCACCCGTGGCCCGGCACCCTCTGAAACTTTGACCTTGGGGCGCTCGTAAAACTTTTGCATCATGATTGCACACGCAGTTTCCGCCAATAAGCTGGGCGCGCTGGCCGACAGCGAGCTGGTGACGCGCGCTCTCGCGGGGCGCGAGGAGAGCTTCGAGGAGTTGGTGCGCCGCTACCAGCGCCCGATTGTGGCCTACGTCTACCGCATGATCGGCGACTACGATCTGGCGCTCGACCAGACGCAGGAAGTCTTCATCAGGATTTACAACTCGCTCGAACGCTACCGCCCCGAGTTCAAGTTCTCAACCTGGATTTACCGCATCGCGCACAACGCGGCCATTGACCACCTCCGCCGCTCTGACAGCTCGCGCACCGAAGACCTCGAAGTCGCGGGCGAGGGCGGGCAGACCTTCCAGAAGCCTCTGGCGAGCAATGCCCCGACGCCCGAGCAGGAGAGCGAGCGGGGAGAGCGCCGCGCCGAAATCGAGGAGGTCATCCGCCACCTGCCCCCCGCATACCGCGAGCTCATCGTGCTCCGGCACGCACACGACTTCAGCTACGACGAGATCGCGGAGGTCACGGGTCTCCCGCTCGGCACGGTCAAGAACCGCATCTTCCGCGCGCGCGAGGCGATGCGCGCGCAGCTCGTCGAGCGCGGGATCACAAGCATGTAGAGGGAGCGCGGGATGTCGGACGTTGTCGGCGACAGCAGCAGCAGCAGCATGGGCGAGCACGGAGGGTGCCGGCAGGCGGCCTCGGCTGCTGCCTACCTCGACGGCGAGCTGGAGCCGGCGGCAGCCGCGCTCTTCGAGCAGCACGCGCGCGGGTGCGCCGGCTGCACAGACTCTCTGCTCGAACAGCGGCGACTGCTCTGCCTGCTCGACACGGCCTTCGACGAGACTTTTGAACAGAAGGTCGCGCTCCCGAGAGACTTCACGCGCGTCGTGCGCGCGCGCGCGCAGACCGACATGAGCGGCGTCCGTGATCGCGGCGAGCGCGCGAAGGCTTTGAAAATCTGCGCCGTGCTCGTCCTCGCCGCCTGCGCCCTGCTCGGCGCGACTCTCTTCGAGGCGGCCTTCGTGCCCGTCGCCAACACTCTGCGCGCCGCCTCGGGCGTCGCCGGTCTCGCCGGTCACGCGGCGGCGGACGCGGGCACGGGGACGGGCGTCGTGATGCGCGCCGTCGGCGGTCGTTTGGTCGCCGGGTCGGAGCCGCTGGCGGCCCTCCAGTGGCTAGTCCTGTTCGGCGCGCTCCTGCTGCTCGTGCGCCTCATCAGCCGTTACCACCGCGCGGGCGCGAGCGAATAAAAGCCCGGCGGGTGACAGTCAAACGTCGGCCAGCTCAGGTCACTCCAGCACTCGCCAGAGAACCGGGCGATGGCCGTCTGCTTTTATGCGGACATACGCGACAGCACGGGATGAGGAAGGGAAGACGAAGAAGGCGGGATGAGGAAGGCGAAAGACGAAAGACGAAAGGCGAAGGGCGCAAGCGAGAGGGCGGACGAAGCGCGTCGGCCCCGCGCGTCCTTGATGCCTCTCGCCTTTTGCCCTTCGCCTTTCATCTTTAATCTTTCGTCCTTTGCATCTCCGGCCCGCTCCCGCGTCGAGTCGATGTTGCCCAGAGCGCGCGTCGTAGCAGGCCGGGCGCGCACCCTCGACGTACTGGCGAAGGCGGCGGCCCTCGTCGTCCTCTTCCTCTGCGTCCACATCGCCGCCAGCGCGCAGGCCGAGAGAGCGCCCGCGTCCGGGGCGACGCCGAAAAGTGGCGAGGAGTTGGTGGTCGAGGGGCAGACGACGAGCGACGTATTCGGCGTCGGTCGCTCGGTTCGTGTGCGCGGGCTGGTCAGGGACGGCGTCATCGCGTTCGGCGGCGACGTCGTCGTCGAGGGGCGCGTCGAGGGCGACGTGGCGGCCATCGGCGGCTCGGTCTTCCAGCGCGATGGCTCATACATCGGCGGCGACGTCTTCGTGCTCGGCGGCACTTATCACCACGGCACCAACGCGCCGGGCCGCAACCCCGCGGGCAAGACCCTCATGATCGCGGGCTACGAGCAGGAGCTGCGCGAGCTGGCGCGCAACCCGGCGTCGCTGCTCACGCCTGAGTTCTCGTTCTCCTACGTCGGACTGCGGCTGGTCGCCGTGCTCTTCTGGTTCGTCGTCTCCATCGCGCTGACCGCGGTCACACCGGGCGCGGTGAGCCGCGGCGCGGCGCGCCTCCAACTGACGTTCGCGCGCGTGGCGCTCATCGGCCTGCTCGCCGGCGTCGTTGTGGGGCCGGGCGTGATGACCTCTCTGCACTACCTGCCGCCCGTCCTCGGGCTGCTCGTCTGGTTCACGGCGCTGCTGCTGTTGCTGCTCTCGTATCTCTTCGGGCGCGTCGTAATTCACGCGGCGACGGGGCGCTGGTTGCAGCGCCTTCTGCTCTCGGAGGAGAAGCGCTCGGAGTCGGTCGCGCTGCTGCTCGGCGCGGGCTTCTGGGCCGTCGTCCTCGCCTTGCCCTACGTGTGGCCGCTGCTGGTGACGGGGCTGGTCATCGTCAGTCTCGGGCTCTCGCTGACGGCGCGCTACCGCCTCAACTGGAAGCGCGAATGAACGGCGTGTGAGCGAAGACGATAAGTAACGCCACTTTCACAACGAGATGAGGTTGAGAGACGCGGTTTTGCGCGGCGGAGGCTCAGCCCCCGCTCCACGTTACCCGTGTGCTCCCGCAACCCGGTATACTTCCGAAGCTTCATTCTTCGCGCGCCTCTGTGTCGAGTTCTTGGGGTGCTCTTAAACTTTAGTCTCGCCGGTGACGGCTAAGTATCGAACAGTGCTCAAAAGTCTCAAGCTCTTCATCGCCTCTTTCGCCGTGACGCTCTGCGCCGCGGCCTGTCTTATCCACGTTGCTTCCGCGGCGCGCGTGCCGGACACGCAGGTGGTGGCTGCCGCCGGACAGTCGGGCGCGCTGACGCCGCAGGAGCGGCGCGGCAAGGCCATCTACCAGCGCGGCGAGAGCGAGTCGGGGCGCGAGATCGTCGCGGTCCTCGGCGAGTTGGAGGTGCCCGCCTCGACGCTGAGCTGCGCGGGCTGTCACGGGCTCAAGGGCGAGGGCAAGACCGAGGGCGGCATCACGGCGGGGAGCCTGACGTGGGCGCACCTCCGCAAGCCCGGCGGCCACACGCACCCCACGGGCCGCAAGCACGGCCCCTTCGACGAGGCCGCGTTCGCGCGCGCCGTGACCCTCGGCGTTGACCCCGACCGCAACGAGCTGGTCGCCGCGATGCCGCACTACCGGATGTCCGCCGACGACCTGTCCGACCTCATCGCCTACCTCAAGCGCATCGAGACCGACCGCGACCCGGGGCTCTCTGACGACTCGGTCAAAGTCGGGACGATTCTGCCTTCCACAGGCGCGCTCGCCGAGACGGGGGCGGCGATGCGCGACGTACTCGCGGCCTACTTCGAGGACGTGAACAGTCGCGGCGG
>JAIVJM010000068.1 GCA_020199995.1 Acidobacteriota bacterium | reverse complement strand
CGGCCCCGCAATCGAATTGTCGTCAGAACGCAATCACGCGCGGCGGGACATTGGATTATGATGTCGTCGGCGTTGCGATCGAGAGCGCCTTTGCCCCGGATCGAATATTCGGTCGAAGATAATGCCGCTGGCAGCTTCCCACCGCGCCTGCCTTCGTAAAACTTGAACGCTCAATAATCTCGACAGACACTTGCGCGCCCAAGGATGCGCGGGCGAATCTTCATCTGCACGGAGGAATATTATGCTCAGAATGGGTCGAGGCCCGAAAACCGAACCGGCGAGGGACGACAACAGGCAGCCACTCGTCAACCAACCCCCCGAAATCAAACCGCCGGACTCGCGGCCCGTCTTCCAACAGCCCGCCGCCTCGCAGCCAGCCGCGCCGGACGGGAAGCCCGCGCCCACCCGCGCCCTGTCCGAGAGCGAAGCGCTCGCACGCGACATCAAGGATGGTGTGGTGGGAGGCTTCGTCGGAAAAAATGCAGACCTCATAGGCGAGGCGAACTTCAAGGGTATGCTCCGCATTGACGGGCGTTTCAGCGGCACTGTCTACTCGGAGGACGGCACTTTGATTGTCAGCGCGGGCGGCGTCGTCGAAGCGAACATCGCCGTGGCGACGGCGCGCATCAACGGCATAGTCAACGGAAACATCAAGGCCACGCAGCGCGTCGAGTTCGGTCGCAGTGCGCAAGTCCGTGGCGACATACACACGCCGACCCTCGTCATTGAGCAGGGGGCCGTCTTTGAGGGTCAATGCCGGATGACCTCACGCGCCGGGGCGGAGGACGTGGCGACTAAAAAGAAGGCTCTGGAAATAATTTTCATTTGGTGTTAGTCTGAATTCCGTCGTTCAGCCGCGCTCCCCGATGCGCCGGCCAGGCGTTTTCGACTTGCCCTTCTTCGTATCGACTTTCAACAATCTGGATGATTCGGCGCTTCGACTTTCAACGAAATCCGCTCCGCAGGTCTGCCGCCCGCGGAAGGCTTCTCCGCCCCGCCCGCCTCGTTATTAAAACCCGGAATTTTGTGCCCGAGAGGAACCCCCATGCAACTCAGTTCCCGACTTTTTTTGTCCACCCTCCTCCTCTTCGTCCTGTCTTCACAGGGTCTTTCGCAGAAGAGATTCTGCCCCGTGCCGCCGCCCTCTCCGTTCAAGCATAGCGGGCGCATCGTCACCAGTTTCGACCGTTCGATCAAAGGGATGCGCACCACGCTGGAACACCCCCGCGCACTCGGCAAGGGCACGGAAGGACTCTACTTCGCGGCCTCTTTCATCCACAACGACCCGCGCCGCCCGACCACGCCCACGGTCGAACTGGTCTTCGTCTCCTCATCGCCGGTGACGAGGTATCGCGACTCTCACAACCTCGTCTTTTTCTGCGACGGCCAGCAGCTCACGATCAATCAGAAGGCCAGCTACAAGTCGCAGACGGGCGAGGGCGGCACGGCCCTCGAAGCGACGAGAATCAGTCTCTCGTACGCCGACGTGTTGGCCATCACGCGCTCGCGCAAAGTGTCGGCGCGGGTCGGGGCAACAGACGTCGAGTTCACCAATAATCACCTCGAAGCGTTGCGCGAACTCGTGAGCCTGATCGCACCTCCGGCGGGACGTTGGGGAGCTGAGGAATAGTCGCGGGTTTCGGTGGGGGAATACTCGGGCTCGACTTTGAACTCGACGTTCCGGCTGCATGTCGCCGGGACGTTCGATGAAAATTTTGGATGTCATGAGGCGGGCGTTCGCGCCCGTCTTTTTTCTTTGCGGGATGAGACTGAAGTGTGTGTGGACGGATGCGTCTAGCGCGTGTAACCGTGGGGGAAGATAATCTCGCCCTCGGGCAGTTCGGCCACGACGCGTACGCGATGGAAGCCCTTTTCCGGGTGCGTCGAGAGGAAGGTCAGGGCGAAGAGTCTGGAAAGCAGCGTCTCAATCTCGCCCAGAAAAGGTCTCACGCTGACGGGCGCTCCCGAGCCCTGAAAGAACGCGCGCCCGCCCGACTCGTTCGAGAGCCGGTTGAGTGAGCCCTGCCCGTTGCCGACGAGCGAACTGCCGGCACCCCACACGGTCGGCGCGAAGATCGAATAGACCGCGACCCCCCGCCGCTGCGCCTCGTTAATCGTGCGCTGCAAGTCGAGCGACTGGCTGGGCGAAGAGCTTTCAACCCCGCGCGAGATGTCTACGCCGTCGCTGATGAGCAACACTGCGCGTCGCCCGACGGGCTGCGACTCGAAGCGCTTGATGGCGTCGCGCGTCAGCGCGAAAGGATTGTATGGCGCGACCGCCGTCGAGGAGGCCGGGATGCGCAGCGCCTTCGCCGCGCGTTCGAGGTCGGTCGTGAACTTCTGCCTCACCTGGAGCGACCCGCCTCTCAGGTAACCTACCATCACGCGCGATCCGGGCGGGAGGCGTCGGATGAACGCGGCGAAGTCCCTGATCTCGCTGCTGACGGAGGAGACGAGGTCGTCCTGAATCAGCACGGCGAGAGTCAGCGGCGAGCGCGCCGCGCCGCGCGTCGTCAGAATCTCCTGCGGCTCACCGTCTTCGAAGACGGCGAGTCCCGCAACGTATTGCAACTCAGTCTGCGGCGGCTTCTCCGGCAGACGCACGGTCACCGGAATCGTCACCGTGCTCACGGAGCCGCGCTTCGCCTCCCGCCCGTTCGACTCGGTTCTGCGCTGCGCGGAAAGTTCCGTCCACGGCCCGCAGATGAGGGTGACCAACAGCACAACGAATATTTTTCGGCGCGAGGTTGTCATCAGCTTTTCCATGTTTGAATACCGCGCGGTTTGCTGCTCTGGTATTATAACTTGTCACTAACTGAAGCGCAGCACAATTTCCGCGCAGACCAGAACGCGCCGCCCAGCCGCGACAGTATCGAAAGCGGCGACCGGAGGTTTGACCGTGGCCGTTCGTGAGCGAAGGAGTTGACTGCTGCTCGACGTTTTACAATCCTGCGAGCCTGAGTGCGAGAGTCTTGAGAGATGTCCGAGCTGACTGTTGGCAACAGAATGACTGCGGGAGAGCGCCTGACGGCGAAGCTTTTGCGCTTCGCCCCATGGCTCGCGTTCCTCCTCGTCTCGCTCCCGCTGCCGCTCTATTTCCTGCTCCGCTCTTTCTCCGAGACGTCCCAGCCCGGCGAGTATGTCATCTTCGCTATGACTTCTTTCGCCGTCGGCTCGCTCGTCGGACTGTTGGCCGTGATCGCGCTTCTCCTCTACCGCCGGAGCTGGGAGAGCGGACTCCGCGACAGGCTCGCGTCCGACGGCGTGACCGCGGGCGAGCTTTCGCTCTTCATGTCCGAGCTGACGAAAGTACAAAGGCGCGCGCTCAAAGTGATGGAGCAACGGAGCCCGCTCCTCGCCGACGCGTATCGCGAAACGCTGGCCGCACGCGTCACCGCCGCCCGTGTCCTTTCGAGAGCCAGTCGTGAGTCGGTCGCCGTCGAGCGCCGCATCACGAACGCTTCCGGGCTGCCCGCCGCGAACCGCGCAGAGCTTGAGCAAGACCTGCAAAGAGACCGTGCGCGCCTCGAACGGGTCTCGCGGGAAGCGGCGGATCACCACGCCGCGGTCGAGGCCCGGCTGCAAACCATCGAGGCGATGGCCGATCGCGACGTCAGCGAGACGGAGATCGAACGCGCGCTGCTCCGGCTCGGGTCGGTGCGCGAGCAGGAGCCTCTCGGCCTCACCAACGCCCGACTTGAACGCGAGGCGCGCGAACAGGTCGAGCAGGAGTTAAGAGAACTGCTTCCGCCCCAGACGGGACAAGCCTCAAGCGGCGGGGGCGAGTCCTCTTCCTGAGCTTCTTCCGCACCCGCGAAGCGGCGACCGCCGAAGGATTTGCCTTCGCCACTTCAGCCCTTATCTTTCGGGTGGCGCGAATCGCCCTCGCCGCACACTCCGGCGAGTCTCCTCAATCCGATTTGAGCCGTTCCGCCTTCAGCCGCTTGTCCAGATCGGCCAACCTGTAAACCCCCGTCTCGACGCGCACCGCGTACCCTTCGGCGACCAGAGCGCGATTGCCCAGCCCGGCGTCGGGCCGCGACAGCCCAGTGACCTTTGACAATTCGCCTCGCAGCGTCACACCTGCGCCTCTCAGGAAAGCGCGAGCCACTTCGCGCAACGCGTCCGCGCGCTTGATCTTCACCGACAGCTCACGCGCGAACCGTCCCTCGCCGAGCGTCCAGATGTACGTGAACCAAGGCTCATACAGAACCTCCTGCGGAATGACCTTAAAAGTCCGTTGCAGCTCATCGAGAGCCTTCGTGAAGCGCGCGCGCTCCTTGATCCCCGCGCCTTCGCGAAGGTCGCAGGTCGCCATCTCCCACTCGCGACGCAGAATTTTCAGAATCGTGCGAGCGTCCTCCGACAGAACCTTTGGCTCCGCCCGCCGCGTGACGCCCCACAGCGAGTTGAAAGACGGCACGAGGCCCGGCGCGATGAACGTCGCCTTGCCTCGCGCGAGCTTCGCGTAGTAGATGCGCCCGCGCCGCATCACCTCGTCCTTGATCCTCCACGTCAGACTGCTCTCGGGGTCTTTCTGCACGTTGCGCGGCATGTGCGCGTCGCGCCGCCCGCAGACCGCCACATAAAGAGATGGGCCGGGCCGTCGCGCGTCCGTCATCGCAGCACAAAAGCCCACACTCTCGATCAGCCTCTCAGCCCCCAGCGCATCCTCGACGTGCGCCTCCGGCTCACGCCGCCACATGCGGTCACGATAAGCTTCGACCTCTTCAGGGAGTGTGTCAGTCATCAGATTTTATCGAAGTGGACTAACGTCGAAGTCTTACCGGGGACTGTCTGAGCAAAACCGCACGAGGTGGCTCTCGCACGGTTGTTTAAATACTCGGCCCGCGCCCTTCAGCCGGTAGGTGCCTTAGTTCTCGTCAGGTTTCTGGAAATCACCTTGACAAACTTCCATAAACACAGTTTAATTTATGTTACCTGCTCTATTTACGAGCAGAATTAACTCTGTCCAACTTATCCCAAGTCATTCCGTGGCGGATTCTTCGTAGCCGATTTGTAGGGAATTGGACCGTTCTCGCCGACAACACTACAAACTTCCATGCGCACGTCCGCTTAAAAATTCCCGGCGAAACCTCGTGGGGCAAACCATTTCGGCCCGCCGGGCTTCCGGCTCGCCTGTCGCGCTTTGAGGCATTTGAACAGGAGAGGACACAACTTGCCAAGCTTTCCACAGAGGCGAATGAATAACTTCCTGTCGAATCACACGCCGGCCAGGATCGCCGCACTGTTTCTGACCCTGTGCCTCCTCGCCTCGACCGTCTCGGCGTTCGGTCCTGAAGGTCAGAAGAACTTCAAACGCGGTCTCGAGTTTGAAGCAGCGCAGCAGTGGGAGAAGGCCGTGGAGGAGTTCGCCCTCGCCGTCGCCGCGCTCCCATCCAATGCCGAATACCAGCTCCACTACCGCCGGTCGGTCTTCGACGCCTCGCAGCTCTTCATGCAGCAGGGCGCGACTTTATTCGAGCGCGGAGACTACCTCGGCGACTACAACTCTTTCCCACGAGCGAGATAGTTCAATCCAGATGCAACACTCCGGACACAGCCGATGATTGAATCGCAGGAAGCACAACCCTCCATCAGGACGAAGCTGTTCCTCCCGTTCACATGGCTGGTGATCGTGGCGGGCACGCTGGTCGTCGTCTATGCGGCGCTCCGCCTCCCTGTCTCCACCCTCGACCTGCGCTTCGCCGTCCTCGCCGCCATCACCCTCGGCATCACGTCGCGCATTGTCATCAACCTCTCACGCTTCAAGTCCGCGATTTCAGTCTCCGACACGCTGATCTTCCTGACACTCCTGCTCTACGGGGGCGAGGCGACGATTCTGCTGACGGCGGCGGAGGGCCTCATCGCCTCCTCGCGTTTTTGTAAACGTAAATTTACGGTCGCCTTCAACTCGGCGGCGCTGGCGCTGGCGACTTTCATTAACGTGTCTCTGCTGCGCTGGTGCTTCGGACAGGACGTGAGCTTCGACGGGAACTTCCACGGGAGCTTCATCTCGGCGATCTGCCTGATGGCGCTCGTGCAGTACGCCGCCAACTCCGGCCTCGTCGCCCTTGCCGCCTCGCTCAACACCGACAGACCCTTCCTGCACACCTGGCACAAGCATTTCCTCTGGACATCGATCACGTATTTCGCCGGCGCTTCCTCCGCGGGCATCATCGCGATGCTGCTCGGCGTCGTGGGCACTTCGGCCCTCGTCGTCTCGGCCCCGATCATCTTCATCGTCTACTTCACCTATCGGACTTACCTCCAGAACGTCGAGAGCTCAGCCGCGCAGGCCGAGCAGGCTGAGCGCCACGTGGCGGAACTCTCGCACTACATCGCCGAGCAGGAGCGCATCCGCGAGCAGTTCTCGCAGATCGAGAAGCTCTCGGCCCTCGGCGAGCTGGCGTCCGGCGTCGCGCACGATTTCAACAACACGCTGACCGGCATCCTCGGGCGCGCGCAGCTCATCATGCGCACCGATGACCCCGAGAAGATCAGGCGCGGCCTGCAAATCATCGTGAAGGCGGCTGAGGACGGGGCGAAGACGGTCAAGCGCATCCAGAACTTCGCGCGGCAGCGACAGGCGCGCGATCTCGAGCCGGTCTCGGTTGACCAGCTCCTCTTCGACGTGAGTGAGATCACGCGTCCGCGCTGGCACGACCGCGGTGAGGCCTCCGGTACGCACGTCGTTTTGGAACTTCAGAACTCTTCGAAGGCGGTGGTGATGGGCGAAGGCTCGGAGCTGCGCGAAGTCCTCGTCAACATGGTCTTCAACGCCCTTGACGCGATGCCCGAAGGGGGACGCCTCACGCTCACCGCGGAACAGTCGGACGGCTTCGTCTGCATCGGCGTCCGCGACACCGGCACGGGGATGAGCCCCGAAGTGCGCTCGCGCATCTTCGACCCGTTCTTCACCACGAAGGGCGAGGGCGGCCTCGGCCTCGGACTCGCCGTCAGCTACGGCATCGTCAGGCGACACGAGGGAACCATCGAGGTCGAGTCGCAGGAGGGCGCAGGGACGACGATCTCCATCAGGCTCCCGGCGGCGAAGCACGCCTCCGCGTCGGCGCGCACGGGCTCGGAAGCCACGGCCAGCACGCTGCGGCGCGAGCCACTGAGGAGACTCAGACTTCTCGTCGTGGACGACGAGCCGTCGGTGCGGGAACTCCTCCGCGATTTACTGGAGTCCGAAGGGCACGCGGTGGAACTGGCGTCGAATGCGTTCGAGGCGCTCGCGCTCTTCCGCGCGATGAAGTTCGACATCATCTTCACCGACATCGGGATGCCGGGCATGAGCGGGTGGGAGCTGGCGCGCGCGATTCGCGAGATTGACGCAGAGGTTCCGCTGGCGGTCATCACCGGCTGGGGCGACGCGGTCGGGTCGGAGAAGCAGAAGAGCGCGGGGGTGGATGGCGTCGTGACCAAACCCTTCAGCGCCGAGCGCATCGTCGAGCTTACAGAGGAACTCGCGGGCCGCGTCCGCGTCTCCCACGCCAACCTGTCCTTCGCGGCCACAGGCAATCGAGAGCCGTACTCAACACAACCCACGCTTCGTTAGTAACCCGTGCCCGCCGACGCCGAAGTCGCTCGGCCCTCACGCGCCTCCCTCATTGGCGTGCCGCTTCTCCTTCAGTTGTTGGCCGTATTCGAGAGCGCGCGCGACGCTCGATTCGACCACCTCAAGGCGAAAAGGTTTCAGGATGTAGTCGAACGAGCCCAGACGCTTGAGCCCTTCGGCGTGCGTCTGGTCGCTGATGCCGGAGATGACGATGACCGGCGTTTGTGGCTGGCTCTGGCGAACCGTGCTGAGCAGCTCCAGCCCGCTCAGGCCGGGCATGGAGATGTCCGTCAGCACCACGTCGTAAGACTGTTCGCGGAGAAAGGCGAGCGCCTCCTCGGCGGTATTCGCGGCGTGGCACAGGTGGTCGTCCGAGAAAAGCGCGTAGAGGGTATCGCGAATCGCGTTGTCATCGTCAACGATTAAAATGGCGGCCATCGGTTAGCCTCTTCAAAACCTTTTTTCAGATAGATAGAACATCGTTACGCCCACTTCTGGCCTTCCATGCGATTCGGAAAGAACCGATAGAGAAGTGTGTAGAATTTCGACGGTGAGGTAACGGGGCGGCGAGATTTTAACATAAGTCAAATCCGCGCGTGCGGGAAATCAATCGGAGAAGCTTCCCTCTCCGTCCGAACCCTGACGCGACTGCGTGAGACCGCTGACGCCGTGCAAGCAAGGATTGAGGTACGAAGACGAAAGCCCGGCGGCCTCCTAGTGGGGCCACCGGGCTTTCGGGTTGTGGCTGGCGCTGAGAGCGTAGAAAGCTCTCAGCCGGCTCTCTGTTATCTATTGTTCGGCGCGCTCGCGCGGATCGTCACCTCGGAACCACTCATCAGTTCGAGGTCATCGCGGCCCTGGACGTAGACTGAGCCCGCGCCCGCGCCCGCGCCGACGATGGCCCCGATGGCCGCGCCCTTGCCGCCGCCCGCAATCGCCCCGATGATCGCGCCGACCGCCGTGCCGATGGCCGCACGCTGCACGGTCGTCTCGCCGCGGCTGTCATCGTCGCGCACGCTGCCTTCGTTATCGACCTTCACGGTCTGACCATTCATCCCGCGCGCGCTCTCGACGAAACCCGCGAAGGTGTATGTCCGCCCGTCACGCAGACGGATCGTGTCGAAGTCGAAGGTGAGGTCGGAGCGTCCCGTGACGCGACCGCTGCGCGTGACGTTGGCGACTCGGCCCTCGATGATCGCGCCCTCGAACTGCGACGGCTCACGAACGGTCATCGTGAAGCGGTC
>JAIVJM010000067.1 GCA_020199995.1 Acidobacteriota bacterium | reverse complement strand
CGATTACGTCAACCTCCACGGCACTTCGACGCTCTTGAACGACCGCATCGAGACGCAGGCGATGAAAGTCGCGCTCGGCGGTGAAGCCCGCCGCGTGCCGATGTCCGGCACGAAGTCGCAGATCGGACACCCGCAGGGCGCGAGCGGCGCGGCTGGTCTCGCGGCGGCGCTGTGCGCCATCACGACCAGCGTCATCCCCCCCACCATCAACCTCGACGAGCCCGACCCCGCCTGCGATCTCGACTACACGCCGAACCGCGCGCGCGAGGCTGAGGTGCGCGTCGCGCTCTGCAACTGCATCGGCTTCGGCTCGAAGAACAGCGCGCTCGTCGTCGAGAAGGTGTGAAGAGCTGTCCGTTGTCCGTCGTCAGTGGTCAGTTGGTTAGCGCGTCCACTCAACTCGGACGCGCCGACCCGAGTCGTAACCTCTTGAATCATGAGCGACGGACAACGGACAACGGACAACGGACAGCTTTTCATGTTCTTCCCCGCACGCAGTTATGAACTCGAACACCTTGATAAGGGCGACTACACGCCGGAGGAGTACGAGGACTGCCTCGTCGAACTGCGGCGCGTCAACGAGTGGCTCGGCGACGCGAGCGCGTTGAAGCGTTCGCTGTTCCCGGAGATCGCGCGCGCGCGTCTCGAAAGTTTTTCGCTGCTCGACGTGGGCGCGGGCTCGGGCTACCTGCTGCGCGTGGCGGCGCGCGAGGCGCGGGCGAAGAATCTGGCGGCGCGACTCACGGGTCTCGAACTCGACCCGCTCGCGGCGCGCGCGATCGCGGAAGAGTCGCGCGGGTTCCCGGAAATCGGGGCGGTGCGCGGCGACGCGACGCGGCTGCCGTTCGCGGACGGCTCGTTCGACTACGTCTGCTGCTCGCTCTTCACGCACCACTTCAGAGACGACGGCGTGATCTCGGTGCTCGGCGAGATGGCGCGCGTCGCGCGACGCAGCGTCTTCGTCATCGACCTGCACCGCAACGCGCTCGCCTACCTGCTCTACACGACCGTCGGGAAAATATTTCTGCACAACCGGCTCATCCGCGAGGACGGCGCGCTCTCCATCCGCCGGAGTTTCCGACCCCGCGAGCTGCGCGAGCTGGCGGCGCGCGCGGGATTGAAAGAGATCGGGGTGCGTCGGCGTTTTCCGTTCCGCCTTGTGCTGAGCGGATCGAAGAGTTGAACCGGCGGAAGAATAGAGTCGCCGATCTGACAGGCGCGCGCGATAGATGAACAAGAAGGCTGAGAGACTTGCTGATCGAAATTTCGACGTGATCGTCGTGGGCGGCGGTCCGGCGGGCGCGAGCGCGTCGATCCAGTTGGCGAGTGCGGGCGCGAGCGTGCTGCTCGTCGAGCAGAAAAAATTCCCGCGCGAGAAGTTGTGCGGTGAGTTCATCTCGCCGGAGTGCCTCGCGCATTTCGCGCGGCTCGGCGTGGCGGAGTCGATGGCAGTCGCGGGCGGGACGGCGTTGCGCGAGACGATCTTTTACGCGACGGGCGGGCGGCGCGTCGCCGTGCCGAGCGAGTGGTTGGGCGGCGCGGGTCGCGGCGCACAGTCGTGCGCGCTCGGTCTGAGCCGCGCGGAGATGGACGCGCGCCTGCTCGCCCGCGCGCGCGAGGCGGGCGCGACGGTTCTCGAAGAGGCGCACGCCTCCGGGATCGTCTCGGGAGACGGGCGCGTCTCGGGCGTGCGCGTGCAGGCGCGGGGCGGCGAAGAGCGCGTCTTCGGCGCGGGGGTCACGCTCGACGCGACGGGGCGCGCGCGCTCTCTGGCGCGGCGGGTCGGGCGCGGGGCGCGCGATGGCGACGACGACGGCGAGGGCGATGCCGCCTCGAATCAGAAGCGACGCAGGCTGGTCGCCTTCAAGGCTCACCTGGAAGGGGCGCGCGTGGCGGAGGGCGCGTGCGAAATCTATTTCTACCGCGGCGGCTACGGCGGCTTGAGCGGCGTCGAGCGCGGGCTGAGTAATTTGTGCTTCATCGTCGCGGCGCGGGACGTGCGCGCGCTGGGCAGCGACGCGGGGCGCGTGTTGCGCGAGGTCGTGATGTCGAACCGCCGCGCGGCTGAGACTCTGAGAGGCGCGCGCGTGAGTTCCGCGTGGCTCGCCGTCGCGCTCGAAAGTTTCGGCAGGTTCCGCGTCGCGCCCGCGCCGGGGTTGCTCGCCGCGGGCGACGCGGCGTCCTTCATCGATCCGTTTACGGGGAGCGGGATGCTGATGGCGCTGGAGAGCGGCGAGCTGGCGGCGACCGTTCTCGCAAGACACCTCGCGGGCGTCCGCGCGAGATCGTCAAATGGCGCGTCGAACGGCTCGCTCGACGCGCTGGCGGGCGAGTACCGCGCACTCTACCGGGAGCGCTTCGGGAGGCGGCTGCGCGTCTGCTCTTACCTGCGCCGCGCGGCGTTCGCCCCGCAGCCGCTCGTCGGGCTGGGCGTGGCGGCGCTCGGCGCGAGCGCGGGGCTGCGGTGCGCGCTCGCACGCGCGACCCGCGGCTGAAGCGGCGGCGCGGGGACGGACGAAACGTTTCGCCTTTTCCGCCACTCTGGTTTGAGGCGGCGCGGCGTTTTAAGTCTTGCCAGCCGTTAAGGTTTTGGGGTACAAAGGCGGCGCGTTGTTTGATGTGCTCACGTCGGCGTGAGGTTTCCGCCGCCGACCCGTCCGCACGCGAAGCGCGCGAACTTTCACGCTCCCGAAACGCGACCGCGCCGCGAACGTAGTAACAGATAAGTTTTCCCGCTCCCTGATCCGTCAGGCTCTAATTTCGCACTTTGAGGAGAAGATGAAAATGCGTAAGTTCGCCCGCCGACTGTCTTCGACAGCCCCGCGCCTGCTCTTCGTTCTCGCCTTCGCGCTCGGTTGCGCCGCGCCGTCGCTCGCGCAGTCGCAGTCGAACGCCGCCGACCTCCAGGGCTACGTGCGCGACGCGCAGGGCGCGGTCGTCACCGGGGCAAACGTGACGGCGCGCAACAAGGCGACAGGCTTGGAGCGCTCGGCGACGTCGAACGACGAGGGCTTCTACAAGATCGTCAACCTCCCGCCCGGCGACTACGAGGTCGTGGCGGAGGCGGCGAACTTCTCGAAGGTGAACATCCCCGTGGTGACGATCACGGTCGGTCAGCGCGCCGACCTGGACATCCCGCTCGCCGCGGGCCAAGTCAGCGAGAGCGTGACGGTGACGGGCGCGTCGACGCAGGTCGTCGAGACCTCGCGCACGGCGGTCGCGACCACGGTCGATCAGCAGCGCATCGAGAACCTGCCGATCAACGAGCGCAACTACATCAACTTCGCGCTCACCACCTCGGCGGTCACGCGCGACAACGGTCGCCCCATCGGGCCGGCGCCCACGACGGGCTTGAACTTCGGCGGGCAGCGCGGCCGCTCCAGCCTCGTGCAGGTGGACGGCGCGGACAACACGGACAACTCCGTCAACGCCTCGCGCTCGACGGTCTCGCAGGAGGCGGTGCAGGAGTTTCAGGTCGTGACGAACTCTTACGCGCCGGAGTTCGGGCGCACCTCGGGCGGCGTCGTCAACGTCGTCACGAAGTCGGGCGGCAACGACGTCCACGGCAACGTCTTCGGCTTCATCCGCCACAAGTCGATTCAGGCGCGCAACGCCCTGGCGCCCATCATCGACAACGATCCGAACAAGAAGCCGCCGTTCACGCGCGCGCAGTACGGCGCGACGCTCGGCGGGCCGCTCGATCGCGACCGCACCTTCTTCTTCGCCGCCTTCGAGCAGAGGAAGCGGCAGGAGTCCGGCTTCTTCACGAGCGACGTGACGGCCGGTCTCAACTCGGCGGCGACGATCCCCGCGATCCCCGAACTGGGTCCGCTCTTCCCGGCGGCGATTAGCTTCAACCGCCTGACCGCGGCGCAGGCGGCGTTCATCCCCGCCGCCATCACGCAGGGGCGCTCGCTGCTCACCAACCCGGCGACCGCCGCGCAAGGGCAGGCGCTCATCCTCGCCACGATCAACTACGCCTACCTCGCTTCGGGCGGCGGCAACACGGCGCTGACCGGCTTCAACCCGCTCGTCGTCGCGCCCGCCGCGTCGCAGCTCGTCGTCGGTCAGGGGCTGCCCTTCGCCAGCCGGCTCGCGCCCGGTCAGACGGTCGGCAGCCGCTTCTTCCTCGCGGGCACGCCGCTCCCGTTCACGACCAACGCCGCCGGCTTGCCCATCGCGTTCCGCCCGCTCCTCGGGTTGCAGAAGGTGTTCCCGATCTCGGATTCGACCACCTTCTCTTCGCTCCGCATCGATCACAAGATCACCGACAACCACCAGCTGACGCTGCGCGGCGGCTACAACCCGAGCGACATCACGGGCATTCAGGTCGAGTCGCAGAACCAGGCGCTCGGGCAGAACGACTTCTCGCGCACGGGCATCCAGAAGCTGCGCGACGCCACCTTCGTCGCCTCGCTCAACTCGACGCTCTCGAACAGCGTCGTCAACGAGGCGCGCTTCAACTTCGGCTCGCGCCGCGCCACCTTCACGTCGCAGAACGGCGACGCCGTCGCCGTCAACATCACGGGCACGGCTTTCTTCGGGCGCGAGCTCTTCTCGCCCGTCATCCGCACCGAGACCCGCTACGAGTACACCGACTACGTCAACGTGGTCGCCGGCAACCACACCTTCAAGTTCGGCGGCGACGTGGCGTTCATCGGCGTCAACGCGATCTTCGAGCTGAACTTCGCCGGGCTGGCTAACTTCGGCGGCATCGCCGGCGGCACCTTCGTCCCCGGCTCGCCCGAAATCACGCCCGTGCAGCAGTACGGCATCGGCTTCCCCAGCAACTACATTCAGGGCTTCGGCAACCCGACCTCGAACCTGAAGAACCGCCCGCTCGCGGCGTTCGCGCAGGACTCCTGGAAGGTGCGCCCGAACTTCACGCTCAACTACGGCGTGCGCTACGACTACGAGGTGACGAGTCAGATCGCGCCGAGCGGCTTCTCCGACACGCTGCCCGGCGGCATCACGCTCACCGCCGCGCAGGTGCAAGCCGCGCAGGACTTCTTCCACGTCCAGCAGGGCTTCCCGCGCGACAAGAACAACTTCGCGCCGCGCGTCGGCATGGCGTGGGACATCAGCAACGACAACAAGACCGTGCTGCGCGCCGCCTACGGCCTCTTCTACGATCACCCGCTCTTAGCCATCGGGTTCAACTCCGACATCGCCGACAACGTGCTCTTCGTCGGCGCGCACCACCTGCCGCACCCGACCAACTTCAACCCGCCGAACAACGCGCTGCTCATCCAGAACTTCGTGCGCTGCAACAACCGCCAGCCGACGAGCACCTCCGAAGTGCTCTCGCTCTCGCCCTCGGCGTGCCTGAACATCGTCGCCCAGCCAGTCCCCGGACTGATCGCCGTGACGACGCGCGGCGCGGTCATCCAGCCGTTCGCCGCGAACCTGTTCCGCCCCGGCGGACCGAACTACTTCTTCGTCCAGTCGGTGACGGGCGGCGCGGTCACGCCGGCGGTCTTGAACGGCATCCTGACCGCGACGGGCGCGCTCGCGCGCCCCGGCGTCGTCTCGACCTTCGGCGACGTGAGCGCGCAGGTCTCCGACGGCAACTCCGTCTACCACGCCGCGAACTTCGAGTTGAAGCGCCGCTTCGCGAACAACTTCCAGTTCCTCGCCTCCTACACGTGGTCGCACGCGATCGACGACTCGTCCGACCTCCAGACCCTGCTGCTCGCGCAGGACACGAATAACTTCCGCGCCGAGCGCGCCGACTCGCTCTTCGACCAGCGCCACCGCTTCGTCTTCAGCGGCGTGCTCGCGGTGCCCGCCACGTGGCGCGGCGAGGGCGGCTGGCGCAACTTCCTCTCCGACTTCGTCGTCGCGCCGATCTTCGAAATCTCGTCGGGTCGCCCGTTCAACATCCTGACGGGCGTCGACACGAACAACGATCAGACGGGGCAGACCGACCGCCCGAACGTCGGCGCCAACGGCGTCCTCACGCTGCCCGCGCCCTTCACGTCGGGCAGTCTGGGTCGCAACCAGGGCATCACCCGGAGCTACGCCTCGCTCGACATGCGCGTGACGCGCAAGGTTCGTTTCGGCGAGCGCTTCCACCTCGACATCATCGCCGAGGGCTTCAACCTCTTCAACCGCTTCAACCAGGCGGCGGCGTCCCCGCTCTTCACGGACGTCAACGCCTACAACAAGCGCGACGGCTCGGGTCGCTACTTCAGCCGCGAGACCGCCACGTTCGATCCGCGCCAGTTCCAGTTCGGCCTCCGCCTCGGCTGGTGATTACCGCCTGCAACTGGAACTTGGCCTAACCGATGTCTAACAAAAGGGGGGTGCGTCACTCACTGTGACGCGCCCCTTTCAATCTGAAAGAGTTAAAAGTTATGCTGCTATCAAGCCAGAAGCCTGTGAGCATCTGCACCTTGCGTTGGAACGGGATGTCAGTGGTGTCGAACGCATCGCTGACTTTCATAGATGAGCACTGCCCGGCGTTCGCAGGAATTCGGACAGGCCCACGTGAGTGAGTCACTTACGTAGGTTGTTCGCCGTTCGGGTAAAGGTTTACTCCCGGCGATGATTGAGATGGCGGTTGGCTAATCTCGTTACATCTCGGTGACGGAATTCGCGTGAGGGCAAAATATTATTTGCGCTTCAGTTCGCTGTGCGGCGCTCCCTCCCACTGGCGTCGGTTGCCGCAGCAGAAGGCGGAACAGAGCGTGCGTGCCTGAAGCAGCCTGCCCTGCCAGTAGCGCCGGTGCTCCTCGCACCACTTCAGATGTTTTGCCAGCCGTTCAGGGGTCGCCCAGAGGCGGTTATCGAACATTCCGCGAAAGACGAAATACTGGAGGGCGATCTTGCGCCTGATGCGCTCCGCGTGGTGACGGCGCAGGGCGCGCTTTTGATTCTTCATTGTGACCTCCAGCTTTACGGGAACTGGATGGAGTGCCAGTCCCCGGCGTACTGAAGGTCAACGCGCCCAACGTAAATTTACTTTTCATCATGATTACCAATGCGCATACCGCGCACCTGATTAAGCACCTTGCGAATATTACCAAAACCAGCCGGCCTCACGCGGATGCACGTGCGGATGACAATCCTCTCTACCGCGAAACAAAGCCTGCTTCGAGCGCCGCCGCTCCCTGCGGTTTAGGTGGTTTCTGTACCAGTGCGGCGGGACTCTGCGAGAGAACCAGCAACCGCTTACGCTTTCGCTCTTCTTCCAGCGCTTGATGTGCCCGCCAGGAATTACGATCCACTTCTTTCTTGCCATTGTCCTCTCCTGTAGTTGTGATCTACAGGAAAGGCGGCTCTTGATTGTGTCTCTTCATCTTCGTCAACTCCACGTGCCTTATCGTTGATTAACTGCTCTGCGGTTGAGGGGCGTCCGTAACGGCTCGACGCGCGAGCACTCTTCTCGCGGCTTCACTCTCCTCATCGCCGAGCACCAGCGTCAACCTCTCTCTGCCCAGTCTCCTGTCCGCCGCCTTGAGGATAGCGGTCAACCCCCACAGGTCTTGATCGAACCTCTTTCGTAGCAGTGCTTCGACGGGCGTGTCAACGTACTCCCTCACCAATTCAGAGATAGCGGCAATGTCCGTCGTGTATGGATACTTCCGCTTGGCCCCGGCGAAATCTTTCGGGTAGTCCCAGATGATCTCTCTTCCAAGTGTAATCCAGTACCTGCCCAAATCCGTGCTGCCGTACTGCGAGCGCATCGGGTAAGCCGCACAGTGGATTTGCAGCTCAAGCTCCGGCAGCAGAAGGTTGTAAATCTGCTCCTGTAATTTGCTCCAACGCTTCATAACAGTTTCACGTCAAAGACTCCTCGCCGACAATTTATTCACTCTTCCTGCGCCGTGCTTTGTGTCGCTTCTTGCCGGGAAGACTTCGTAAACTCGATGTCCAGATGTTTAAGCGGCGCATCACTCGATTCCTTTCAACAGTTTCGCCACCTGCTCCGGCGCGGGGAGTTGGTCTTGCAGTTCTGCGGGCAGCGTCGAGACGATGCGATAGGCGGCGACGCCGATGGGTTTATTCGTCTCTCGCAGGGCGTACTCGACAATCGTCCTGTCCTTGGACTTGCACAGGATGATGCCGACCGACGGGTTCTCTCCGCCCAAGCGTGCCTCATCATCTAGCGCGGCAAGATAGAACTGCATCTTGCCGACGTACTCCGGCATGAACTCCCCAATCTTCAGTTCAACCGCCACCAGACATCTCAGCCGGCGGTGGTACAGCAGGACATCGACGAAGTACTCCTTGTCGCCGACCTCCATGCGGTATTGGCTGCCGACGAACGTGAACACTCCGCCCATCTCACGCAGGAATGATTCGACGTTGGCGATCAGGGCTTGCTCCAACTGCCGCTCACTGTATTCGTCGCCCAGTTCGAGGAAATCGAACGTGTACTCGTCCTTAACGGCCAGCTTCGCTTGGTCGCGTATCTCTGCCGGCAACGTCTGGTCGAAGCTGGTCTGGCTGAGTAGGGTCTTCTCGTAGGTCTGATTATCAATCTGGTGAACAAGGACGTTCTTCGTCCAGCCGAACTTGCGGGTCATCCGCAGGTAGAATTCTCGTGCGAGGTCGTCCTTGCATCTGCTCAAGATGATAAGGTTATGTGTCCACCCGATTTCTCTCACCAATGGTGAGAGTTTTTCATTAGCGGCATAAGTCTCGTAGAACTGTTTCATCCTCCAAAGGTTCTGCGCCGAAAATCCACTAATTCCGGGAAACTCCGCCCGTAAGTCCGCAGCTAAGTTTTCGACAACGGATTTACCCCACGCTTCGGCCTGCTGGCGCTCGACGATCATTCGCCCGATATCCCAGTAGAGGGCGATCAACTCTTTGTTGACGGCTCTCAGTGCCTTGTACTGCGCTGCGCGGATGCGCTGCTTAATGTCTCCGAGAAGGGCCGGATAATCGGTCGGAATTAACTCACTCATATTCTCTCACCCGCTGCTTTACTACCTCCAGATTTGGTCTGGTACACGTCTTCATCTCATCATATTATCATCCCACGAGTAAACGACAGGCCGGAGGCGGAGAGGTTCGACAGAGGAGATGCGGCATGGCAATGGACGACAGTGACGCGGACGATAGCGACGGCGGGGCGCAGGACGGCGAGTCCAAGCAAGAGGGCCGAGAAGAGAGTGTAGATGAGGAGTTCACTTGGATGTCGGACGACTGTCCACCCGAAGTGGCGGCGCAGTTCTGGCAGAGCGTGGCGGCCTATGAGCAAGCGCCGCTGACGACTCACTTCCAACAACTCGCAGAGGCAGGGGTTGAACTACCTGAACCAGAGGCGATGGACGACCGGCGGCTGACGGCCAAGCTGTGGGAGGTGATCGAAGCTTTGGCCCGGCTGCGCGTCTTCCTCGGCCAGACCGACCACTTGAGCGACCGCGAACTCTATGCGCTACTCTGGCGTGAACTCTTGCGTGAGACGGTCAAAGACATGCCGCTCGACGAGTCCTCCGCCTGGCACATAGACCTCACGGGCAGCGGCAGTGAGGAAGACACCGACATCTACCTGAAGTATTACGCCGACGAAGAGACGCGGCGGCGTTGGGCCGCAGACTTCCCCGGTGCCGAGATGCCAGAACGCGTCGCCCGGCCCTTCGACCGTGATCACTATCTGCCGCAGGCGAATGACGCGGCGCGGACAGACGCCGAAGATGATGAAGTGATGTGAGTGATGGTTATACTGAATTGAAGCCCCTTTTCGTTTCTCGTCTTTTCTCGACTCAGACTCGGCGTAAAGTTGGCGTAGTAATGTGACCTAATCAAAGTTCGGATACTGTGGCGGGGCTTGGCCGCGCCCGTCAACCACCACCAGCTTCCTGATTTTCGGATTCACCGGCTCAAGTTTTTCCAGCCGTACCTCGAAAATCCAGTTGTCTCCGAAGTCGAAAAGGTATTCCAGTGTTGATCCCGGCCTGAGCAGCAGTTCCCCGATTTTGACCTCAGCCGTTGAGGGCGATTCCTCCGTGTAAGGATGTTTGACCTCTTCATAAATGCCGAAGCGGTTTCTGTACCTGAAGAGGTGAAGGTGATCGTTGTCAAAATCGAAAGCCTCCAGAATGGCGTCGCTCAACGCCTCCAGCGTCATCCCTCCGGGAGTCGTAATCCGCCGCCAGACTCTTCCCAGTGAGACCTTGAAGACATGCAGGTCATCCCTCAACGGAGTTTCCGGCAGCGTAAGGGTCTTTTGCCATTCGGGGAAAAACGGCTGAAGTCTCGATTGAAAATCATGAAACATCGCCGTCTCATCGCGCCGGTTTTTCACCGGCCACCACAGTTCTATTTCGTCGCTTGAAATGTCCGACAGCAAATGAAAGAGCGCGTCTCCAAAGGGCTTGCGGAAGATGCGGCTGATGCTCCATGCTTTGCCCGCCTCCGTCTCTCCATGCCACACGGAGACGATCCCGAACATGTCCAGCAGCGCGACGTTGTGCAGCCCCGGCTGAAAGGGAAGCATCGACTCGGTCTGTTTATCCCCGGCCACTTTCAATCCCGCCTTCGGTATACTCTGCACGAAATCCCGGCACCGGCTGAGTTCGCTGAAGGGATAGCGGTCTTCGCCCAGAATCTCTCCGCGCCCGCGAATCAACCACGCGCCGAGCAGCGCGAAATATCGCTCCGTCATGTTCAGCCCGTGCCACGACCGCAAAGCATCGTCGTCGAGCAACAGAAATTGTTTGTTTCTGCGATGCTCCACCAGCGAAAGCCCGCTGGCGCGCAGCAGCAGATAGAGGCCGCTAATGTACGGATAAGACTTTTGCTGTGGTCGCTTGAGGTTGACCGTATTGGTTCTCGACAGGCGCGAGTTCAAGTCGGCCAAGAGCGACATCGGCAACAACTGGTGCTTGCCGCTCACGGCAATCTCATGTGCCCCGACGAAGTCCAGCAGCGAAGCGAAATCCCGCAGCACGGCTCCCGGCTCGCTCTCGCTGATAATTTGGCTACGAAGGACGCGCCGGTGAACGGGCGACAGTGTTATATCGTCAGTCATAGCTTGCGGACGTAGCAGTACGAAGCTGAAGGCGTTAGGATAGAACAAACAGAATTCTTTGAAACTTACGTTTGGATGTCAAATCTCTATCTCCGAAAGGGCTGAGAGTTGATCGGGCGTTAAGAGGTGGGCGCTATAACCATCGCCAAACTAACGGAAGCAGTGATTCGCGCGGGCGCAAACGACAAGAGCTTTCAGCGCGGCCGAGAGCTTTATCGCGGCGGTGCCGTCTCGAACGCCGCCATACAGGGCCGCACTTTAAGCGGCGAGTGCGAGGGTAACGAGTCGCCTTTTTATAAAGTGCGCGCGGAGTTGGACGATGGCGGCATCCGCTCCGCTTCGTGTACCTGCCTGTATGATTTTGGCGGCTATTGCAAACACATCGTCGCCTTGCTCCTCGCCTACGCGCAGAAGCCGAAACAGTTCACCGTACGCCGAGAGCCGGCGGAGCTTCTGGCCGGTCTCACGCGCGAGCAGTTGCTGGCGCTCGTCACCAAGCTTCTGCGCGAACAGCCAGACCTGTACGAGTGGGTTGAGACGGCGCTCACTTTGCCAGCCGCATCCGTCAAAGGAAAGTCTAAAACGGCCAAACGCAAACAGATGGACACGGCGGTCTACCGGCGGCGCGTGCGCGCCATCATGCACAGCCTCGATCACATGCGCATGTCCGAAGCTTACTGGCACGTCGGCGGTCTGACCGGAGAGCTGGACGGCGTGCGGCGAAGTGCGATTGAGTTCCTCGACGCCGGCGACGCCGAATCCGCCTTGCAGATTTTGCTGACGCTGATTCAGGAGAGTCACGACGGCTTTGACTACATCGACGATTCAAACGGCGAGCTGGGCGATTTCCTTTCGGGCGTCGGGGAAACTCTGGCCGAGGTGATCCTGAGTCTCGATTTGAACGAGGAGGAGCGCGAAGACCTCGCCAGCGATCTGGATGAGCTGCACGACAAGCTCGGCGACTACGGGGTTGAGGGGTTGAGCGTCGCCATCGCCGCCGCCGAACATGGCTGGGATGAAGCGCCCCGCGAGAAGTCGGCGGGACGCGCTGTTGAAGAAGATGAAGACGAAAGTGAGTGGGATGATGAGTTAGGCTTTGAGGATGATGACTTCGGCCAATTCGGCGCGTCTTGGTCGCACGATACGCCTGAGCAAGCTTTGACGCGCGCCAAGCTCAACGTTTTGGAGCGGCAGGGACGCACCGACGATTATCTTGTGTTGTGTGTGAAGGAGGGCGAGCACCTGCGCTACGCGCTGAAGCTGTGCGATTTGAGTCGCGTGTCTGAAGCCGTCTCGCATGGTCTTAAACATCTGACGGTTGCCGACGAGGCTTTACTGTTGTCGCAACATTTACGCGAATTGGGTCAACTCGGCGAGGCGATCAAGGTCGGCGAACGCGGCCTGAAACTCGCCGGGCGGAAGGCGGCGCTCGGCGAGTGGCTCGGCCCTGTCGAAGAAGCGCAGGGGCGCGGGCCGCAGGCGCTCGAAGCGTGGCGGGCGGCGTTCTCCGAGCGCCCGTCACTCGCCACCTATCAAACGATCAAGCGACTGGCGGGATCGCGCTGGGGCAGACTGAAATCTGAGGTCATGGCGTCTTTGGAGAAGTTTTATGATAAACAGCCGCTCGCCGAAGTGCTGCTGTTCGAGAAGGAATGGGATGCAGCAATTAAAGTCGCCGATCAAAAAGGTGCTTACCATACGGTCGTAGAAACGGTGGCGGAAGCGCTCGTGCCGCACCGCCCGGAATGGGTGATTCGCGCCAGCATTAAACAGGCCGAAGATTTGATCGTGCAGACGAAAAGTAATCTTTATCCGGCTGCCGCGGACTGGCTCAAGCGCGCCAAAGCTGCTTACACGAAGTCGGGGCGGACGAGCGAATGGCAAAAATATTTGCAGCAACTCAAAGAGCAATACAAGCGACGACCCGCGCTGCAAGCTCAGTTAGCGAGATTGTGAGCGGGCGGACAGATGATTCGCCTTTGGCGTTGAGAGTCGCACTACACGAATCATAACTGAGAACTGATGTCACGCCGATTCATCGTAAGGACGACCCTCAACACGAGGAAAATAGGTCGCTCGCAACCGGCAGTTTGACAGAGGGCATCTCATCCCGTCTTATCGAGTATCTCTGTCCTCTGGATACCAGCCGCCGGGTTCGTAGTGCAGGTCGAACTCCTTCTCGAAGTCCGCGCATCCCCCGCCGACAGGTCTTCCGCTCCACCGTCCCTAGCACATAAAAATCGTTGCCGATTACTCCGGGCGCGTGCGTGGCAAAACCGGCTGCGAGTAGCGCCTCCAACTCGTCCTGATGCGCGATGATGAACTCGCAGCGGGGGCAGAACCGGCAGGTCTTGACGAGCACCATCAGGCCATAGTCTTCAACGCCGATGAGCAGCGCAAACTTGCGCAGGCGCGTCGGCTGTTCGCAGCGCGGACATTTAGTGCAGCGCCATTCGTTGTACGGGTTGAGCGCGAAGGAGTAGCGCGGCGGCAACTCTCCGATTCTTTCTTGAGCCATTCGCTATACGCTCACAGACCGCCCCTGTAGGTAGAAGACCAGCCGAAGAGCGCGCGCAGCTTTTGCGATGGATTGAACCTGAAGACCCACCGCTCGCATTCCGGGCGCACGTAAAAGTTACCGAAGCCGGAGAGCGTCACGCCCTGTCCCGACTTGAAGCTTTCGTAAAATGTATCCAGCATCGCATCCAGCCACATGGCGGATATAGCCTCACTGGTTTTCATACGCGCCGCAAGGCGGCGGGCGATCTCTTTCTTTTGAATACGCTCAACCATCACTTGATTACTCCTGAGACGAGGCATAAAAGCGGGTGCTAAGCCGATTGTATTCCCATTCAATTCAGTTAGAGATGGTTGATCTTCTTGATAAATTCATCTACATCCTTCTCTCCAGACCGTAAAAATTTCAAGAAGCTAACCCCCTTATATTTGCAGGTCTCACAGACGCTGAGCAGCGTCAGATACTCGCGGATGCCTTTTTCTGAGCTTGCTCCTCGGATGGCAGTGCGGAGCATGGCAAATGCTTTGATGGCATGCTCGGCATTGTTATTGTTCCAAGGCACGCCGTCATAGTCGAGGAACGTAAAGAGCTTGCCACGATTCTTTTCAAAGCGTTTCTTGTATTTAACCACTAGCTC
>JAIVJM010000344.1 GCA_020199995.1 Acidobacteriota bacterium | reverse complement strand
CGCCGCGTTGTCGAGCGCGCCGGGGCCGAGGTCGTTCGAGTCGAGGTGCGCGCCGACCAGGACGATCTCTTCGGGCCGCTCGCGCCCCCTGATCTCGCCGACGACGTTGGTGCTCTCGAAGGCGCGGCGCGTCGAAGACCAACCCGACTCGGCGCACGGGCCGGAAGGCGATTCGCGGCCCGCGGCCCCGGTTGAAAGCACGACCGAGGGTGAGAGTGCCGAGCGGGACGACGAGTTGCCCGTCTGGCTGCTCTGAGTGCGGAAGCCCCAAGCCCGACCGTGAGAGAGAGCGTCTCAAGAGTAAGCAGTAAGCAGTAAGCAGTAAGCAGTGAGCAGTAAGCAGTCAAGGTTGATCGGTCTTGACTGCTTACTGCTCACTGCTTACTGCTTACTGTCCGACGCCCTCCCTCACGGTCGGGCTTGCGGCCCAGATGCCGGAGGCTCGCCACTGCTCGTCAACTTTTGTCTCGGCGGCCATCTTTTTGACTTCCGCCGCGTTGAGCCTGCGCCCGAAGCGGCGCTCGTTGTCGGCGAGGGCGTAGGCGGTCGCGGCCAGAGTCGCCACCGCCGCCGCGTAGTCGCGCGGCTCGACCTTGTCCGCCGTATCGGCGACGGTGTGGTGGACGGGCAGGTAGGCCGACTCGTCCTGAAGCATGATGAGGTTGGGCACGCCCTCGGCCATGAAGGGCGCGTTGTCGCGCCGCGTTGTCGAGCGCGCCGGGGCCGAGGTCGTTCGAGTCGAGGTGCGCGCCGACCAGGACGATCTCTTCGGGCCGCTCGCGCCCCCTGATCTCGCCGACGACGTTGGTGCTCTCGAAGGCCGGCCCCGTCTTGTTGCGCACGTCGAGACGCACGCGCGGGCGCTGCTGCTGGCCGAGCAGACGGCGGAGCAGGCTGACGTCCTCGCCCGCCAGCGAAACGGTCGGCAGCGCGGCGAGCCTTGACGAGGCGGTGAAGTCCACCGGCGAGGTATAGAGCATCGAGTGCTGCTTGTCCGAAGCGTAGAGCACGGCGCGCGCGCCCGCCTCCTTGAGCTCGCGGACGAGGATGGGCGTGCGGTAGAACTTCTCGATCAGCGCGGCGAGGTCTGCGCCCGTGGGCACGACGAGCGCGACGTTCCCCTTGAGCCTTGCGGCCTCGCGCCGCAAGTCTTCGGGGCGGCCCTCACCGACATCCACGATCTCGGCCTCGAAGGGCGTGTCAGTTCCCGGCGTCCACGTGTAAGAGGCGACGTGGAGCGCGCGCCCTCCGTGCGAGACGAGCGCGGCGCTGGCCGTCCCGCGCTCCCACGCGGAGGGCATGGTGAACGGCTCGCGGCGGACGTTCGCAAGCCCGAGCCTTTTGAACTCGTCCTCCATCGCCTCTTCGGCGCGGCGTGCGGCGCGCGTCCCCGTCAGGCGGCTGCCGATCTCGTCGCTCAGGAGCGAGAGATACTTCAGCTGCTGGCCGCCCGTGAAGACTTCGCCGACGAGTCGCGAGGCCGCCGAACTGTTCTGCGCTGGACGCGCGAAGGAAGAAGAAAGAAGCGAGCAAACGAGGAGCAGCAAGGCGCAGGCGTGTCTCAGGGTCAACGCAAATCTCCTCCTTGATTCATGGGTTGGGAAGAACATTCCGGGCCGGTGCGGAATCTTAGCAGAGTCGGCGCGGCGCGTCTCGAAAAGATGCCGGGGCAGAGGCGGTTACGACGCGCCGGGGACGCTTGACACTGCGCCCGCGCTTCTCTTAAAGTGTGGCTTCCGTAGTCAGACCGGATGTGGTTCTAAGTGTGACGGCGGATGGTCTTTGCAGAAACGGCGTCGGGGCGAAAAAGGGATACCGCCAAAGGCGGAACTTTTTGCAGGCACGTATGTCAATGGTAGACTGCCACCCTTACAAGGTGGAGGTTGGGGGTTCGAGTCCCTCCGTGCCTACCATTTGCGCGGCGAGCGGCCCCCTTAAAAGCGCGAAGAGTCGCCCGCCGTCAGTTTGAAAATCTAAGTGGCACAGTTTTGCGGAGTCGTAGTTCAGTTGGTTAGAACGCCGGCCTGTCACGTCGGAGGTCGCGGGTTCGAGTCCCGTCGGCTCCGCCATCTTTTCAATAAGTTAGCGTCACTGTGACAAGTCGCTAACAGCGGGTGTGACACTAATTGTGTCACCAGAATTCCCGCTCAAATCCTGAGCAATTAGCTCAACCGTCTGTTGCTTAAATAGGGGGCTGAGGTGCTGATAGCGCTTCAGCTCCCTACTTTTATGCCCTGTCATTTTGGAGATAATAGAGTCGGGGACGCCCTTCATAAACAGGACGGTCGTGGCGTAATGCCTGAGATCATGAATCCTTAAATTCTCGACCTCTGCCAGTCTGCAAATCCTTCTAAACCTCTTCCCCAAATCCCAGGCATGCGGCTTCTGGAAGTTTTCTTTGAAGCGGACGTTGGGCTTGGCCGGGAACAAGTATTCGCCGCAGCCATAGCTGGGAAGTTGCTTGATCGCGTCTATTGCCAACTGCGAGAGCGGTATTTTTATCGGATCGCCGTTCTTAGTCTTCCCGACATAGATGTAGGGCACCTTCTCCTCTAGGTGTACGTCGGAAAACTTTCTCGGCAGTATAGAACCTTTGCGAAGCCCCGTGGTCGCGGCGATGATGATGAACGCTTTAAGCTCTCTGTCCCCTTCCTTATCACACGCCTCCAAAAGGCTTCTTATTTCCTCTGAGGACGTAAATCTGTCGCGGCCCGGCGGCTCCGGGAGCTGGTGTACGACCTGCACCGGGTTGTAATCAAACTTCTTTCGCC
>JAIVJM010000066.1 GCA_020199995.1 Acidobacteriota bacterium | reverse complement strand
AAAGAAATTCGAGGCGCTTCAGCGCTCAGACTCGAATCTCCTTCGACACTACCGGGGCTCTCCGTATGTTGCGGCTCAATTCCCCGCGCTCACGCCGTGAGCTACATTATTCCGCCGCCTCAGGCGGCTCTTCCGCCTTTGTTTTTGCCTTCCGCTTTCCGGCGCCGCGACACTTCATTTTTTCTGCGTCGTCTGGCTCAGTCTCTCGGCCAGCTTGTTCACGCTCCCGCTCAGGCGGATCACGTCGAGGAGGTCGCGTCCGGCCTTCACCGACTGCTCGACGTCAACCACGTCCGGGAGATTGAAGACGGGATTCTCGGTGAAGCTGTCAATCCGCCTGCACATCTTCACGAGCGCGTCCGTGATCTGCGCGTCGCCGATCTCGGCCTGCTTCTCCGGCTCCTTTTTTTCTCCCTCGGGGCCTTCGCGCACGAGATGCGCCTTGAGGCGGGCCGCGCGCCGGTTGATCTCCTCAGTCTCGGCGGCGATGAACTTATAGTCGAGCGGCTTGTCCGACTGGAGGTGGCGCACGACGTTGTTGCGCAGAATCTGTATGCGCTTGAAGTCTTCACTCATCTGCTGCGCCCCGGCCTCGGCGCTCCGGCGGTCTGTCGGCCTCACCCCGCCCAGCCGTTCCGCGCTGCGAAGCTGCGCCTCTCGCTGCTGCCTCTCGCGCACCTCGGCGAAAGGGTCGCGCTGGCCCGGAGGCGGCGCGCCGGACGGCATAGTCTGCCGGGCCTGCGCCGAGCCCGCCATGAGCGCGGACAGACAGAGGGTTGCCGCGAAGCCCGCCACCACCGTTGCCGAAGACGCCCGTCGGATTTTCATAGCCGGTCTCCTTGATTCTCTGTTCCGAGAGGGAGCCCCAGTATAATCCCGCGCTTCGCCGGCGGACAATACTCGAACGGCGTGGCGGCGCAGCGTCCCCGGCGCGGCGCGGCGGGTGCGGATGAGGAAGGAGCGGACGAAAATGAAAGGAGGTGGCGGGCTCTCAAGACGCCCGGCCACCTCTCCGCTTTCACGGCTCGTGTGCGGCTCTTACTTCGCCGCGGTCGAACCGGTAATCATGAAAGCCATCTTCTCGCCGGCGAAGGCGACGCCCGCGAGCGTGGCCGCGCTGCCGCTGCCGACGATCTGGATGTCAGTGCCGTACACGGAGCCGGCGCGTCGTGCCTCGGCGCGCGCTTCGGCCTTGGCGACGACATCTTTGGTCTTCCGGTTGCTGACGGTGAGCATGTTCGTCTGGTCATCGAAGCTCAGGTCGTAGGTTCCGGCCTTGACCAGCGTGCCGCCGACGGAGAAGTCCTGGCCGAAGGTGACGGCGCGGCTCTTGACCTTGGCGTTGGCGACAGAGAGGGAGACGACGCAGAGTAAGAGTGCGATGGCGATGCGTGACGTGGCTTTCTTCATGATGAATTCCTTTCGAGGTTTGTGGGTTGCAAAACTTTCGGCGCTCGCGCTGCCGCGTATTCGCCGTCACGGGGGCATATACGTGGGGCCGCGCGGCCTTTGTTCTGGCTATGTGACGAGGCGCGCGTTTCCGGTGTCGAACCCCCGCCGTGGAGTGACGAGACGGGCTTCTTTTGACGCGGCGGAAGTCGCGCCGTCGGGTGCGGAAACCGCGAGAGGACGACTTTCTTGACGAGGGGCGAGCCGCCGCAGTACCGTGAGCGCCGACGGGCGCAGTCGATGCGCCCGAGAGCATCATCAGTTGTAAGACCCGGAAGTACGAGCTTGAACCCCGAACGCTTCCGCCCTGAGACCTTGAGGATGGAGATCACACAACTCGAATTTTTCTTGAAGATCGTCGAGGAGGGCAGCTTCTCCAAGGCGGCGGAGCGCGCCTTCCGCACGCAGCCCGCCGTGAGCCTCGCCATCCGCCGCCTCGAAGGCGAGATCGGCGCACTGCTCCTCGACCGCTCGCAGAAGAGGCCGACCCTCACCGAGGCCGGCCAAATCTTCCACGGATACGCACAGCGAATCATCGCGCTGCGCGATCAGGCGCGCGAGGCCGTGGCGGAGCTGCGCGAGCTGCGTTCGGGGCGCGTCAGAGTCGGGGCCAACGAGAGCACCTCGCTGTACCTGCTGCCCGAAATCATCCTCGTCTTCCGCGCGCGTCACCCGCAGGTCAAGGTGGAAATTTACCGCCACCCCTCCGAGCGCCTGCCGCGCGAAGTGCTCGACGGCAACGTTGACTTCGCGCTCACGGCCTACGAGCCGGCTGACCGGGACCTCGAATCCTTCGCCGTCCTGAAGGACGAGCTCGTGCTCATCCTGCCGCCCGGCCACCCCCTCGCCAAGCGCGATTCAGTGAGCGTGCGCGACCTCGGCGGCGAGCCGTTCCTCGCGCATAACGTCAAGACGGGCTCGCGCCTGAAAGTCATCGAGACTTTCGCGAAAAGTCGCACGCCCCTCAACATCACGCTTGAACTGGCGACCATCGAGACCATCAAGCGCTTCGTGCAGAAGCAGGTCGGCCTCGCCTTCGTGCCCCGCATGTGCGTCACCGAGGAACTCGAACGCGGCACGCTCGCATCCGTCCCCGTGCGCGGCCTCTCCTACACGCGCACGCTCCGGGTCACGCACCGGCGCGGCGTCGCGCTCTCTCACGCCGCCGCCGCCTTCCTCGAAGTGCTGCGCGAACACGCCCGCATACAGACCGCATCATAGAGGCCATGGCCGCCCGCTCCCGGTCGAAACGCTCCGACCTCCTCGCGCCCCGACCGAAACCGCGCGCGAGTCCCATGATGAACAGCGCACTTCGTCGTTTAGAGTTATACACCCATAAAAATTATAACTTTGACTCCCCAGCGGTTCGCCCCTAGTATGGCGGCTCTTCGGAAGGGGGGTTTGAGGATGACGTGTGCCGAACGGATTACGGTCTTCGATACGACGCTGCGCGACGGCGAGCAGTCTCCGGGCTGTTCGATGAATCTGGAGGAAAAGGTTCGTCTCGCGCGTCGCATTGAATCGCTCGGCGTGGACGTTATCGAGGCGGGCTTTCCCATCGCTTCCGAGGGTGACTTTGCGGCGGTCAGGGCCGTGGCCGCCGAATGTCGCCAAGTGACGGTCGCGGCGCTCTGCCGCACGACCGGGGCGGACGTCATCCGCGCATGGGAAGCCGTCCGCGGGGCCGCGCGCCCGCGCCTGCACACCTTCGTCGCCACCTCCGACATCCACCTCGAACACAAACTCAGGAAGACCCGGCGCGAAGTGCTGGAGATGACGCGCGAGTCCGTCCGGCTGGCGCGGACGCTGACCGCGGACGTCGAATTCTCCGCCGAGGACGCGACGCGCAGCGATGTTGACTTCCTGTGCGAGGTGCTCGAAGCGGCGGCGGGCGCGGGGGCGACGACGCTCAACATCCCCGACACGGTCGGCTACACGACGCCCATGGAGTTCGCGCAACTGATCCGGCTGGTGCGCGAGCGTGTGGTGCGCGAGTCGGGCGTCGTGGTCAGCGTCCACTGTCACAACGATCTGGGGCTCGCCGTGGCGAACAGTTTGGCGGCCATCGAGGCCGGGGCGCGGCAGGTCGAGTGTACGATCAACGGCATCGGCGAGCGCGCGGGCAACGCCGCGCTCGAAGAGGTCGTGATGGCGCTCAGGGTGCGCTCAGACCGCCTGCCCTACGCGTGCGGCGTGGACACCGGGCAGATTTACCCGACGAGCCAGTTGCTCTCGGAGATCATCGGGTTCGGCGTCCAGCCCAACAAGGCTATCGTGGGGCGCAACGCCTTCGCGCACGAGGCGGGCATCCATCAGCACGGCGTCCTCAGCAACCCGCTCTGCTACGAGATCATGACGCCGGAATCGGTCGGCGTCCCCACGAACCGCATCGTGCTCGGCAAGCACTCGGGACGCCACGCCCTCGCGCAGCGCTACGCTGAGCTGGGCCACGCGCTCGCGGGCGCGGAACTCAACGACGTCTACGCGAGCTTCACAGAGCTCGCCGACCGCAAGAAGCGCATCTACGATCAGGACCTCCTCTCGCTGCTCGTGCCCGAGGCCGCGCCGCCGGCGGAAGTGTTCGTCGCGGGCCGGGGCCGCGCGGCGGAGTTCCGGTCGGCGGGATTACAATTGGCCGGCAGTTAAGCCGGACGAACGTTTCAATCACACAGCCGTGAGCCGCGGGCGTCATCTATACCGCGCGGCTCACGGCTGGTCGCTTGCAGTTCATAACAAACGAAGGGGACGATGAAACTGAAGATCACTCTACTGCCCGGCGACGGCATCGGGCCGGAGGTCATGGGGCAGGCCGCGCGCGTGCTGCGCACGGTGGCGGACGCCTCCGGCCACGACTTCATCTTCGACGAACAGCTCGTCGGCGGCGCGGCAATCAGGGAGACTGGCGACCCGCTGCCGAGGGCGACTTTGGACTCGTGCCTCGCGGCTGACGCGGTGCTGCTCGGCGCGGTCGGCTCGCCCGAGTTCGACGCGCTGGCCCCGTCGGAGCGTCCCGAGGCGGGCCTGCTCACGCTCCGCAGGGCGCTCGGCGGCTACGCCAACCTGCGTCCCATCGTCTGCTTCGACTCGGTCGCGTGCCACTCGCCGCTGCGTCAGGAGTTGGTCGCGGGCGCGGACATCCTCTTCGTCCGCGAACTGCTCGGCGGGCTCTACTTCGGCGAGCCGCGCGGGCGCGCCGACGACGGCGATTCCCCTTCGGCCTACAACACGATGCGCTACACGGAGGCCGAGGTGGAGCGCGTGGCGCGTGTCGCTTTCGAGGCGGCGAGCGGGCGGCGTCGGAAGGTGACGTCCGTGGATAAAGCCAACGTGCTCGAGACCTCGCAGCTCTGGCGCGAGACGGTCACGCGCGTGGCGGGCGACTACCGCGAAGTCAAACTCGAACACATGTACGTTGATGCCTGCGCCATGCACCTCATGCAGGCCCCCCGCCACTTCGACGTGCTTCTGACAGAGAACCTCTTCGGCGACATCCTCTCGGACGAGGCCGCCGTCATCGCGGGCTCGCTCGGCCTGCTCGCTTCGGCGACCGTCGGCGGCTCGGTAGACCTCTACGAGCCGGTGCACGGCTCCGCGCCCGGCCTCGCTGGGCTCGACTGCGCCAACCCGCTCGGCGCGATTCTCTCCGCCGCCATGCTGCTGCGCCACACCGCGGGTCTTGAGACGGAGGCGCTGGTCGTCGAAGAGGCCGTCCGCGCGGTGCTCGAGGCCGGACACCGCACGCCCGACCTCATTGGCAGCGGCGGCGCAGGCTTGCGCGCTGCGACGACCTCGACGATGGGCGCGCTCGTCGCCGAATCCTTCGCCGGAATAGCCGACAGCCTGCACGCATATCACGCCGTTTGAAAACAGGCGTCGGATGCAGGGCGTCGGGTGTCTCTGATAACATCTTTGCGGCGCGCGGCGGCCCGCACGCACGGCACGCGGCGTTCACATCATCTATGTCACCACGCACACTTTTCGAGAAGCTCTGGGACGCACACGTCGTCCGCGCGCCCGAGGGCGAGCCGGCGCTGCTCTACGTTGACCTGCACCTCGTCCACGAAGTCACTTCGCCGCAGGCGTTCGACGGGCTGCGCGCGGCGGGGCGTCGCGTCCGCCGCCCCGACCTGACGCTGGCGACCGTTGACCACAACGTGCCGACCACCGACCGCAGCCTGCCCGTCAAAGACGAGATCGCGGCGCGGCAGATGGAGGCGCTGCGCGCCAACTGCCGCGAGTTCGGCGTCCAACTCTTCGACATCAACTCAGCCGAACAGGGCATCGTCCATGTCATCGGGCCTGAGCTGGGGTCGACGCAGCCGGGCATGACGGTCGTCTGCGGCGACAGCCACACGAGCACGCACGGGGCCTTCGGCGCGCTCGCCTTCGGCATCGGCACGAGCGAGGTCGAGCACGTCCTCGCCACGCAGTGCCTCCAGCAGGCCGCGCCGCGCACGCTCCTCGTCGAGGTGGGCGGCGCGCTGCCCGAAGGCGTCACGGCCAAAGACCTCGCGCTCGGCATCATCGGGCAGTTGGGGACTGACGGCGGGACGGGCCACGTCATCGAATATGCGGGCGAGGCCGTCAGCGCGCTCTCGTTGGAGGGCCGCATGACGCTCTGCAACATGAGCATCGAGGCGGGCGCGCGCGCCGGGATGATCGCGCCGGACGAAGTGACGTTCGAGTACCTCGAAGGCCGACGATTCGCCCCTCGCGGCGGCGCGTGGGACGAATCGGTCTCGTACTGGCGGACGCTCCCCACCGACGCGGGCGCGAGGTTCGACCGGACGATTAAGATAGACGCCTCGACGCTCGCCCCCTTCGTCACGTGGGGAACGAGCCCCGGCATGGTCGTGCCCGTGGACGGGCGCGTCCCCGACCCTCTCGGCATGCCGACCGAGTCCGACCGCCGCGCCGCCGAGCGGGCGCTTGACTACATGGGACTCCTGCCGGGCGCGAGCATCGAAGGGATACCCGTTGACCGCGTCTTCATCGGCTCGTGCACCAACGCGCGGATCGAAGACCTGCGCGCCGCCGCGCGCGTGGCCGCGGGCCACACGGTCAAGCCCACGGTGCGCGCGATGGTCGTGCCGGGTTCACAGGCGGTCAAGCGCGAGGCGGAGCGCGAAGGCCTCGACCGCGTCTTCCTGTCCGCCGGGTTCGAGTGGCGCGAGGCCGGTTGTTCGATGTGTCTCGGGATGAACCCGGACACGCTCGAGCCCGGCGAGCGTTGCGCCTCAACCAGCAACCGCAACTTCGAGGGCCGTCAGGGCCGCGGCGGTCGGACGCACCTCGTGAGCCCCGCGATGGCCGCCGCCGCCGCCGTCACCGGCCACTTCACGGACGTGCGCGGGTGGCAGTACAAAGAGCCGTCAATCGTCAATCGTCAATCGTGATAAGAAAGAATGGATTTTCTCTCTTCACGGTTTGAGGGCTCATGAAAGACGGCTCATGAAAGACGGCTCACGAGAGACGGTTTTTCTCTGATCACGATTGACGATTGACGATTGACGGCTTTTCTATGATTCCCTTTCGCACCCACACCGGGGTCGTCGCGCCGCTCGTGCGGCCCAACATCGACACCGACCAGATCATCCCGAAGCAGTTCCTCAAACGCATCGAGCGGACGGGGTTCGGCGAGTTCCTCTTCTACGACTGGCGGTTTCGCGTTGACGGCACGCCCGAAGAGTCCTTCTCGCTCAACGAGCCGCGCTACGCGGGCGCGAGCATTCTGTTGAGTGGACGCAATTTCGGCTGCGGCTCTTCGCGCGAGCACGCGCCGTGGGCGCTGCTCGACTACGGCTTTCGGGCCGTCGTCGCCCCCTCCTTCGCCGACATCTTCGCCAACAACTGCATGAAGAACGGCATTGTGCCCGTGGTGTTGCCGGAAGAGGTGCTGGCGGAGATCGCCGTGCGCACGCTCTCAAGCGAAGGCTACGCGCTGACCGTTGACCTCGAACGCCGCGAGGTGCGCGACGACGCGGGCCTCCGCGCCTCGTTCCCCATTGACGAATTCCGCCGCCGCTGTCTGCTCGAAGGGCTTGACGACATCGGCCTCACACTGAGGCACGAGCCGCAGATCAAAACCTACGAAGACGCGCGCCCCGGCTGGCGCGAGTTTGAGACCGGCCCGCCGGCCTCTTCTTAAAGGTCACCCCTCGGCCCGGCACTAAGTTCAACTGACGTCATTTAATGTTTTTAACCAGCGCGCGGCGAGAATGACTTGACAGTCTTTTTGAGGGCTGCGTATAGTTTTCCCCTGCCCTTCAGCATGGAAATAGACGCGATTGATGAAGAGCTGCTGCGACTCTTGAACGCACGGGCCGGCCTCGCCATCAGTGTCGGCGAACTGAAACGGAGCGCGGGGCTCTCGATCTGTGACGCGGAGCGCGAGCGCGAGGTGGTCGAGCGCGCCCGCCGCGCCAACACGGGGCCGCTCGACGGGCGCGCCGTGGCGAAACTCTTCCGCCGCATCATCCGCGAATCGCGCCGCGTCGAAGCCGGGGCGCTCGAAGAATCAGCCGCGCGCGCCGAGGGAGTGTTGCGATGAGCGTTGAACAGAGCGCGCCGCGCGTGGCTTTTCAGGGCGAGCGCGGGGCCTTCAGCGAGGAGGCCGCCGCGCGGCTCCTCGGGGAAGGCGTCACGCTCGTCCCGCGCCCGACCTTCGACTCGCTCTTCGCGGCGGTCGCCGAAGGGGCCGCCGACTGCGCTCTGGCCCCGATTGAGAACAGCCTCGCGGGCTCCGTCCACAGGTCTTACGATCTGCTGCTCGAAAGCTCGCTCCACATCGCGGGCGAGGTCGTCATCCCCATCAGGCACTGTCTCATCGGCTGTCCCGGCTCGACGCTCGACCGCATCAGGACGGTCGAATCGCACCCGGTCGCCCTCGCGCAGTGCGAGCGCTTCTTCAAAGCACACCCGGAGATACGCCGCATCGCGACCGAGGACACCGCCGGGAGCGTCGCCCGCATCGTCAGGTGCGGGGACCCGACGCGCGCCGCCATCGCCGGGAAACGCGCGGCTGAAATTTACGGCGGCTCAGTCCTGCGCGAGCCTCTTGAGGATCACAGCGAGAACTACACGCGCTTTGTCCTGCTCGCGCCGTCGGCGGCCCCCATCGAAGGGGCGGACAAGCTCTCGCTCGTCCTGAAACTCCCGCACCGGCCCGGCGCGCTGCACCGGGCGCTCGAGCCTTTCGCGCGCCGCCGCATTGACCTGCTCAAGATCGAGAGCCGTCCCGTCGAGGGCCGCCCGTGGGAATATCACTTCTACCTCGACCTGCGGGCTTCGCTCGACGACGCGGAAGCCGCCGGCGCGCTCGAAGAACTCCGTGGGCAGGCCGCGAGCGTGCGTCTTCTGGGTTGCTACCCCTCGGCGCGCCCTTTGACTTCATAAACCGGATTCAACTCAGACGGGGCGCGAAGCGAAAAAAGATTCGTGGACCGGGATGTTTGGAAAGGCGTTGAGTGTTGAGTGTCATGACTGAAGCCGTGTGGGAGAGAGTGACGGTGGTCGGATGCGGGCTGATCGGCGCGTCCTTCGCGCTCGCCCTGAAGCGCGCCGGGGCGTGCCCTCGTCTCGCCGGGTGGGACGCGTCTCCCTCCGTCCTCGACGAAGCGGTCGCGCGCGGCGTCGTTGACGAGGTGGACGGTGCTTTCGCTCGCGGCGGGGTCTCTTCGTCCGAGCTGATTTATCTGGCGATGCCTGTGGGAGAGATTATCGAGTTCCTGCGGACACGAGGCGGACAGTTGAAGCCCGGCGCGATTGTGACCGACGCCGGGAGCACGAAGCAGGAGGTCTGCCGCGCCGCACGCGCGTGGCTCCCGGAAGGCGTTCGGTTCGTTGGCGGGCACCCGGTCGCCGGCAGTCACCTCCGCGGTCTGGCGCACGCCCGCGCCGATCTCTTCGAGGGCGCGCCTTACGTGCTCACGGCGGTCGAGAGCGAAAGCGAACGCCGGGCGCTCGCCGCGCTCGAAGCGACGCTCCGACTGCTCGGCGCGCGCGTCAAGGTTTTGACGGCGCGCGAGCACGACCGCGCGCTGGCGCTGGTCAGCCATCTGCCGCAGCTCGTCTCAAGCGCGCTCGCCGTCGTCGTGGGCGACGAGCCGGATGCGGCGGCGCTCAGAGACCTTGCGGGCGTCGGCTACCGCGACATGACGAGGCTCGCCGCCAGCCCTTGGTCTGTGTGGCGCGACATCCTTGAGACGAACCCCGCGCAGGTCGCCGCCGCGCTCGATGCGCTCACGCGCAAACTCGCGGAGGTGCGCGACGAGCTGCGCGACTACTCCACCTCTGCCGCCGGCAGCAGGCTCGGCGCGGCGGCTGCTTTATTCGACCAGTCCGGACAAGACCCGGCCTGACGCAAAGAAAGACGAACTTTTATGATTCTCATCCTGACCCCGAACATCGACACCGAGGGCGAGACCTACCGCCGGCTGATGGCGCATCTCTCCCGCTTGCAAAACATTCAGGCGCGCGTCCACCGCGAGCAGGGGGCCGCGCACTGCCTGACGGAAATCCACCTCATCGGCAACACCGCCTCGGTCTCCTTGAACGACATGCGGAACCTGCCGGGCGTCGAGCACGCCGTCCGCATCTCCGAGGAGTACCGCGTCGTCGGTCGGCACGAGGGCGACCAGCGGCCCACGCACTTCGACTACAAGGGCGTGCGCTTCGGGCAGGACACGCTCAACGTCTTCGCGGGCCTCTGTGCGGTGGACGAGCCGCGGCACGTCGAGCTGATGATGCGGGCGCTCAGAGACAACGGGCAGGTCTGCACGCGCATGGGCGCGTACAAGCCGCGCACGAGCGCCTACACTTTTCAGGGGCAC
>JAIVJM010000065.1 GCA_020199995.1 Acidobacteriota bacterium | reverse complement strand
CATGCCGATGCTGGCCAACCCTTTGACGTGGCGCTGCCTGGCTGAAACCGACCGCGCGACGTTGATGTTCGACCTCTCGTTGAGGTCGGATGGTGGGGCCGAAGTCGGCAATCTCTTCCGCGTAGAGAAGCCCGAGGGAGAGGCGCGCGCTCTCCACTTTTCCAGACTCGCAGGCCATCCTCTTCATCAACGTGAAGCGGTTCGTCAGCGAAGCGTTGCCGCGCGTGCTGCCCCCGGCTGAGTACGAGAAACTTCTCGCCGAGCCGCAGAAGGTCGGCTTCGACGTGCGCGGCGTCGAGTACGCCATCGCCGGGGTACGCTTCGCAGACCCGCCGTCACCGAGCGGGATGCCCGAATTCGTCGTGCTCCTGAAAGGGAACTTCAACGCCGACTCACTGCTGGCCCTCGCCAAGCTGGGCCTCGGCACGCAGAACTTGCAGAGCCGTCAGGAGACTTACGGCTCGAAGACGCTCGAGATCGTCAACGTCGAGAAGTTGATGTCGAGCGAGCCCAAGGAAGGCGAGGAGCGGAAGCCCTCGCCCTATCCCGAGATGGCGGCGGCGGCGCTCGACGCCAACACGCTCGTCCTCGGTGTCCCCGCCTACGTCCGCGCGACGATTGACGCCGCGGGCGGCGGGCAGGGGCAACTGAGGCCTGCTCTCGTCAACCTCGCCACGCATGACCCGCAGGCTTTGTGGAGCCTTTCGGCTGAACTCCCGCCATCGCTCCCTGAGTATTTCAAGAAGCTGGGCATCCCGGCGAACGCGGAGATTGATAACATGATCGGCTGGTTCAAGCAGGTCAGCTTCTCGAACGGGATGGACGCGCTCAACTTCACAATACGGGCCGCCGTGGGGGCGGACAGCGCCGAGCACGCGAGCGCGCTGAGCGGCATCGTCAACATGGGCATCAAGGCCGCGCAGTCCGCCGCCGAAGCGGACGTCGCGCGCAAGAAGTTGAAGCCCCGCGAGTCGGAGCAGGCGCGGATGGCGCTCAGCGCACTCCGCACCTTCACGAACCGGACGGAGGGCAACACGCTCCTGCTCGGCGTCTCAGTCCCGCAGCGGACAGTCGCCGCAATCGTCCTCAAGGAGTTCGTCAAGAAGCCCGCGCCGGCAGCCACGCGCAGGGGGGCGCGGCGAAGGGCACCGAGACGGAAGTAATGTCGAAGTCGAATGGGCAGACAAAGAGAAACCCTTAACTCGGGGATGGGGCGGCGGGGACGAAGTTCATTACTCCCGCCGCCCCTCGCCGTGCGAGACCCGGAGACCTTTACCGCGAGGTGAGAATTGGACCCGAGCACCGAGAAGACAGGGCCGCGCCGGATCATCAAGCTACTCAAGAAAGAGTATCCGGACGCGACTTGCAGCCTCAACCACACGTCACCGCTCGAACTCCTCATCGCCACCATTCTCTCCGCGCAGTGCACGGACGAGCGCGTCAACCTCGTCACCGCCGACCTCTTCCGGAAGTACCGCACCGCAGACGACTACACCGGCGCGCAAGCTTCTGAGCTGGAGCAGGACATTCGTTCGACCGGCTTCTTCCGCAACAAGGCCAAAGCCATTCAGGGCGCTTGCCGCCTGCTCTCGGCTGAGCACGGCGGGCGCGTGCCCCAAACGATGCCGGAGCTGCTCAGGCTCCCGGGCGTGGCGCGCAAGACGGCGAACGTCGTGCTCGGCAACGCCTACGGCATCGCGTCCGGCGTCGTCGTGGACACGCACGTCGCGAGGCTCTCTGGTCGGCTGGGCCTCTCGGCGCAGAAATCTCCGGAAAAGATCGAACAGGACTTGGCGAAGCTCATCCCCAAAAAAGACTGGATCGTCTTCCCGCATCTCCTCATCGCGCATGGTCGAAAAATCTGCAAGGCCCGCACTCCCCTCTGCGCCGAATGCGTCCTCGAACCACTCTGCCCCTCGTCGCTGCTCAGAAACAAAGTCGGCAGTAGGCAGTTAAAGAAATAAAACGGTTCGGAAAGCGCCGTCAGGCGCGGAAGAATTTAGCCCATGACGCGAGCCGTGGGTGGACGCAAAACAAAGAAAGACGAGAGCCCCGACAGGGGCGAAAGAATTCCAATGCGAGATACACGGTGCGTCGAATTTCTTTCGCCCCTGTCGGGGCTCTGAGAATGTCGGTGATCGCATTCCCACGGCTGACGCCGTGGGCTAAATTCTTCCGCGCCTGACGGCGCTCCGAAACTGCCTGACTCCTAATTCTTCTCCTCGAACCAGTGGTGAGTCATGTCGCACCAGAGGGCGAGGCCGCGCCAGGATTTAAAGCGCGTGTAGAAGCGTGCGATTTTTTTGTCGTCGCACTTGCGCCCGCCGTTGCGCGTGCGCGCGAACGTCGAGCGCACCCACGAGTCGAGCGCGAGCACGTCGTAGCGCCCGACGAGCTTGAGCAAATTCTCGGCGGCGTAATCACCGACGCCCTTGACTCTCTTCATCTCGCGCTTCAGCTCGGCGGTCGGAAGCTCGCTCCCCAGCCACGACTCGGGTTCGATTTCGCCGTCCGCGACGCGGTCGGCCAGCTCCTTCAAATACGCGGCGCGGTATCCGGCGCGCACGACTTCAGTGTAAAACCCGACCGGCTGCCCGGCCATCGCCTCCGGCGTGGGAAACGCACGCCGCCCATCCTTCGCCTCTTGACCGAGCGCGCCCACGAGCGCGGCGGACATGTTCTTTGTCACGGCCCACGTGCAGTTGGTCGTCATGATTGACTTGACGAGGTCTTCATAGACGGTCGGCGAGCGCAGCAAACGGCCCGCGCCGTCGCTCGCGATCCACGCGAACTCGGGCTCGGCGGACATCGCCGCGTAAAACTCCGACATGTCGTCGTCCAGCCTGAACATGTGCCGCACGTCGCGCTCGACGCGCGCGCGCAGGCGTTGATTGAGCCGCGCTTTCGTCGAGACCACAAGCGCGGCCCCTTCGCCCGTCAACGTCAACGTCAACGGCTCGCCTTCGCCCGCATCGAGCACGCGGACGAGCGTCCCGCTGTCAACAAACTCGAAGGGCCGCAACTCGCACCACCCGTGGCTCGACAGCGTGCGTTTGAAATCGAATCCCGGCGGAACTTTGATCGGAAAATTCATCACGAAATGGCTCCGTTTGAGGGAGTGTTGAATCAACAGCATTGACTCATTAAACTAATTGTCATTGAGTCAACGAGTTAATCCTTATCTTTTGGTCAACCAAGCGCGAGTTGCGTTATGATGCTGCCGCGCTCGGTGGCGCGCGTCATTTTTGCAATCGAGGTCTTGGAAGGGTTGCGCACGTGACTGCGGCGCGTCCGTCTCGCGCGTGCGTTTAACTTTCGCCCGAGGAGATTCCGCTTTGACAGAGAAGCGCCCGCTCACCGTCGTGTGTCTCGCTACCTTCGAGAAGGGGCAGGAGCTGATACGCGAATGCAGGCGGCAAGGTTGCCACGTGCTGCTCCTCACGCCGGAGCATCTGAGGGAGGCCGACTGGCCGCGCGATTCGATTGACGAGTGCTTCTACATGCCCGACGATTTCAGCCTCGAAGCGATCATCACGAGTCTGAGCTACCTCGCGCGCACGCGCCCGCTCGACCGCATCGTGCCGCTCGACGACTTCGATGTGGAGACGGCGGCGGCGCTGCGCGAGCACTTCCGCCTGCCCGGCATGGGCGGCACGACCGCACGCTACTTCCGCGACAAGCTGGCGATGCGCTTGAAAGCGCGCGACGGGGGCATCCTCGTCCCCGAATTCGTCCACATCCTCAATCACGATGCGATACGCGAGTTTACACGCCGCGTCGCGCCCCCATGGATGCTCAAGCCGCGCTCGGAGGCGTCGGCAGTTGGGATCAGTAAAGTCTGCGACGCTGACGAGCTTTGGCCGCTCCTCGAAGAACTGGGCGACAGGCAGTCTTTCTACCTGCTCGAACAGTTCATCCCCGGCGAAATATTCCATGTCGATGCAATCGTCTCCGAGCGTGAAGTCGTCTTCTCAGCCGCGCACCTCTACGGCGCGCCGCCGATGGAGGTGGCGCACGAGGGCGGCGTCTTCATGACGCGCACCGTGCCCCGCGCCTCGGCTGACGCGCAGGCGCTCGCGGTCTTGAATCGCGACCTCGTCGAGACGCTCGGACTCGTGCGCGGCGTCACGCACACCGAGTTCATCAAGTCACGCGAGGACGGGCGCTTCTACTTTCTGGAGACGGCGGCCCGCGTCGGCGGGGCCAACATCGCGGAAGTCATCGAGGCCGCGACCGGCATCAACCTCTGGGCCGAGTGGGCGAAGATCGAGCTCGCGGGCGAGCACGGGCGCTACGAGGTGCCGCCGCACCGCGAGGACTACTCCGGCATCGTCATCACGCTGGCGCGGCAGGAGTGGCCGGATACTTCCCATTACGATGACCCCGAAATCGTCTGGCGTCTCAACAAGCGGCACCACGTCGGACTGCTCGTCGCCTCGCACGACCCGCACCGCGTCGAGTGGCTCCTGCAACAGTACACCTGCCGCTTCCTCGAAGACTTCAACGCCCGGCTGCCGTCACCCGACAAGCCGACGAGCTAGCTAACCTTATGGCGCGTGACCTGATTCGTGAATACCTGCTTTACCTGCGAGTCGAGAAGGGGCTCGCGGGCAGCTCCGTCGAGAGCTACCGGGGCGAGCTGGAGAAGCTGCGCGCGTGGGCTTCTGCGCTCGCACTAGCGCCGCAGGAACTCGGGCCGGAGGAGCTGAAGCAGTTCGTCATGTCTCTTTCGCGCGGGGGACTCGCTCCCCGTTCGGTCAGCCGCGCGCTCAGCACCGTCCGCGGCTTCTATCGCTTCCTGCTCGTTGACGGCCACCAGACCACCGACCCGACCGCCAACCTCGTGAGCCCGCAGGGCGGGCAGAAGCTGCCGCGCTTCCTCACCGAAGAAGAGGTCGCTCAACTGTTGAGCGCGCCTGACACTTCAACCGCCGCGCCCGCTGACGCGGCAGGTCGTCTGGACGACGCTCCATCGCTACGCCGAAGCGGTCGGCCTGCGCGACGTATCGCCGCACGTCCTCCGCCACAGCTTCGCCACGCACCTGCTCGAACACGGGGCCGACACTCGCTCCGTTCAGGCCATGCTCGGCCACAGCGACCTCTCGACCACGCAGATATACACGCATGTCACCGGCGAACGTCTCCGCAGCGTCTACGAAAAGCACCACCCGCGTGCCAGACGGACTGAACATTCAGGCGACGACGACGCTGAACAGTCCACACCATCAAGTTAGCGGGCGAGCCTGAAGAAGATTTGCCACAGAGACACCGCAGACGCAGAGAACATCAAAGGAAGAAAGGACTATATTTGATGGAGGGTAGGATGCTTTCTTCAATCTCGCCGCTGTGTCAAGAAAGGTTGCACCCTCTCAACTCTCCCTCTAACAAACTCTCACTTCCTTTTATATCTCCGTGCCTGCGGTGTCTCTGTGGCAAACTTCCTTATACAAACTGACCGGCGACGTAGCCCGAGGCCCACGCCCATTGGAAATTGAAGCCGCCGAGGTGTCCCGTCACGTCCACGACTTCGCCGATGAAGAAAAGGCCGGGCACGTCCCGCGCCTCCAGAGTCTTTGAAGACAGCCCGTCGGTGTCCACGCCGCCCTTTGTCACTTCGGCCTTCTGAAAACCTTCGGTCCCGGCGGGCGCAACCTCCCAGCCATGCAGGGCGCGCGCGATTGTTCGGAGTTCAGTTTCCGCGTAGCTCCTGAGCGGCCTCGTTGGCGCGTATAGCTCGCACCATCGCTGCGCGAACCGCTTCGGCAGGTGAAAGCCGAGCAGCGTCGCCAGTTCCGCTTTGCTCTCGCGCTTCGCGGCGAGGAGCCCGGAGGCATCCAGCCCCGGCATGAGGTCTATTGCAAGTGTCTCGCCGCGCGACCAGTAGGAGGAGATTTGCAGGATGGCCGGGCCGCTCAAGCCACGGTGCGTGACGAGCAGGTTTTCGACGAACTCGGCCCCGCCGCAGCAACTGATGCGCGTGGAGACGGAGACGCCGCTCAGGGGCCCAAAGCTTTTGAGATCGCGCGGGCTCAGTGTAAGCGGGACAAGCGCGGGCGCGGGAGCCACGATCTTGAGGCCAAACTGCCGCGCCAGCCGGTAGCCGAAATCAGTCGCCCCCAGCTTCGGGATGGAGAGCCCGCCCGTCGCGACGACCAGCGATTCCGATTCAAAGGTTCCCCGGTTCGTCTCGACCGTAAAAGCCGACTCGCGCCGCACGCCCAGCACCTCACAGCTCGTGCGAATCTCGACGCCCGCATCCAGACATTCGCTGAGCAGCATCTCGATAATGAGCCGCGAGCTTTCGTCGCAGAACAACTGGCCGAGCTTCTTCTCGTGATAACGGATGCGGTGCTTTTCGACCAGCGCGATGAAGTCGGCGGGCGTGTAGCGCGCGAGCGCAGACTTGGCGAAGTGCGGGTTGGCCGAAAGAAAGTTCTGCGGCGTCGTGTAGAGATTCGTGAAGTTGCAGCGACCTCCACCCGAGATGGCGATCTTCTTGCCTACTCTGTCCGCGTGCTCGACGACGAGGACTGCGCGCCCTCGCTTGCCCGCCTCAATCGCACACATCAACCCCGCCGCGCCCGCCCCGATGATGATGACATCCTTCTTCATGGAAAAATAATTAACATGGATGGGCAAATTGGACAGGATGAAAGACAAATGATGAATGATGCATGCTGAATAAAAGGCAAGCTGCATCTTTATTCATCATTCAACCATTCATCATTTCTTCTTTATCCTGTCCCCTCATGTTTCTACTTCTTGTCTTCCGCTTCGAGCAGTGGCTTGAGGTACTTGTAGACCGTGTCGGCGACGATCTTCGTGCCCTCGGCATTGGGGTGGACGCCGTCGTCGAGGTTCAAGTCTCGTTTCCCGGCGACGTTTTCGAGGAAGAAGGGGATGAGCGGAAGGTCATGATCGTCGGCCAGCGATTTGAATACCTCGTCAATCTCCTTCAGATAGGCGTCGCCGGCGTTAGTCGTCGTGTACATCCCGGCGAGCAGGACTTGAGCGCCGCGCGCTTGAGCCCGTTCGATGATCTGCGAGAGGTTCCGCCGGGTCTCTTTAACGGGCTGGCCGCGGAGGAAGTCGTTCGCGCCGAGTTCGAGGATGATGAAGCGCACGTCGCCGTCTTCGAGCGACCAGTCAATGCGGCGCAGGCCGCCCGCCGAAGTGTCGCCTGAAACCCCCGCGTTGACCACTTCGTACTTGTACCCTTCAGCGTCGAGCTTCTGTTGCAGGATAGACGGGTAGCTTTCCTTCGGGGAGAGGCCGTACCCGGCGGTCAGGCTGTCGCCGAAGGCGACGATTTTCGGTAAAGTCTGTGCGGGGGCCTGATTCGGAGCCGGCGCAGCGGCAGGCGCGCCGGATGTGCCGGACGTGCTACGCGAAGAGTCGCCGCCGCATCCAAACAGAAACGCGGTCGAAAGGAAGACGAGTCCGGGTAAAAATATTTTCATGATTGAATTATACAATGTCTCGAAAACTGTGCAGTCCGGCGCGGAGGCGCTGACGATTCTCCATGAGCTTGACCTGACCATCCCCGACGGGCAGTTCGCGGCAATCGTCGGGCCTTCGGGAAGCGGCAAGTCCACGCTCCTCGGCCTCGTCGCGGGGCTCGACGCGCCGACCGGCGGGCGCATACTTATTGACGGCGAAGAGATCACGCGGATGGGCGAGGACGCGCTGGCCTCGCTGCGCAGCCGCAAGGTCGGCTTCGTCTTTCAGTCGTTTCACCTCATCCCCTCGATGACGGCGCTCGAAAATGTCCTCGCGCCGCTGGAGATCGCGGGCTCCGGCGGCGCGCAGGCCCGCGCCCGTCAACTGCTCGAAGACACGGGGCTGACGGCGCGCGCGCACCATTACCCGTCGCAGCTCTCGGGCGGTGAGCAGCAGCGCGTCGCCGTCGCGCGCGCTTTCGCCAACGACCCTTCCATCCTGCTCGCCGACGAGCCCACAGGCAACCTCGACTCGCGCAACGGCGCGCACGTCTTCGACCTCATGCTTGAGATGAACCGGCGGCGGGGCGCGACGCTCATCCTCGTCACGCACGATCACGAGCTGGCCGCGCGCGCCGACCGGCGCATCTCTCTACGCGACGGTCGCGTCGTCGCCGACAGGGTGCGGGGCGCGGCCCTCCCACCGGAAGAATTCTCCGCCGAAGAGCTGGAGGCCGCGCGCCCGTGATTTTCATCTTCAACCTTGCGCGGCGCGAGCTGCGCGCGTCGTGGCGGCGTCTGCTCTTTTTCTTCCTCTGCATCGGCATCGGGGTGGGGAGCATCGTCGCGCTCCGCTCGCTCATCCAGAACGTCAATCGCGCGGTGGGGGGCGAGGCGCGGCAGTTGATGACCGCCGACGCGCAGGTCGAGACGACGCGCGAGTGGACGCCCGAGGCACGGGCAAAGATTGAGGCAATCGCGCGCGCGCCGCTCGTCGAAGCGCGCACCGAGACAATCGAGGCCGCGACGATGCTGAGGCCGGCGGACGCCGCGCGCGAGGGTGCGCTGATGGTCGAGCTCAAGGGCATCGAACCGCCGTTCCCCTTCTACGGCGATTTCCTGCTGGCCGACGGCAGCCGTTTCGACCACGCGCTGCTCGCGGGCGACGGCGCGGTCGTCGCGCCGCTCCTGTTGGAACGCCTCTCGCTGAGGATCGGCGACCACGTGAAGATCGGCGAGAAGGCGTTCGAGATTCGCGGCGTGACGCGGCAGGAGCCGGGAAGCGGTGGCGGCTTTCGTCTGGGGCCGCGCGTCTTCGTCGCGCGCGAGAGTCTGGAAAGTGCCGGGCTTACGGGCTTCGGGAGCCGCGCGCGTCACAAGATTTTGTTCAAGGTTCCCGAAGGTCAGCTCGAAGAACTCGTTAAAAAGCTGCGCGCCGAAATGGGCGGCAATCTCTTCAACGTGCGCTCGTACAGGGAGTCGGAAGAGAATCTCGGCGAGCAGTTCAGACGCGCGGAAAATTATCTCTCGCTGACCGGGCTCGTCATCCTTGTGCTTGGCGGCATCGGCGTCTCTTCCGTGACGCGCGTCTTCATCGAGCAGAAGAAGAGAACCATCGCCATCCTCAAGTGTGTGGGAGGGACGGGGCGACGCCTGACCGCCGCATATCTGGCGCAGGTCGTCGTGCTCGGGCTCGCGGGTACCCTCTTCGGTATCGCGCTCGCCAAGCTCGGACTGTTGTACGCGGGCGCGCGTTTCGCCGAAAGCCTGCCGCCGCAGATGAGCTACGGGCTCCACGCGGGGGCGATTGCGCAGGGCGCGGGGCTCGGTCTGCTCGTCTCGATACTTTTTTCGGCGCTGCCGCTGCTGCGCATCCGCCATATCAAGCCGAACACGCTTTTGCGCGAGGCTGAAACGGACGCGCCGCGCCGCAGGCTCGACCCGTGGCGGCTGGCGGTGGGCTCGGTCGTCATTGTCGGGCTCGCGCTGCTGGCCTCGTGGCAGGCGGGGTCGCTCAAGGTCGGCGTCTTCTTCCTCGCGGGTCTCGGCGCGGCGGCGGCGCTGCTCTACATGGCGGCGTGGGCTTTGGTCACACTCGTGAGGCGCGCGCGCCACCTCAACTCGTTCGCCATCCGGCAGGCGGTCAACAGCCTCCACCGTCCCGGCAACCAGACACGCGTCACCGTCATGGCCGTCGGCCTCGGCGTGTTCCTCGTGATGGCGATTCTCTCGCTCGAAGCAAACCTGCTCGACGAGTTCGACCTCACGCGGCGCGGCAACATCCCGAACATGTTTCTGATTGATGTACAAAAGGATCAGGTGGAAGGGGTGCGCGAGATCGTCGGGCGCGCGACGGGCACGCGCGCGGAGCTGATCCCGACGGTGCGAGCGCGCATCGTCGCCATCAACGGGCGCGAAGTTGACCTCGACGCTGCGGAGATGAAGCGAGAGCGCGGGCGGCTCGGGCGCGAATACGTCGTCACTTACCGGCCCCGCCTCGACTATAACGAGACAATCGTGGGCGGGCAGTTCTGGGACGAGACGCCGTCGCCGGAGCCGGAGGTTTCAGTCGAGGAGGGGATGCGCGGCGTGGCGGGACTTGACGTGGGCGGGACGCTGACATTCGACATTCAGGGCCGCAAGCTGACGGCGCGCGTGACGAGCGTGAGGCGCGTGGACTGGCGCAACTCGCGCACGGGCTTCCTCGTCCTTTTCAGACCGGGCGCGCTGGAGAACGCGCCGCAGACTTTCGTCGGAGCGATTGACGGCCCGGCGGGCGAGCCCGAGCGCTCGCGCTTCCAGCGCGAGCTGATTGACCGCTACCCGAATCTGAGCGTCATAGACGTGGCCGACATCGTGCGTAACGTCAACCGCATCCTCGCCAATATCACGCTCGCCGTCAGCTTCATCGGCGGTTTCGTCTTCCTGAGCGGCGTGCTCATCCTCGTCGGCTCAATCGCCATGACCAAGTTCCAGCGCGTCTACGAGGCCGCTGTCCTGAAGACGCTCGGAGCACAGCGGAAGTCGCTGCTCGCCATCATATTCGTCGAGTACGGGCTGCTCGGGCTCGTCGCCGGCGTTACGGGCGCGCTCGCCTCGAACGCGCTCTCCTACGCGGTCGCGCGCTTCGTCTTCGAGATTCCGTGGAAGTTCGCGCCCTCGGTCAACCTTCTGGGCGTCTCCTCGACCGTCCTGCTCGTCGGCGCGGTCGGCGCGCTCTCGAGCTTCGACGTGCTCACGCGCAAGCCGCTCACAATCCTCCGCGCGCAGTAACTGACGACAGGACGCATCACGGCGGAAGGGGTGTCGGGTAATGAGTTAATGGCGTCTTGCTAATAACTCATTACCCGACACCTCTTCCGCCGTGTGTTTGGAATCAGAGCCCGCCTGACTTACTGCAATTCTTTCGGCACGTCAAAGCCGACGTTGTTGCGGAACTCGACTTCTCGTAAAGGGCCGGTGACGCGGACACGCGAGTCAGCGGGGCCGACCCCGGTATATTTGAAGGTGTTGCCGACGATGCGGCTCTTCGAGACGTGCGTGATGAAGAAGCCGGGCGTGCCGCCGCCGCCGACGTCCGTCAGGATGTTGTTCAGAACCTGTATGCGTGTCCCCTCGATGTTGATGCCAGCCTGCCCCATCCGCGTGATCTGGTTGTTTTTAATCGTCACGCCCTGCATGGTGGGGCCGAAGACGTAGACGCCGTTGCTCATATTGTTCGTGATTGTGCCCGTGTTGGACCCGCCGATGATCGTATTGCCCTCGATCAGGATGTTGCCGACGTGCGGAGTCCCGGAAGTTGCCTGCGCGACGATGCCGTTGCCCGCGGTCGGCAACTCAGAGCCCCTCCCGTCAATGTAGTTGTTCCTGATGATGACATTTTCGAGCCGGTCGGCCCCCTCGTTGGGTTCGAGGTCGATGGTCGTCGAGCCGGGGCCGCCTGCCTGACCCGGCGCGATGAAGCGGTTGTTCTCGAAAAGGATGTTCCTGCCGTTGACGAGCGCGAGGTTCTGCGAGGCGACGCGTGTGAAGAGGCAATTGACGACCTTCGAGTTCTCGGCCCAGTTGCCCATCGACGAAGAGCCGCCGAGCTGGATGCCGATTGAGCGCGTGCCGTTGACCCACACTTTATCCACCGTGCAGCGCGAGCAGTTGCCCAGAGAGATGGCCTGCGGCGCGGAGTTGAAGCCGCTGTTCGCGCCTTTCACTTGCAGTTCGCGCACGTTGAGGTCGGAGTCGGCGCTGCCGTTGCGCTGCGAGTGGTTGAAGGCGCTGATGACCGTGAACTGATCCTTAGCCGTTGATTCAAGGATGATCGTCCGGTCCCAGCCCGCGCCGATGACCGACGCGCGCGGCTTGAGCAGAATCGGAGCCCCTACGGTGACGGGCGCGTAGGTTCCGGCTTCGAGCCGGAGCGTGTGATCCGACGAGATGACGATCTGCGTCTCGATGCGTCCGCCGCCGCGCGCGACGATCTCGCCCGCCGACGCGCCGAGCGACTTGTCAGCCGCGTTGATGCGCGCGCCGAGGTCGGCTCCGGGGAAGCGTTCGGCATAGACCGTGCGCCCCGCCGCCGCCGTCGCCGTGCGCTGGCGAGCCTGCGCAAAGACGACGCTCGCCGGAGTGAGAGAGACGCAGGCGGAGAGGGTTAATAAGAAGAGCTTGAATGTGGGCATCGGAGTACAAATCCCCCGTCGAGACTGAAGCGTCAGAGTCTGTGCGGAAAATGGGGGCCGGGGAAACCATCAAGGCATCGCACGGCCCGCAATTCCTGCTCGTTCAGAACGGCGCACGCAAAGTGCGCCGTTCATTTGTTGCGGGGCGGGGTATTTGCGTTGGAAGTTAAGAGCGCCGCTTCGGTCAATTCGCTTCACGCGGGCCGTCGAACACGTCCGGCTCGGAATAAAGGCGCTCGGCGAGCAGTTTGATGAGACCCTCGAAGTTGGTCTCCATCTTGAAACGTTCAGGCTGCATGGCGACTGACCTCCTCGACCCCGCCGAGTGTTTTTAAATCGGGCTCGACCCAAGCGGCGCGCGCCTCGGGAGAGAATAAAAGCTCGCGCGAGTAAAATGTCAACGGCAGACCGACGCCCGCTCCCCTGACGAGATCGTTGGCGAGGGCGACGAGCGAGCGGCCCTCGTTAAAGTCGGCCTCCAGAAACGCGCGCACGAAGCGCAGCCAGAAGAGCGTCAGCGTCTCGTGGTAGCCGCCCGTGGACGTCAACGGGATGTCGTGCGCTTCGTTATAAAGCTTGATCCGGCAGCGAACGCGCGCGACCGCCTCCGGCCAGTCGAATTGCAGCACATACCACAGCCCGACGGTGAGGTGCGCCGCATGCGTCCAACGCGCGCGGGGCAGCGTGCGGGCTTCAAACCCGCGCACCACTTCGAGGATTTCGCCGGTCGCGCGATAGGTCGCGCGCTCAACGTAGCTGTTCGACATGGCCGTCTCTCCCGTCTACATCTTTCTCCCGAACGACACACAAAAAATATGGCGACGTGCGCGCCGAGATAACAAGCGCACCCCGTCGGAAAAATTGCCTTGAGGAAAATCGGAGTACCTTGTGAGAGAAGTGTCGGAGGCAAATGGGGGCCAAC
>JAIVJM010000176.1 GCA_020199995.1 Acidobacteriota bacterium | reverse complement strand
CCGCTGGGCCGACATGGGCCATCTGAAGGCCTATCGAACCCCGGGCGGCCAGCGCCGCTTCAGCCGCGAGCAGATCGACGAGTTCGTCGCCTCTCTGGAGCAGCGCGCCACGCGGTAGCTGCACGCTTCCTTGCGCTGCTTGCGGGGAGCCGCCTCAGGCGTCACAAACCCCTGTCCATGAGCGTCGTGCGCACCAACGCCGCAGCCGTCATGCTCGGCGTGAGCCCCAACACGCTTCGCAGCTGGGAGCGGCGCTTCGGGTTCCCTACGCCGCGGCGCACGCCGGGCGGCCACCGTCAGTACGACCTGGTGGAAGTCGAGGCGCTGCGCCAGGCCTTCGAGGAGACCCAGAACATCTCCTCCGCGGTCTCCATCGCCCGTGAGCGCGGCGAGGGGCCCTCGACCTGCGCGCGCCTGCGGGCGGCCTTCGTCTGCTTCGACGAGGAGAAGGCCGACCGCCTGCTGGAGGACAGCCTCGCGGTGCGATCCGTCGAGAGGACGGTGGAGGAGCTGCTCTTGCCGGCCGTCGAGTCGTTGGGAAGCGAGGAGCCCGCCGGCCCCGAGCTTCACTTCGCCTGGCGACGCGCGACCGGCTGGCTCGCGGCCGCCCAGCGGCTCGCGCCGCCGGCGACCCGCCCGGAGGGCATCCTCGTCGTCGACGCCGCGCGCATCTACGACGCCGACGCGCTCTACGTCGCCGCCCTCGAGCTGGCCCTTCGCCGCGGGGGGCTGCGCACCCTGACCGTCGAGGTCGAGGTCGACCCCGTCCGCCTCAAGCGCGCCCTGCGCGCGCTGTGCCCGGCGGCGGTGGTCCTCACCGGTGGCCGCGCGACCATGGACGTCCTCGGCCGCCTCGTCTACGCGGTGCGCCAGAGCGTGCCTGAAGTCGAGGTCTTCGACTTCCGCGGCGCCCTTCCCGACACCGGGGCGAGCACGGTCTGCCGGCTGGGGACCTCTCCCGCGGGCGCCCGCCAGGTGCTCCTGGACCGGCTGGCCGGGGCCGCGGTCTCGCGGTCGGCGGCGGCATCGGCGGACGACGTGGGGCGGCCTGCGCGAGTCCTTCGCGGGGCGTAACCGAAGAGCTGAGTGAGGGCGACGCCCGGGACTCGCCCATCAACGCTCGCGCATGATGTCGCGCAGGTTGAGGGAGGCGTCTCGCGCTGCTGCACAGAATCCAGTCCCCGAGGGAACGCCCGTGTACCTCGAAATCTCAACCCTGACGGCTTCTGCCAATCACCCCGTCCGTCAAGGGGTGAAATTCACACCGCTGAACTTCACGGTGTCGAAGACTCGCATGCCGACATCATAGTACGGTTGCGGACCGTGAGACACGCTCACGCCGAGGCATGAGCATTTCTGGAACTTGTTATTGGATACGTTCGCCACATAGGGTCCCGCCCAAAAAGCGCTGTCGACGGCTTCCGCGTAGTAATAGAACCACTGGTTCCTGGTAGGACTGGCACGAGTCTCGGTTTCACCCGGGTCTAGGTTGATCCAACCTAGGACATCCCACGGCTCGCCACACTCGGACTGGCAGCTGAAATCCCGGCGCATGTAGGCGACAAAGAGCTTCTTGCCGTAAGAGTTCGTAAAGCTCACGTCGGAGCGGCCGTGCGCCATGATCACACTCCCTCTGCGGCCTTGCGAATTCGCTCGGCAAGTGATTCTTGCGGTATGTCCGTCTTGTCACGCCGCCGAAAGCGGTGATGAACCTCCGTTTGGTGCGCGTGGTTATCGGTCGCGTCATCGTCGTCCTCGCCATGCTCTACGCCGGGCTTGAGATCCTCAAGCACCGAATCGGGCAACTCAAACGAACTGTTCCCCTCGTCGCCGTTCTCCGATCCCTTAAGCCTCATGCTCTCCCTCCACCTTCATGTTAGATCCCTTTTGCGACCGCCGTCCCTGACCACCAGCAACACGCGTGCACTCTACTTTGACCTCCGCCCCGCGTCCAGGAGGACTTTTCGGCAAGGGCGTCTCGGTAGACGAAGACGGGTATCCGGTTGGCTGCACCTGTCCTGGACCCCGCAGACCTGAGCCCGGTCCCGTGTATTCCGTCGCCCTTCGCGGCGCAGGTGCCCGTGCTAGCG
>JAIVJM010000244.1 GCA_020199995.1 Acidobacteriota bacterium | reverse complement strand
TCGCCGGTCTGTGGCCGTGAGCCCACGTTCGGCTGGCGTGGCTGGCTTACGCATGAAGCCAGCGTAGTGTCAAAGAGCTATTCGTGCAAAGACTTTTGGCTATTCACTTAGTGACATCTTCAAGCCGAAATCGAGAATGAAAAGGTTGCGCGGGTAGCCGGTAATATCTTTACCGTTTACCCACGGCACGATAACGTCGGAGTTCGGCTTCCCGTGTGGGTTTGGCGCGCTCATCATCTGAAGTGCCGCGCCTTCGGAGATGTCGAACGCGCCGCCCTTCGTGTCGCCCATGAACGCGACGTTCGAGTTCTCGGCCAGCGGCTCGGCCTGCGTAATATCGGCGGCGGAAGTCAGGTTAGAGTTGATGTTGATGACAGCCGCGCTGTCAAGAATCCTCTCCTGCTCAGTGCCACCGTCGAAGCCGACCATCGAGACGTGAACATTAGCGCCGTTGAGAATCCAGTCGCGGTCACTCTCGGCAAAGAAAATATCGCCGCTCTCCTTAATTCTCTTGAGCACTTCACGGTTCGCGCCGCCGCGTATGCCCTGAGTCGCCAGCAGCCCCGCGCGCTTGCACTTGCCTTCTTCGAGATGCTTCCGCGCCTTCTCGAACCAGTACGCGACGAGGTCTGCTTCGGCGGGCACGCGCCCCTTGTAGAGCTTGAAGAGATTGCCCACGTACTCGTCGCCGAGTTCCGCGCGCAGCCGCTTGCCGCCGAGGAAGGGCGGGTTGCCCACGATGAAGTCCACAGCGGGCCATTCTGGCTCGCGCGGGTGGGCGGGGTCTGCGAGGTCGAGGACGGCGTCCATGTTCTCAAAGGTGCTCATCCCGCTCAGAATCGGCTCGTTGGGCCAGCCGTAGCCGTTGGCGTGTATCCATTGCAGGTATCCTATCCAGAGCGTCGTCTGCGCGAGGTCGAAGGCGTAGGGGTTAAGCTCGATGCCGTGAAACTGGTGCGGCCCGACGCCGACGAGGAACACCCCGAGGCCGGTGTCGCTGGCGAACACCAGCACTTCCTTCTCAAGGTCTTTCAGCCTCTGCAAAGTCACGAAAAGAAAGTTCCCGGAGCCGCAGGCCGGGTCGAGCACCTTCAAGCCCGTGAGCCGTTCATGAAAGTGCCGCAGCAGCGCGCGAGGCTCGCGGGCCGACTCCTTCAACGATTTCTGCCGCGCCTGCCGCTCTCTCCGCGTGAGGATAGGCTTCGACAGCCGTTGCTTTTCTTCTTCGAGCAGCCTCTCGACTTCGCGGCGCACATCCTCCCATTCGCGCCTGAGCGGGCGCAGCACGACCGGCTCTATCAGCGTCTCGATGTCGGCGCGGCTCGTGTACTGCGCGCCGAGCTGCGAACGCTTCGCCGGGTCGAGCCCGCGCTCGAACAGCGTCCCGAAGACCGACGCGTCAACCGCCCCCCAGTCGAGCCGCGCCGCCGCCTGCACGTCTTTAATCTCGCCCTCGGTGAGCACCAGCACGGGGCTGTCCGTGAAGAGGTTGCCGTTGAAGCGGCGGATGGGCTTGAAATAAAAGTCGCCGCCCTCGCGCATCGCGTCGAACAGCAGCCCGACGTACTTGGCAAACTGCTCGGGGCCGCGCGACTCTTCGGCAATCTGGCTGAAGAGGCCAGATGGCAAAAGCCCCACATCCTCCGCGAAGAGGCAGAACACGATGCGGTCGAGGAAGCGCGCCACGTCGGTCGGCTCCAGCCCCCGCGCGCGCAACGCTTGCGCCACCCGACCCAAACGCTCGGCCACCTCCGTCGTCACGCTCGCCACCGTCACACGCGGGCGCAAGCGTTCGGGGTCATGGAAGACGGCGCGCATCACTTCGAGGTTGTGCGGCTCTCCGAGCGCGTCGAGCGGGATTTCGTGCGTCTCGTTGACGGTGTCGGTGAAGTTGGTGTGGACGCGAATCAGTTCCATGTCGCAGACGACGAGCAGGCGCGGATTCTCCAGCGCCTGCCGGTACTGCAAAAGCTGCTTGTGGGCCGCGTCGAGATTCTTGTGCTTGCCCTTGTACTCCCAGCCAAAGAAGCCGCGCTTCCACACGTCGGCCCACCCGCGCCCGCCGCCCTGCTTGGCCGCGCCGCGCTCGAACATGAACCACTCGCCCGCAGGGTCGGCCTCCGCGGGCTTCGGGTGCTCGAACAGTTCGCACAGATCGAGGAAATGCTGCTGCGAGGCCGAACGCTCGGTCAGCTCCGACTTGCGCCACTTCGAGATGAATTCGTTGACGGTCATTAAAGGGTTTGGACGGAGGGTGAGTGACCGAAAGGGTGTGTCAGGGCGGGGCGGGTCGCGTCTGAACGGCAACGGGCGGCGTCAGGCGTTCCCGTTCGCCCTCCCGCTGATGTAACGCTCGACGACCAGAATCAGGTTGTTCAGCCGCTCGTCCGTCTCCGCCATCCTTTCGGAAAGCTGCTCCATTTTTCTGTCGAACGTATCCACCTTAGCATCCGCGCGCATCTGCGCCTGCGCCAGCCGCGCTTGGAAGTCCTCATTGCGAGCCCGTGCCTCTTCATTACGGGCCTGTGCCTCTTCATTACGGGCCTGTGCCTCTGCGGTGCGGGCCTGTGCCTCTTCATTGCGGGCCTGCGCCTTTGCGGTGCGGGCCTGTGCCTCTGCCATCCGTGCGTCGGCGCGAGTCTGCGCTTCGCTGAGTTCGACCAACGCATCGCCTAGATGCGCCATGACCTGATTCACCTGAGCCTGTGATTGCGTCAGTTGCACCTGCGCGGCCTCAAGCTCCAATATGCGTTCCCCGTGCCTTTGAAGATACTCTTCGTGTTTTTGCTGGTTGGCAGCGAAGTGCGCCTGCTGTTCGAGGATGAACTGCATGTTGCGATTCATCTCTTCATCCATGATGGTTTCCGCCCTCCTTGGCCTGCCATTCTACACAAAAACCGCGCGCCGGGAAGCTTCACTTTGGAAGCCCACGGCGCGCGTCTGTCGTCTCAATCTCGTTCGTCTATTCCACCGTCACCGACTTGGCGAGGTTGCGCGGCTGGTCAACGTCGCACCCTCTGCGGACGGCGATGTGGTAGGCCAGAAGTTGGAGGGGGATGACGGCCAGAATCGGCGAGAGGAGGTCGGAGGAAGCGGGGATTTCGATGATGTGGTCGGAGACGGTCGAGGACATCTGGTCGCCTTCGGTGAGCACCGCGATGACTTGACCCTCGCGCGCCTTGACCTCGACGATGTTCGAGTGCGTCTTCTCATAGCGCAGCTCCGAAGATTTGTCGCCTTCCTCGCGCGTGTTGATGACGACGACGGGCAGGCGCTCGTCAATCAGCGCGTTCGGCCCGTGCTTCATCTCGCCCGCCGGGTAGCCTTCGGCGTGGATGTAGGAAATCTCCTTGAGCTTGAGCGCGCCTTCGAGCGCGACGGGGAAGTTGATGCCTCGGCCCAGATAGAGGAAGTCGGTCGAGCGGAACAGCTCTTTCGCCAGTTCTTCAAGCTCGTCCGACTCCGAGAGCAGCCGCTCGATCTTGACGGGCAGTTCGGCCAACTGCTGCGCGTGGTCGCGCGCCTGCTCTGCGGTGAGCGTGCCGCGCGCCTGGCCCAAGTGGAGCGCGAAGAGGTAGAGCGCGACCATCTGCGAGGTGAAGGCCTTCGTCGAGGCCACGCCGATCTCCGGCCCCGCGTGCGTCAGGATCGTGCCGTCCGACTCTCTGGTGATCATCGAGCCCTGCACGTTGCAGATGGCGAGCGATTTCGCGCCGCGCTCTTTGGCCTCCCTGAGCGCCGCGATGGTATCGGCGGTCTCGCCCGACTGCGAGATGACGACGAGCAGCGTGCGCTCGTTAATCACGGGGTCGCGGTAGCGGAACTCCGAAGCGTAGTCCACCTCGACGGGGACGCGCGCCAGTTGTTCGAGCATGTACTTTCCGGCGAGCCCCGCGTGCCACGAAGTGCCGCAGGCCGCGATCATCACGCGGTCGAACTGTTTGAACTCCTGCGGCGTGATGTTCATCTCGTCCAGATAGACGCGGCCCGTGTCCAGAGAGACTCGCCCCTGCACGGTATCCCGAACGGCGCGCGGCTGCTCGTAGATTTCCTTGAGCATGAAGTGCTTGAAGCCGCCCTTCTCCGCCATGATCGGGTCCCATGTGATGCGCTGCTGCACGGGCTCGACGCCGTTCCCGTCGAAGTCCGTGACGCGCACGGCGTCTTTCGTGAGGATGGCAATCTCGCCGTCGCCGAGGAAGAAAACATCGCGCGTGTGCTGGAGGATGGGCGGCACGTCGGAGGCGACGAAGTATTCGCCGTCGCCGAGGCCGATGACGACGGGCGGCCCCTGCCTGACGGCGATGATCGTGTCCGCCTCGTCCGTCGAGATGATCGAGAGCGCGAAGATGCCCCGCAGGTCGCGGACGCAGAGCCGGACGGCTTTCTCGAAAGAAACTTCCGTCTTCAAATATTCTTCGATGAGGTGCGCGACGACCTCCGTGTCGGTCTCGGTGACGAAATGGTGGTCGGTGTGGCGCAGACGGTCTTTGAGCTGGACGTAGTTCTCGATGATGCCGTTGTGGACGACGACGACTCTTCCGGTGCAGTCGCGGTGCGGGTGCGCGTTCTCTTCCGTGGGCCGCCCGTGCGTCGCCCAGCGCGTGTGGCCGATGCCGTAAGTCCCGTCCAGAGGCTTCAGCCTGATCGCCTCTTCGAGGTTGCGGAGCTTCCCCTCGGCGCGGCGGATGTCCAGATGATGAGCCTCGTCCACGACGGCGATCCCCGCCGAGTCGTACCCGCGATACTCCAGCTTCCTCAGCCCGTCGAGGATGACGGGCACGACCTGCTTGTTCCCCACGTATCCGACAATGCCACACATGATGAATGGTTTCCTTTCAGGAAAAGTCTGGAGTCGAAGACGGGTATCCGTCTTCGACTCCAGACCCGGGACTCCAGACTCTATTCGCCGCCCGTCACGGCGGTTGTTACTTCTTCCGCGTTCTTGTTCTCCGGCGAGACCGCTTGGGTTTCTTCGTGGAGCAGCTTCTTTTTGACTTTGGCGGGGACTCCGGCGACGAGTGTGTCAGGGGGCACGTCTTCGGTGACGACCGAGCCCGCGCCCGTCACCGAGCGCGCGCCGACTCGCACGGGCGCGACGAGCATCGTGTCGGAGCCGATCTTGACGTCGTTCTCGATGAAGGTCGGGTGCTTCGCCTTGCCGTCGTAGTTGCAGGTGATGGTTCCCGCGCCGATGTTGGTGCGCTCGCCTACCTCAGCGTCGCCGAGGTAGGTGAGGTGCATCGCCTTCGACTTGCTCCCCAGACGCGACTTTTTCATCTCGACGAAGTTACCGACCGCGGAGTGCTCCTCCATCCGCGCGTTCATCCTGAGGTGCGCGAAGGGCCCGACCGTGCAGCCGTCGGCGACCTCGGACTCGACGATCACGCAGTTGTCTTTGACCGTCACGCCGTTGCCGACGCGCGAGTCAGTGATGCGCGTGCCGGAGTGAATCTCGCAGCCCTCGCCGATGACGGTGCGCCCTTCGATGTGCGTGTTCGGATGGAGCACGGTGTCGCTGCCGATCTGCGCGTCGGGACTGACGTAGGTGTGCTGCGGGTCAATGACGGTGACGCCGCTGTTGAGCATCAGGCTGCGCAGGGTGCGCAGGCGCAGGACGCGCTCGAACTCGGCCAGCTCGACGCGCGTGTTGATCCCCGAGACCTCTCGCGCGTCCGCGTGAAGATAGATGCTCACGTCCTCGCCGTCGGCGCGCAGGATGCCGGGCACGTCCGTGAGGTAGAACTCGCCCTGCGCGTTCTCGGGGCGCACGCGCTCCAGCGCATCGAAGAGGAGGCGCGTCTCGAAGCAGTAAATACCCGCGTTGATTTCGCCCGTCTGCCGCTCTTCGGGGGTGGCGTCCTTCTGCTCGACGATGCGCTCGAAACGCCCTTCGGCGTCGCGGATGACGCGACCGTAGCCGGTCGGGTCGTCGAGTTTGACCGAGAGGAGCGTGCACGCCGCGCCGTGCCCGCGGTGTGTGCGATGCTGCTGGACAAGCGCGCCTAAGGTCTCCGCGCGGACGAAGGGCACGTCGCCCGAGATCACAAGGAGCGTCGAGTTCGCGCCCTCCAGAGCCTCGCGCGCGCACATCACCGCGTCGCCCGTCCCGCGCTGCTCGGCCTGCGTGACAAAGACCGCGCCCTCCTCGCCCAGCTCGGCGCGCGCGGCGGCGCCAACCTCTTCGGCCTGATGGCCGACGATGATGTAGATGGGCCGCGCCTCCTTCAAAAGCGCCGTCGCGCTGCGGCAGACGTGCGCGATGAGCGGGCGACCGCCCAGCCGGTGCAGAACTTTCGCCGTCGCCGAGCGCATCCGCGTGCCGAGGCCCGCGGCGAGAATCAGGATGTCGAGTGGTGGCGCGCTCGCCAGCGGGGAGGGCGGTGCTTGTTTTTCCATGGGTTCGTTAGCGTGCGGCGGTCAGTGTCGGGCGCGCGCACGCCTGTTCGTAACACGCGGCGATGACCCGTGCAAGTTTGTCGGGGCTGTGCCGCACCTTCTCGCCTTCGTCGAGGAGGTCGGCGCGCACGACCTCGGCCTCGTCCCCCAACTCGCGCTCCAGCATGTGATCCGAGAGCCCGATCTGGTACGCCCCTTCAGCCGCGTAGCGCGACGCCTGCTCCTCGCTCACGCGGCGGTCGTTGACGACGACGTAATCGAACTTGATCTCGGGCGCGTAAGCCTTGACCACGTCCAGATGGCGGCGCGCCGTGTAGCCGTCGGTCTCGCCCGGCTGCGTCATCAGGTTGCAGATGAAAATCTTGACGGCCTGCACCGCGCCGATGGACTCGGCCATGCGCGCCACGAGCAGGTTCGGCAGAATGCTCGTGTAGAGAGAGCCGGGGCCGACCGTGATGATGTCGGCGGCACGGATCGCGCCGAGCGCCTCGGGCAGAGGCAGGCAATGCTCCGGTTCGAGCCGCAGACGCCGCACCGGCGAGCGCGAGGCCGTGATGTTCGTCTCGCCGCGCACCGTGCCTCCGTCTTCGAGTTCGGCCACCAGATGGACGTCGTTGAGGGTCGCAGGGTAGATGCGCCCCTTGCTCGCGAGGACTTCGGAAGAGAGCCGCACGGCCTCGACGAAGTCGCCGGTCACTTCCGTGAGGGCGGCGAGGAAGAGGTTGCCGAAGCTGTGGCCGCCGAGGTGTCCGTCGCCGCGGAAGCGGTGGCGGAAGAGGCGCGAAAGCAGCGTCGAGTCTTCCGAAAGGGCGACCATGCAGTTGCGTATGTCGCCCGGCGGGAGCATCTGCAACTCGTCGCGCAGACGGCCCGAACTCCCCCCGTCGTCCGAGACCGTGACGATGGCCGAGAGTGCGTCGAGCCACACCCCGCCGCGCCGTTCCTGGCCGACGAGCCGCTTGAGTCCGGCCAGCACGGTCGAAAGGCCCGTGCCGCCGCCGATGGCGACGAGCTTGAGGCCGCGCTCGAAATCAACTTCCAACTTCTCGGTCTCCTTCTGTGGACGGGACGTGCGCGGGGCGCGCCGGCGTTGAAATCATACTCAAAAGCGTTGGGCTTCTCAAAGGAGTGGGGAGGGGAAAGCGCGGCGCTTCGGGGACGACGGCGCGGCGGGGGACGGAAGTTTTCAAGCGCGTGAGGTGCCGAAAACAATCCGCTCGAAGTCGGGCTCGTTGCGCAGCGAGACCAAATCCGAGTCGCTCTGAGCGCGGACGCGCAGTACGGGCTTAAGCTCGACGGCGCGCGCCAGCGCTTGGAGCGCCGACACGACCGCGCCGAGACGGGCGCGCGAGGCCGCGAGGGCGTAGTGCGTGTCGGAGGCGTCGGGGTCGCGCTTGAGCGAGCGCTCGAACATCTCCTGCGCGGCGACGAAGTCGCCCCGGTTGAGTTCGATCACGCCGCGGTCGTAGAGCGAATCGGGGTCGCGCGGGAGCGACGATTCAGTGCGCAGGCGCGCTTCGGCGATGGCGAGGTAAGTGCGTGCCCGCGCCGTCACTTCCGAGACGCGCGCGTGCTGTTCGATGAGCACGCCAGCAGGTCTCGCGACAGGTTTCGCAGCGGGCCTCGCGACAGGTTTCGAGGCGGTCACGCTTCTTGACGGGCGTGCCTTCGCCGCCGGGGCCGAGCCCTTTTTCGGCTGCGGTTTCGCCGCCGCCGACTTTGTTTTATTTGTTTTAGCGGATTTGGCCGGGGCCGTTTTTTTCGCAGGTTTTTTCGCAGGCGCGGCGGCGCGAGCTTTCCCCTTGGCCGGTTTGGGCTGCGGGGCGCGCTTGGTCTGCTTGGCGGCGGCGGCGAGGCGCGCCGGTTTGGCGCGCGCAGAGGCTTTCGCGCCGGCGCCGGACTTCGCGGGCGTGGCTTTGCGCACGGGAGCTTTCTCCGACGCCGCACGCTGTGGCTTGGGTCGCGCCGCCTTGGCGGTCAACTTGCGGCCTTTAGCCGAAGACCTTGGCGAAGCGCTAGGCGGTGCTGGGCGGGAGGACGTTCGTTTGGCACCCTTGATGACTGGATCGCTCATGCGAAGCACTCAGGTTTTCACAGATAACTCTCGCGCTGGAGACGAGAGCCTTTGACCTCGCGCAGCTTAGCATACCGGATGGTATAAATCAACGTAACAGTGTAGTTTGCGGGCGCTCAAGGGGTCGGAATGTGTCGGCACAACGGCCAACATAGAAAAACAGTTGAAGTCGTCCGAGACGCTATGTTAGAGTTCTTGGCGAGTGGAGAGGCGCGGCAGCCGTCGCCTCCGTCTCACCCGAGCGTTGGCCGTTTCCGCAGCCAAGTCTTCTCAAATCTTCATTTAAGTTCTCCAGTGGACTCGTCCGGACCAAGCCCCTGCAACTCACCTTCCGTCCGCCTCCTGCGAGAGAAAGAGCCTGTGTACGAATGACAGACGCACCCATCATTATGCACGAGCAGCAGTTTCAGCAGCTCAATCACATTTTGAACAAGTTGCGGCTCGACGCCTTTTCCCGTGTCGTCTTTCTCGTAGACAAAAACGGCCAGCAGATCGCCGTGCAGGGCGAAGTAGGCGACCTCGACACGACGAGTCTCGCCTCTTTAGCTGCCGGGAACGTGGCCGCCACGGGCGGCATGGCGCGACTCATCGGCGAGAAGGAATTCCCCACGCTCTCGCACGAAGGCGAGCGCGAGAGCATTCATATCTGCATCATCGGGCGCGTCCTGCTTGTCGTCGTCTTTGACGAACGCTCCAGCCTCGGCCTCGTCAAACTGCGCGTCAAACAGGCTTCGCGCGACCTCGCGTTGGTCTTCGAGGATGTCGCGCGCGTGGCCGAGCAGCGGAAGGATGAGGATCAGGCCCTCTTCGCCGAGATTACCGACGACGACATTGACAGCTTGTTCAATTAAAGTCCGGAGTCTAAAGTCTGACGTCTGGAGCAGGAAGAAGACGGTCTTGCTGTTTTGACCACAGACTCCAGACTTTAGACTCCAGATTCTCAAGTGCGGGAACCCTATGACTTTCATCAACTACGCTTCAAGGGAAATCAACTGCAAGATCGTCTACTACGGCCCCGGACTGTGCGGCAAGACGACCAACCTCCAGTACATCTATGACGCGACCGCGCCGGGCGCGAAAGGCAAGCTCATCTCTTTGGCGACCGAGACCGACCGGACGCTCTTCTTCGACTTCATGCCGCTGGAGCTGGGCACGGTGCGCGGCTTCAAGACGCGCTTTCACCTCTACACGGTGCCGGGGCAGGTCTTCTACGACGCCTCGCGCAAGCTCATCCTGAAGGGCGTGGACGGCGTCGTCTTCGTCGCCGACTCTCAGGAGGAGCGCATGGATGCCAACATCGAATCGCTCTACAATCTGGAGGAGAACCTCAAGTCGAACGGCTACGATCTGGAGAAGATTCCCTACGTCCTGCAACTCAACAAGCGCGACCTGCCGAACGTCCTGCCCGCCGAAGAGCTGGTGGCCGAGCTCAAGCGCAAGGATGAGCCCGTCCACGAGGCCGTCGCCTTCAAAGGCTCCGGCGTCTTCGACACGCTCAAGTCGGTCGCCAAGCAGGTGTTGACGGAACTGCGGAGAAGCTGAAAAAGCCGTCAATCATCAATCGTGAAGAGAAGGAAGCAGTTCTTTCTCTTCACGATTGATGATTGACGATTGACGATTGACGGCTTTTAGCTTATTGACTTGGTCATCATCAAGCCGTCGCCGCCGTTGGAATAGTAGCGTGGGAGGCGCTGGGTAACGGCGTAGCCGAGCTTGATGTAGAGTTCCTGCGCGCCGGTGTTGATGGAGCGGACTTCGAGGCGCGCGACGCGGACGCGGCGACGGCGGAAGCCGTCCTCGGCCTTGAGCAGCATGCGCTCGGCGATGCGCTGGCGGCGGTGTTCGGGGGCCACGCCGAGCGTAGTGATGTGGCCCGTGAGGTCGGGCTCGATGAGGCCGACGATGAAGCCGACCATCGCGCCCTCCGTGAGCACGGCGCGATAGGAGACTGACTCGGAAGAAGTGAGCAGGTACTCGAACGTCTCGCGGCTGTAAGCCTCGCCGTCAATGAAGCAGCGCTGGTCGAGCCGCCAGCACTCGTCGAGCTGCGCGACCGTCAGCGGGCGGATGTCGTAGCGCGACGCGGGCGAAGCCGCCGACAAAATCCCGCGCGCGTCCTCAGCCGGTATGCCCGCCGGGGCTTCACCGGCGTTCGACGAAAACAGACGTGAGCGAATCTTCTTCAGAACGGCCATAAGCACGTAAATCGTAAATCGTGAATCGTGAATAGTAAATAGTGAATCGAGGTCTTTCTCTATTCACGATACATGATTTACGAGATGAGCATGCAGTCGCCGTAGCTGTAGAAGCGGTAGCGCGCGGCGACGGCGTGGCGGTAGGCTTCGAGCGCGAGTTCGCGCCCGGCGAACGCGCCGACGAGCACGAGCAGCGACGAGCGCGGCAGGTGAAAGTTGGTGAGGAGCGCGTCCACGGCGCGGAACCCGTAGCCCGGCGTGATCGTCAGGGATGTCTCCGCGGCCCCGGCGCGGACGCGCCCCGTTTCGTCCGCCGCCGACTCCAGCGCCCTGACGGTCGTCGTGCCCACGGCGACGACGCGACCGCCTTTCTCTCTCGCCTCGTTGATCCGCGCCGCCGCGCTCTCATCAATCTCGAAATATTCCGGCGCGACCGCGTGCTCGCCGAGGTCTTCGACGCGCACGGGGGCGAACGTGCCGTAGCCGACGTGCAGCGTAACCTCAACGACGAGGACGCGGCGCGCGCGCAGCTCGTCGAAGACGCGCGGCGTGAAGTGGAGACCGGCGGTCGGCGCGGCAATCGCTCCGCGCCGTTCGGCGTAGACGGTCTGGTATCGCTCGCGGTCTGCGGCGCGCTCCGTGAGGTCGTCTCCACGGCGGCGGATGTAGGGCGGCAGAGGCATCCGCCCGAACTCTTCGAGCAGCGCGTCGAAATCGCCTTCCGAAGAGAAGCGCAGGACGCGCTCCGGCCCCGCGCCGGGCACTGAGAGGACCTCGGCGCGCAGACGCCCATCGCCGAAAGTGAGCGACGCGCCAGCGCCCAGACGCCGCGCCGGGCGCGCCAGCGCCTCCCACACTTCCGGCGCGCCTTCGTCCTCCGCCAGACGCCTGATGAGCAGCAGTTCGACGCGCCCGCCCGAAGGCTCGCGCCGACCCACGAGCCGCGCCGGGAAGACGCGCGTATTATTGACGACGAGCGCGTCGCCCTCCCTCAGCTC
>JAIVJM010000184.1 GCA_020199995.1 Acidobacteriota bacterium | reverse complement strand
GCGCCGCCACTCGAACTTGTCCACGGCCTTCATGAGCCCAATGTTGCCTTCCTGAATCAAATCCAGAAATTGCAGCCCGCGGTTCGTGTACTTCTTCGCGATGGAGACGACGAGCCGGAGGTTGGCTTCGATGAGCTCGCGCTTGGCCTGCGCGGTCTCCGACTCGCCGACGACGACCGATTGGAGCGAGCGTTTGATCTCGACGGGCGAGACTCCCTGATCGGCTTCGAACTGCTGGAGCCGTTTGCGGGCGTTCGTGATGTGGCGTTTGAAGTCGCGCTCCTCGTCCGGGCGGATGCGCTTCTTGCCGAGCTTGTCGGTGTAGGTCGTGACCTCGCGCTCGGCGACGCGAATCTCTTTGGCGATCTTGCGGATCGAATCAATGAGGCGCTGGCGCGATTTCTCCGTCAGGTTGAGCTGCTTGATCTCCTGCGATATTTCGAGGCGCATCCGCCCGACCTTGCGCTTGAGGCGGAGGAGCTTCTTCGACTTCTTGCCGCGCAGGAGCTTGAGCTCGGCCCTCAGCTTCTCCCACTCCTTGAGCCCGCTCTTGAAGCTCTTGCGGATGTTCTCAATGCCTTCGATGGTCCAGCGCAGGTACTCGTCGGCTTTGTCCTCCTGCCCCGTCAGTTCGGCCTGCTCGGAGAAGGTCACGATGTCGCGGATGTTGAGCTTTGAGGCTTCGAGCTCTTCGCCGACTTTGAGCAATTCCCTGACGGCGATGGGCGAGCGCGAGATGGCCTTCTGCGTCTTGATCTGGCCGCGCTCGATGCGCTTGGCGATGAAGACCTCGCCCTCTCGCGTCAAGAGCGGCACGACCCCCATTTCGCGCAGGTAGAGGCGGACGGGGTCGTTCGTCTTCTCCAGCGCGCCCGCCGAGAGGTCGAGCTCGATGTCCTCGTCCATGGCGTCTTCGAGCTCGTCCGCGGGCGGGACGGCTGAAGCCTGCTCGATGAGCCGCTCGTCGGAGTCGGCGACGGTGATGTTCGAGCCTTCGAGCTTTTGCAGCACGTCCTCGATGTCGTCGGGCGAGACGACATTGTCGGGCAGCTCCCGGTTGAGGTCGTCGAACGAGAGGTATTTCTTGTCGCCGCCCAGCTCCAGCAGGCGCTGCATCACCTCTTCCTGATCCTTCTCTTCCATGCTCAAATTCTGTTCACCTCAAACGCGCGTCGGGGATTTTAAAGGATGCGCCGCGCTGCCGGTCAACTTTCGCCCGGCTTTGTTTCGATCGCTTCAGCGCGAACTGCGTTCGCCGCCGCCGGTGGCCGCCGTGCGCGGGATAAGCGTGGCGCGGTAACGCTTCCAGTCCAGATCTTCCAGAATCAGCCGGTCGCGCCGCTCGGCGTCGCCCGCGCGGTCAGCCGACGCGATCTCGGAGGCAAGCTCCCTGATGCGCCGGTCAACCCTCATCAGTCTGAGCGTCAGCACGCAGCTTTCGGCCTCAGCCAGAAAGACGTCGGTCGCCTCTCCTTCGGCGCGCTCCGGCTCGCTCATCAAAAGCATCGGCACGAGGTCTGAAGCTACGGGGTCGTCCGCCGTCAGCTCGCCGAGCGTCGAGAAATCAACGGTCGCGCCGCGCCGCTCGAGCTCGACGAGCGCGAGGAAGATGGGCGCGGTCGGCAGCGTCTCGAAGTCCGCCGCCTCCATCTGCGGCAGCACGGCGCGGCGCAGCTCTGCGTCGTTGACTAACAGTTCGAGGAGCCGGTGCTCGGCGACCGTGGGCGGCTGCGTTTCGGAGCGGACGACACGCTTCTTCACGTCCGCCGCGCCCGCCGCCCCTGCTGTCGCCCCCGCGTTCAGCGACTTCCACAGCTCGCGCCGGAGGCCCGCTTCTTCGACGCGCAGCGCGTCCATCATCATGTCGAAGTATTCTCGCTTCTGAATCCGGTTGCGGACGACGCGGACGAACGGGAGCACTTCCTCCACGGCCTCGGCCTTCTCAGCCGGGCTCCGGAGGTTGCGGTCGCGCAAAGCCTGTTCGAGCACGAATTGGATGTGTGGGATGGCCTGCCCCCGCCGTTTGTTGTATTCCTCGGCGCCCTGCGCTCTAAGGAACTCGTCCGGATCGGCGCCGTCGGGCAGCACCAGCACCTTGACTTCAAAGTCTTCCGGGAGGAGGGTTTCGATGGCTCGCTTGGCGGCCTTGATCCCGGCGCGGTCACCATCATAGTTGACGACTACTTTGCGCGCAAACCTCCCCAGCAACTTCGACTGCTCGGGCGTCAGGGCCGTCCCCAGACTCGCCACCACATTCCGCACGCCGAACTGGTAAGGGATGATGAGGTCGAGATAACCCTCGACGAGGATGGCGAACTTTCGTTTCCTGATCTCGTCGCGCGAGACGTTGAGGCCGAACAGATGACGGCCCTTCGTGTAGGCGGCGGTCTCGGGCGAGTTGAGATATTTCGGCTCGTCCTCGGGACGCATCGCGCGCGCGCCGAAGGCGACGGCGCGCCCCTGCGCGTCCATGACGGGGAAAATGAGCCGCCCGCGGAAGCGGTCGTACGAGCCGCCCGTCTCCTTTTTGACGACGAGGCCGCTGCGCTCGATCTGCGCCGCAGTCGCGCCCTTGCGCTTGAGGTGCGACCCGAGCGCGTCCCAACTGTTCGGCGCGTAGCCGAGGCGGAAGACTTGGCGCGTCTCGTCCGAGATGCCCCGTCCCTCGACGTACTCGCGCGCCGCCCGGGCCTCGACGCCCTCGTCCGCGAGCTGCGCCTCCCAGAATTCCAGCGCCCACGCGTTGAGCTCGACCACCTCGTCGGCCTCTTTGCGCCGCGCCTCGAACTTGTTGTCCTGCTCCATCGCGGGCATCGCCACGCCCGACTTCTCCGCCACGATGCGCACCGCCTCTGGAAACGAGACGCGCTCCATCTCCATCACGAAGTTAAAGACCGACCCGCCCTTTGCGCAGCCGAAGCAGTAGAAAATATCCTTCGACGGGCTGACCGAAAACGACGGCGACTTCTCCTGATGAAACGGGCAGCACGCCATCCAGTTCGTGCCCTTCTTCTTCAACGTCACGTAGTCGTTGATGACGCGCACGATGTCGGCCTGCCGCCTGAGGTCGTCAATGAATGTCTGGGGGAAACGCACGGCCTTATGACTGTTGTGATTTCAGGTGATTGAGAAAATCCGTCGGGGCAAAGACCGGCAGCGACGCGTTCCTGTAATCGTCCAGATTGCGCGTGACGATGGCGTCGAGATTGCTGGCGGCGGCGCATGCGTGCTGCACTGCATCTTCATAATCCACGAACGCGAGCCGTTGCGCATCTTCAAGGACGATCTGATCTAGAGGGCACACACGAACGGCTCTCGATCCAGCACCAGGTCGAGCACCACGTCCGTGTCAAACAAAGCACGCATCAGGAGTATTTCTCCATCAGGTGGCGCGTGTAATCTTCTTTAATCTCTTCGTCGGAGGGCGGCGGGCCGTCAGGCTTGGCAATGCCGCGTAAGCGTTCAACCACCGAGCCTCTGGGCTCGCGCGGGCGTACCTCCTCGCGCACGCTGCGCGAGATCACTTCCAATAACTCCACACGCTGTTCGAGCGGGAGCCGCCTGATTTCCTCAAACAACTGTTCCCGAGTCATAAGCTGTCCTCCTCACCCTTATATTACTCCATTCAAAATACCGCGCACGATGTCGGCCTGCCGCCTGAGGTCGTCAATGAAAACTTGCGGGAAGCGCATCTCTTATTGCTTCAGCTCGACGACGGTCGCGCCCGCGCCGCCCTGATTGGCGGGGGCCTGCGCGAAGCCTTCGACGTGCGGGTGGTGGCGGAGGAGTTCGGCGACGGCGCGGCGCAGCGCACCCGTCCCGTGGCCGTGGATGATGCGGATGTGCGCGTAACCCTGAAGGAAGGCTTCGTCGAGGAACTTGTCAGTCTCGTCGCGCGCCTCGTCGGTGTTTCTGCCGATGAGATTTAGTTCGGCGTCGGCTGTCTCGCGCGACTGGCGGAGTTTTACTTCCGTCCCGCGCCCGTGCATGTCTCGGAGGCGCGCGGCGAGCGAGTTGTCTTCCTTCTTCGTCGCCGCGCGCGGCGCGAGGAGTTCGAGGTTCGAGACCTTCTCGCGCAAGCGCAGATTCCCGGCTCTCACTTCGGCTTCACCGTCCTTGAGGCGCTCGACGACGCCCGTCGTGTTGAGCAATGTCAGTCGCACCTCGTCGCCGACGACGATCTCGCGCGTGGGCGCGGCGTCGGCGCTTGACGAAGGGGCCGCTTCGCCGCCGCCTCCCGCGTCGCGTTCGTGGCGGACGACGCGGACGCTGCCCGCCGCGGTACCGCCTTTGGGTACGGACGCGGCACGCGTCTGCGCGCGCTGCTGCTGTGCTTCGCGCCTGAGTTCACCGGCGCGGCGCTCGGCCTCGCGCTCGACGCGCGTGCGCGCGGCGCGGTCTTCGATCTGCGAGTAGAGTTCACGCGAGCGGCGCTCGAAGTCTGAGACGGCGCGCTCCAGCTCGCGCGCGAAGTCGGCCTGCCGCTCGCGCTCGCGCCGCTCGGCGGCGGCGTCGAGCGAGGCGTATTTGTCGGCGACGGCGCGGCGCTCCTCTTCGAGCGCGCGGCGCAAAGCCTCGGCCTCTTCGGACTCGCGCTGGATGCGCCGGAGGTAGTCGGCGGCGGCGAGAGTCTGCTCGTCCACGCGCGCGCGCGCCAAACGGATGACCTCCTCGGGGATACCGAAGCGTTGCGCGATTTCGAGGCCGGAGGAGGAGCCCGCGACGCCGACGAGCAGGCGGTAGGTCGGCTGCAAGGTGCGCTCGTCGAACTCGACGGAGGCGTTCGAGACGCCCTCTTCGTTCGCCGCGTACATCTTGAGCCCGCTGTAGTGTGTGGTGGCGATGACGTGCGCGCCGCACGCGCGGCGAAAGTGATCGACGACGGCGACGCCGAGCGCCGAGCCTTCTTCGGGGTCGGTGCCCGTTCCCGCTTCGTCCAAGAGGACGAGGGCGGGGCGCTCGCACAGCTCGATCATGCGGCGGATGTTGGCGACGTGCGAGGTGAAGGTCGAGAGGTTGGCGGCGAGCGACTGGCGGTCGCCGATGTCGGCGAGCACCGAAGCATAGACGGGCATGCTCGCCTCGCGCGCGGGGACGTGGAGCCCTGAGAGCGCCATCAGAGACAAAAGCCCCGCCGTCTTGAGCACGACGGTCTTGCCGCCAGCGTTCGCCCCTGAGATGACCATCACGGGTCGCTCGGCGTCGAGCCTGAGCGAGACGGGCACGACCTCAACGCCCTGCGCGCGCAAATTCTCTTCGAGCAGAGGGTGACGCGCTTCGACGAGTTCGAGCGCGCCTCCTTCATCAATCGAGGGCTCGACCGAGCGGAGGTGGATGGAGAGCGCGGCCTTCGCGCCGACGAAGTCGAGTTCGGCGACCGAAGCGGCGGCCAGCTCGATAGACTGCCGCTCCTGCCGCAGCTCTTCGGTGAGCGTGAAGAGGATGCGCGTCACCTCGCGCTCCTCGGTCTCGCGCAGGTGTTGCAGCTCGTTGTTGGACTCGATGGTCTCTAAGGGCTCGACGAAGACGGTCGCGCCCGAAGAGGAGAAGCCGTGCGCGACGCCGCGCACGCGCCCCCTGTGGTCAGAGCGGACGGGGATCACGAAGCGGTCGTTGCGTAAGGTCACGAGCGCATCCTGAATCGCCTCCTCGGAGCGGCGCATGAGGCCTTCGAGCGAGCGCGTGATGGAAGAGCGCAGGCGCACGATTTCTCCGCGGATGCGCGCCAGCTCGGGGCTCGCGCGGTCGTCCAGTTCGCCGCCCGGCAGGATTTTCGAGAAGACGCGCGCGGCCAGAGAGGGGAGCGTTCGCGGCAACTCCTCGACCGTCTCCCACAGCACGGGGCAAGCTTCGCGCTCGGCGTGGATTGAGGCCCGCGCGTCCGCCGCCTGCTCGCACAGGCGCGCGAGTTCGAGCAGCACCAGCGGGTCTAAGATCGAGCCCTCGATGCGCAGACGCGCCAGCGTCTCCGAGGGGTCGGCCAGTTCCGAAAAGACCCACGCGCCGCCGCGCCGGCGCAGCTCGACGCACTCGGAGACGGCGCGCAGCGCACGCCGCACTTCATCAGCATCGGAGAGCGGCGCGAGCGCTTCGGCGCGCGCACGCCCCATCGGCGTCTGCGCGCCGCGCATCACGAGCGCGCGCAAGTCGTCGTATTCCAGAGTGGCGAAAGCCTGTTCGTTCATCGCCGGTAGATAGTAAATCACCGGGGACGGAATTTGCCACAGAGGCACCGCAGGCACGGAGAAATTCAAAGGAAGAAGAAACATGTCTGAGAGAGGGTCGAGTGATTCCTTTGACCTTGCCACTTCATCAAGCCCGGCTCTCATCACTCAACTCTCCCTCAACACATTTTCTCTGATCGTCTCTGTGCCTGCGGTGTCTCTGTGGCGAATCCGCCCGCTCGCAGAGCAGCGGAAGCGCAGCGGCGATGGCCGAGAGCGAGAGTTCGGCGTCGGCGTGGCCGGCTTCGAGGACGGCGCGGGGCATGCCCCAGACTGCCGCCGAGTCGCGCGACTCGACGATGACGGTTCCGCCGCGCTCGCGCACAGCACGCGCGCCCTCCCTGCCGTCTTCGCCCATCCCGGTGAGGACGACGCCGAGCGCGCCCGCGCCGAACTCCGCGGCGACCGAGGCGAGCAGGCGGTCAGCCGACGGCGCGCAGAAAGAGTCCGCGCCCGCGGGCGCGACGCGCAAGCAAAGGCGGCCTTCGCTGTCGCGCACGACCCGCGTGTGCTGGCCGCCCGGCGCGACCCACGCGGGCGACGCGGAGAGGCGCTCGCCGTCCTCGGCCTCGCGCACGTCGAGGCGGCCCTGGCGCGAGAGCCGCTCGGCGAACGAGCGCGTGAAGCCGCGCGGCATGTGGAGCGCGAAGATGACGGGCGCGCCGAGGGTGGGGCGCAGCTCGTTGACGAGACGGGCGACTGCCGCCGGGCCTCCGGCGGAGCCGACGACGGCGATTGCGCGCACGCGCCGCCCTCCGCTCATGGCGGCGTGCGCGAAGCGCGTCGCCGCCAGAACAGCCGCAGCATCCTGCCCGCGCGCCGGGTCGAGCGGGCGCGCGTGTGCTTCCGCCGCCGCCTCGACCCGCGCGCGCAACTCCCGCGCGAACGCCTCGGAGCGGACGGCGAAGCGCAGCTCGGGCTTCGACATGAAGTCCGACGCGCCCGCCTCCAGCGCCTGAAAGACGCTCTCGCGCTCGGCGAGGCCGCTGCACACGACGACGGGCACGGGCGCGGCTTGCGCGCGCGTCCAGCGCAGCACGCTCAAGCCGTCGAGCCCCGGCATCTCCAGATCGAGCACGACCACTTCGGGCTTCCGCTCACCGATCAAGCGAATCGCCTCGCGCCCGTCCCCGGCCAGCCCCACGAGCTGAAGGCGGTCGGACGCCGACAGAATCTGCGACAGCCGCAGCCGGTACAGCGGCGAGTCGTCAATAATGAGCAGGCGGAAAGGCATGGGGGAACGATGAACGCGGAACGATGAACGATGAACTAAAGACGAGTTGTTTTCAGTTCATCGTTCATCGTTCCGCGTTCATCCTTTCTGATAGACGAGGTCATGGCGCAGGCGCGCGAGGCGGAAGGGGGTGTCGAGCGTGAAGAGGGATTCGGAGGCCCCGAGGACGAGGTAACCGCCCTCGCGGAGCTGGCGGTGGAAGGCGGCGATGGTGCGCCGGCGGGCGTCGGTGCCGAAGTAGAGCATGACGTTGCGGCAGAAGATGATGTCGAAGTCGGGGCGGGCGTCGAAGCTCCGGCTGTCCACAAGATTAAAGCAGCCGAAGTCCACCATCGCGCGCAATGGCTCGGCGACGAGGAAGGTTCCGTCGCCGCGCGGAGTGAAATATTTTTCGCGGCGCTCGGGGGCGATCGTGCGGAAGGACTTCTCCGCGTAGAAGCCCCGGCGCGCCTCCGTGATGACGCGCTGCAAGAGGTCGCTGGCCGAAAGCTCGACGCGCCACCCTTCAAATAGTCCGGACTCCAACACAAGCATCGCCAGCGTGTAGGCCTCCTCGCCGGTCGAACAGCCCGCGCTCCACACGCGCAAGAGTCGCTCGCCGCTCCGCCGCTCAGCAATCTCCGGCAGCATCTCTTCACGGAAGGCGCGCAGCGCGCTCTCCTCGCGGAAGAAGTAGGTCTCCTGCACGGCGACCGAATCGAGCGCGAGCTGCAACTCGTCGTGCCGCGCCGGGCCGAACCTGAGATGCGTGTCGTACTGCTCGAAGCTCTCGAAGCCCAGCGCCTCGACGCGGGGCCGCAGGCGGCGTTCAAGCGTCGCGCGCGACTCCGCAGAGAAGTAGATGCCTGAAGCGTCGTAGATCAGATCGCGCAAGCGCAGGAAGATGTCCTCCGACATCTCCGCCGCGCGCCGCGCGCCCAGCCCTAAAATGAATTCTCCGGAATCGGTCAGAGAGGTCATGGGAACACCAGAAAGGCCGTCAATCGTGAACAGGTAAAAGCCGTCAATCGTGAATCATAAATCGTGACAAGAAAGAACCGGTTCTTTCCTGTCACGATTTATGATTCACGATTGACGGCTTTTAGTCTCTGTCTCCTGCGCTCGGTGCCGCGCATGGCGGCCTCGAGCATGTTCGACGGGTCGAGGAGTGTGATGTGCTGTCCGTCGTGTTGGAGCGTGCCGCGCACGACGAGGCCGCCGCCCATGGCCTGCGCGTCGCCCCGGAGCACGTCGGCGGGCAGCTCGACGATGGTCGAGACGCGCTCGACGGCGAGCGCGAGCTGCTCGTCGCCGCGCAGCGTAACGATGAATGGAGTCGCCGTCGCCGTCGCTTCGACGACCGGAGCGTCTTCCCGTTCGTCCGGCTCGGCTGTGGGCGAGAGCAGCGCGAGGGGGTCGAGCACGATGCGCATGCGCCCGCGCACGCAGACCACCCCGGCCACCGCGCGGGGCGCGCCGGGCAGCGGCGTCGGCTTGAGGTCGCGTGTCACGCCGTCGGCCTCGTCGGCGTAGACGGCAAACGCGTGCTCCCCCGAACTCATCAGGATCAGCTCGCGGCGCTGCTCCGCCTCCGTTTCAGCCTCCGACGCGCGCGGCTGTCCGGCGCGCGTGCGCGCGTCCGTCGAATCCGCGAAGTGTCGGCCCTGTTCGCTCATTTACTGCCGTCCGGGAGTGAGAGTGAAAGTTTGCCGCTGCGGCGGGAGTGTTTCAGCAAGGCGTCGGCGTCGGATGACGACCGGCCTCAAGGGGCATTTCGATTCTGCACTTTTGCGGAGCGGCGTGTCAACGATTTGTTCGTTCAGCGTGGCGGAGGCTCGCGGAGTGAATATCACTCCGCGAGCCTCCGCCGCCATCTCATCGCCGCGTGATATTTACGGTAAACTGTCGGCAAACCGAATCGGAGGGCTTTCGCGTAACTTCAGCGCGGGCGAGCGTCGCAGCGCCGGGCGGGGGCTTTTCCGTAGAGGCGGATTCGACCTAGAGACATAAAGGGAGAGCAGCGATGGACGATTTCGACCGCTACCGCGCGGAGATGAACGAAAAGCTTTTGGGGAGCAACCACCTCGGCATCAAGAGATTTTTCGCGCTCGACACGCAGGCTTACGAGGACGGCGCGCTCGACAAGCGCACGAAGGAGCTGATGGGCCTCACGGCCTCGGTCGTGCTGCGCTGCGACGACTGCGTCACGTACCACCTCAAACAGTGCGCCTCGCTCGGCGTCACGCGCGCCGAATTTCTCGACGCCTTCAACGTCGCGCTCGTCGTCGGCGGCTCGATCACGATCCCGCACCTGCGCCGCGCCGTCGAGCGGCTCGACCAGATTCTGGAGCTGGGAGAAAGCCCGGCGCAGGGCGAGGAATAAACGGCGGTTCTGAGTGGTCAGAGTCGAGAGGAGAAAAGGCTTTGAAAAAGTTTTGGCTCGTCGTGACTTGCGCCGCGCTGCTCACGGGCTGCGCGCAGAAGGTCTACGAGGCCGCGCCGACGCCGGGCGAGGCCGCGCCGAAATTCGGCAAGGTCGTGAGCATCAAAGTGACCAAGGCCGGCGAGGTCTTCTACAACAAAAAAGCGGTCTCGGTTGACGAGTTGGCGGGGGAACTCAACCGGCTTCCGAAAGACGACACCGCCGTCTGCTATGACCGCGAGGAAGGGGACAGGGACGCGCCGCCGGTGGCGTTGGAAGTGATCCGAAAGATCACCGATGCGCGCCTCGCCGTCCGCCTCAGTCGAGAGGAATGTCCTTAGATGACGACGCGAAGTTTACCGGCGGCACTGCGGCGCGCGCTGCTGCTCATGCTTTGCCTGTCGTGCGGCGCGGCGCAATGCCTTCAGGCTCAGACCTCTTCTTCCGATGCCCCGAAAGGTGACGACGAGATGGCCGCACGGCAAATAGGGCGCGTGCGCGCGCCGGAACTCGCGGGGGGACGCGGGTGGCTCAACACCGAGCAGCACTTAAAGCTCGCGCTCGAACGCGCGAAGGTCGGCGACCTGCCGCTCGCGTTTCCGGGCAAGGTGCTCGCCGACGCGCGCGGGGGACGCCTCTTCATCGCCGACTCGAACCACCACCGCGTCGTCGTCACGCGGCTCGACGGCACGCTCCTCGACATCATCGGCGCGGGCGCGCGAGATTAAGGTGGACGGGAAGATTAGTCAGCAGTGAGCAGTGAACGGTGAGCAGGAGGCAGGTAATGAGCCCCTTTCAGGGGCTCCGGACGAGCGTCTTTAAATTCTCACGCTCAGCTTTCAGTGCGTCAGCTCGGACTCGATGGTCGTTTCGGCCAGCGGCACGGGGGCCGCGTGCAGGTCGTTTGTGACAGCGGTCTCTACCGCGCCGCCCACGAGCGCACGCGCGAGGACGTCGGCGGCCTCGTGGAGTGTCTGCTGCTGCTCGTCCGTGTATTCGCCGAGCGAGGCCGAGTAGAGCGCGAGCGCGCCGCACATCTCTTTGTCCGCGATGACGGGGAAGACGGCGAGCGTGCGGTAGTCGGCGAAGCGCTCGGCGAGATGCGCGGGGAGGTCGAGCCGCGGATCGGCGTTGCAGAAGGGCTTGCGGTTGGCGAGCACCCAACCCGTGACGCCTTCGCCCGGCGGGACGATGCGGCCCGCAAGCAGCGAAGCGTTGCGGCCCGCGGCGTAGGTGACGCGGTTCTCGCCCGTGATGGGGAGCACGCGCACAAACGCGCACGTCTCGAAGGGCACGAGCGCGCCGAGCCTCTCGACGAAAGCGGCGACCTTCGCTTCCTCAGTGCCCGCGGCCCCGGCCGCCCGCGCGAGCGCTTCGAGCGCCTCCCGCGATTCCGCACGCGGCGCGGCGGCATGATCGCCGTTCGCACTGACCGCCTTCTCTTCGGCCAGCCCGGCGGCGGGCGCGACCTTCAAGGCTTCTTCCGAAAGCTGCTCCATCGGTTCGATGCCGTAGTTGGGGGCGGGCACGTCGCGGTGCGCCTGAATCTCGGCCTCGAACTCGGGGAGGTGCGTGATGAAGGTGCCGACGACGCGCGGGTCGTACATCGAGCCGCTGCCCTGCATGATGAAGTTGATCGCCTCGTCGCGCGTCATGCCCTTGCGGTACTGCCGGTCTTCGCGCACGGCGTCGAAGCAGTCCACGACCGAAAGGATGCGCGCCGTGAGCGGTATCTCCTCGGCCTTGAGGCCGTCCGGATAGCCGCGCCCGTCCCAACGCTCGTGGTGCGAGCGGACGACGGGGGCGACCGGGTAGGGGAACTCGACGCGGCTCAGAATCTGCGCGCCCGCCACCGTGTGGAGTTTCATCCGGTCGAACTCGGCGGCGGTGAGCTTCCCCGGCTTGTTGAGAATGTAGTCGGGGACGGCGATTTTGCCGATGTCGTGCAGGAGCGCCCCGGCGCGCAACGCCTCGATCTCTAACTCGTCGCAGCCGAGCAGGCGGGCCACCCCGGCGGAGTAAATCTGCACGCGCAGAACGTGTTCGTGCGTCACCTCGTCTTTGGCGTTGATGGCGACGGCGAGCGCCTCGATGGTCTGCCGGTGCGCGGTCTCCAGCGCGCCGATGCGCTCGCGGTTGGCCTTCTCGATGAGAAGGATGCGCTCCTGCACGCTGTCGCGGTACTGCCGGTGGACGAAGTAGATGGCGAGCAGCACGGGCGCGCCGATGACGGCGACGACGAGGAAGCCCTGTTGCAGCGCGGCGAACATGAGGCTCGCCGCCGTCCCCGTCGGGATAAACATCGGGACGGCCCAGAGCAGGTTTTTCCGCCACGTCGAGCGAACGGAAGTTTCGAGCCGGAGGGCGAAGAGCGTGGAGAGGAGTCCGACGTTGACGACGAGGTGGATGAGGCTGGCCGCGAGCATCGCGACCGCGACGGCGAGGAACGTATGCGCGAAGCCGCCCGTCTCTTCGCCGAAGCCGAAGCCGAGCACCGCGCGGAGGCCGAGCGCGGCGGCGGCGGCGGCCAGAGACATCATGCTCGAAGAGAAGAGATTGCTCGAGAGCCGCTTGACGGCGCGGCGCGAGCCGAGGAAGCCTTCGATGCCCGCGAGGAAGATGGCCGGGGCCACCCCGTAGCGGCACGCGACGAGAAAGACGAGCGCGTCCGAGAGCGTGAAGCTGATCTTGTCGCTCGTGCACTTCGCGCCCGAGGGCGAGGGGAAGGTGATCGGGAAGACGCTCGCCAGAAGCACCAGCGGGAGGACTGCGACGAGCATCAGGTGCTCGACGCCCGTGCGGCTCAAAGCGATCTCCGCGACCATCGCGAGCCACAGCGAAATGCCCGCGACCGTCACCACCCGCTGGTAGACGAGGCTCTTTTTGTTCTCTTTCTTTTGACTCATCGTTTTATGAAAGAAATCAGGGTGAGAGCCTGTCGTGCGGAGCATCCGTCCGAAGCCTTGCCGCGAGAGCGTGGATCGCTCTTCAATCGAGCGTCAGAGTCTCAGAGACAGCACCGTGGGCTGTAACGAGTGGGTCTGCTTGCGCGAGACTTAAAACCCGCTCGCTACAGCTCGGCGGTGCTGTCCTACCGTCGCGGGTAGAGCGGGCTCGTGCCGGCGAGCCGTTTGACGTAGGAGGGCATCGCGCTCTCGCCCTGTAACAAGACCTGCTCTTCCTTAAGCTGCACCGAGCTCGGCTCGATGAGGTTCGACCCCCACGCGGCTTCGTTCGACATGCCCCAGCGCTCGCGCACGCCCGAGGCCGTCACGCCGTCACCGTGGATGAACTCACTGCCGAGCAGGTAGCCGCTCCCCAAAAGGTAGCCGCTCCCCAAAAGGTAACCGCTCCCCAAAAGGTAACCGTCGCTCATCAGGATGCCGCTCCCGAGGAGGTAGCCGCTCCCGAGCAGATAGCCGTCGGAGAAGAGATAGCTGCCGTCGGGCAGGAGCTGTCCGTCGACAATCACAAAGCCGCTCGTGATGACGGTTTCGTTCGGGAGCTTGAACCCTTGCGTGAGCGTCAGGCGGTCGTTGAAGGCGACGCCCTCGACCCAGATGACGCCGTTGTTGAGCGGCATCGCCTCGCCCGCGATGGGCGCTTCGAGGCCGAGCGTCGAATAGGTCGTGTTCTTCGCCGTGATGAGGTTGTTGCCCGCGACGGCGCGGTTCGCGTCCTTGCGGATCGCTTTCGCGACCACGAGCGCGGCGCTCGCGTTCAGCTCGCCCGCGCCCTCCGTGATGACGCGCTCGAACGAAGACATCTTCTTCTCGGCCATCATGCGCTCGTAGACGGGAAGACGCTGCGCCGTGCGCATCAGCACGCCCTTGACCATCGAGGGCGTGAGTGAAGGGTTGGCTTCGAGCATCAGCGCGACGGCCCCCGCGACCACGGGCGCGGCGAAAGACGTTCCGCTCATGATGCGGTAGGTGCTCGTGGCGGACGGCTTGTTCGTGCTGGTGTCGCCCGAGACGAGCGTGCCGAGCAGTCCGCCGCCGCCGGTCTGCGTGTAGGAGCTGCTTGCGGTGGGCGAAGTGGCCGCGGTCTCGGCGGCCCCGAGGCGGTTGCCGGGAGCGACCAGATCGGGCTTGACGAAGCCGTCCACGAGCGTCGGGCCGCGCGAAGAGTAAGAGGCTACAGTGTCGTCCGAGCGGATGTTGGTCTGCTGCGTGTTGACCGCGCCGACCGTAATCACGCGCGGCGAGTTGGCGGGCGAAAGAATGCCGCCGTAGATTGTCCGGCCCTCGGCGTCCTTCCCCCAGTTGCCCGCCGCGACGACGACGACGATGCCGGCGTCAACGGCGCGAGCGACGGCCTGACAGAGCGGATCGGTCGTGTAGCTCTGCGTCGGCGCGGTGCCGAGCGAGAGGTTCATCACGCCGATTTTGTAAGTGCCGCGGTTTTTGATGACCCAGTCGATGCCCGCGATGACGCCCGAGACCGTGCCGATCCCTTGGGAGTTCAGGACACGCACATCAATGAGGTGCGCGCCCGTGGCGATGCCGCCGTAGGTCTGCGCGTTCGCGTCGCGCGCGGCTGTGTCTTCGCTGGCCTGCCCCGACCCGGCGGCGACGCCAGCCGTGTGCGTCCCGTGTCCGTAAGAGTCCTCCGTCGAGCCCTCGCCGGTGAAGTCAACGTGCTTGAGGACACGGTCGTAAGAGGCAAGGTAGGTTTGCGAGAGGAGGCCGAGGCCGAGCGTGCCGCTCGACTGGCGCCACTCGTAGCCCGCGAACTCGGCGGCGTCCGGCGGGCTGATGCCGCTGTCGAGGACGGCGATGCCCACGCGGTTGCCGCCGCCGCCCGAGGCCAGCTTCTCGTTGCCGACGGGCAGAACCTTGCTCGCGCCGGTCGTCACTTCGGTGTGGCTCGTGTTGTCGGTCGAAGAGTCGGCGAGCGAGCGCACCGGCTGATCCTCGGAAATCCACGACAGCTCGGCGCGTCCGGCCAGCTCGGAGAGTTTCTCGACCGGCACGTCGGCGACGAGCAGGCCGAGTTCGCCGAGTTGATTGGCGACCTCACCACCCGCGCCTTCGAGCAGAGCGGAAGCCCCGGCCAGCGTCTGCCCGTCTTCGACGCGGAGGATGACGCGCGCCCTCTCGCCGCCGCCGGGTCGGGCGCGGGCCGCGCGTGCGAGCAGCCCTTCAGTCATCTTCCGCGCGGTGCGGAGCGCGCCCGACGCCTCGCCCGCACGTCGCGGCGTCTGCGCCGCGGCGTGCGGCGCGCCCGCGAGGGGCGTCAGCAAGGAGAGGGTCAGCAGCAGTGTCAGGAGACGTGTTCCGCGTGGCAATTGAAGTGCTCCTTAGAAAAGAATGATTCGTGTCCGGCGAAGGGTCGGCGACGGATTGGTTAAGTCAAAAGACGTGCCGCCGACCTCAGAGCCGCTAAACTGTTGAAAGCAACCGAATGGAGAGACGGCCCGATCAGGCCTTAAGTCTCCCTGACCGGAGGGTGTTGACCGGATTTCCGTCAAAGCGGCGGGGGCCGGGGCGGGGGCGCATGACAGCCCGTTTCGCGGCGGTGTAGAATTGCGGCAGTTTATTCTTTTCTGGAACTGAAAAATTTTGTCCGAAGGTCAAACCCGAGACGCGAGCGCCTATGCCGGGCGACCGAGCATGTGCCGGCAGTGCGGCGCGCTGGTCGGCGCGGGCGAGAGCGACTGCACGATGTGCGGCGCGCCCTCGACCGCCGGCGCACAGAGAGAGGGCGTCGGCGCCACCCGCCGTCCGCCCCGCCACGATCACGAGACGATGCGCTTCGTGCGCGCCATCATCTCGCGGCCCGCGACGTTCACCTTCGTCTTCCTCGTCACCAACATCTTCCTCTACCTCTTGATGGAGCTTTCGGGCGGCGCGACCGGCGAAGTGCTCCTCGCCTACGGCGCGAAGCTCAATTACCTCATCAACCACGAGGGGCAGTGGTGGCGCTTCGTGACGCCGATCTTCCTGCACGTCAGGATGCCGGGCCTCGGGCCGCTGCACCTGCTGGCGAACATGTACGGCCTCTTCATGCTCGGCCCCTACGTCGAGAAGCTCTACGGGTCGGCGAAGTTCGTCGTCTTCTGGGTCGCGACGGGCGTGGCGGGCGTCGTCGCCAGCTACCTCACGGTGCAGCCCCGCTTGGCGGCCTCTTCGTCCGTGGGCCGCTTCCTCTTCAAAGGCTACGACGCGCCCTCGGCGGGGGCTTCGGGCGCGCTCTTCGGGCTCGTCGGCATCCTCTTCGTCTTCGGCATCAAGTACCGGCGCGAGCTGCCCGAAGGCTTCAAGCGCGCCTTCGGCACGGGGATGCTGCCGATGATCGGCATCAACCTCTTCATCGGCTACATGGGTCGCGGCTTCATTGACAACGCCGCGCACCTCGGCGGCCTTCTGACGGGGATGCTGCTGGCGCTCTGCGTCGGGTATAAGCGACTCGGCGAGCGCGGCCCCGTGGACTATGCGTGGCACGTCGCGCAGGCGGCCTGCCTCGGGCTCGTCGCCGCCTGCTTCGCGCTGGCGGCGCTCAGTAGATGAGTTTTGAAGAATCAAATTTGCTCAGACAGGAGAAGATCAAAAAGTATGGAGATCAGGAAAGTGGGCGTGCTCGGGTGCGGCCTGATGGGTTCAGGGATCGCGCAGACCTGCGCCACCGCCGGGATGGATGTCGTCGTCCGCGAGGTCACCAGCGAGCTGTGTGAGAAGGGCTTCGCGGGGATCGAGAAGTCTCTCCGGAAGTTCGCCGAGAAGGGGACGATCAAGCCCGAGCAGGAGGCCGAGATACGAGGCCGCATGACGGGGACGACTGAACTCAAAGACCTCGCCGACTGCGACCTCATCGTCGAGGCGATCATCGAGAACCTCGACCTCAAGCGCGAGACTTACCGGCAGCTCGACGAGCTGTGCAAGCCCGAGACGATTTTCGCCTCGAACACCTCCTCGCTCTCGATTACGGAGATGATGACCTCGACGCGCCCCGAGCGGCAGCAGCGCTTCATCGGCCTCCACTTCTTCAACCCCGTGCCGCTCATGAAGCTGGTCGAGGTCGTCCGCACGATTCTCACGGACGAGGCTGTCTACGACTCGGCGGTCGAGTTTGGGCGCCAGCTCGGCAAAACGCCGGTGCGCGCCGACGACCGCTCGGGCTTCATCGTCAACCGCCTGCTCGTCCCTTACCTGCTCGACTCGATTCGCGCGCTCGAAGAGGGCGTCGGCTCAATCGTGGACATTGACAACGGGATGAAACTGGGGTGCGGCCACCCGATGGGGCCGCTCACTTTGCTCGACTTCGTCGGGCTCGACACGACCTACTACATCGCCGAGATCATGTTCAACGAGTTCCGCGAGCGCCGCTTCGCCCCGCCGCCGCTCCTCAAGCGGATGGTGCTCGCCGGCCTCTACGGTCGCAAGTCGGGCCGCGGCTTTTACGACTACACGGCGGACGCGCGCAACCCGACGCCGATGAAGCTGGTCTGAAAAACCGTAAACCGTAAATCGTCAATCGTAAAGAGAAAGAACTGATTTTTCTGTTCACGATTGACGATTTACGGCCTTTATCTATTCACGATTTACTATTCACGATTTACGGCTTTTATTCATGTCACTCGTCACTCGTCACTTGTCACTGCCCTTTCTCTTTTCTATACTGACTCAGCACTTAACTCTCAAACGAATCGGAGCCGTCTGAAAGACTTTGCAGCCTGTCACACATCAGGGACGCTTGCACGCCGGAGGATTTCGGTTCGCGATCATTTCGAGCCGGTGGAACGATTTCCTGACGGCGCGGCTGGTCGAGGGCGCTCTGGACGCGCTCGAACGCCTCGGCGCGGACGAGGGCGCGGTCGAGCACTTCCGCGTCCCCGGCTCGTTCGAGATTCCGCTGCTCGCGCTCAGGCTCGCCGAGTCGGAGAAGTTCGACGCCGTCATCTGTCTGGGAACCGTCATCCGCGGCGAGACGCCGCACTTCGAGTACGTGGCGGGCGAGGTCACGAAGGGCATCGCGCACGCCGCGATGGAGACGGGTGTCCCCGTCCTCTACGGCATCGTCACCGCCGACACGCTCGAACAGGCGATTGACCGCGCGGGAGTCAAGGCCGGAAACAAGGGGTTCGAAGCCGCGATGTCGGCTGTCGAGTTGGTCAATCTTTATAAAGACGTCAATGGTAAATCGTAAATCGTGAATAGTTTGAGACAGCCATCTGACGATTTACGATTTACCATTGACGATTTACGCACTTATCACTGGGGTTGCCATGGGTTTGCGTCGTAAGGCGCGCGAGTGCGCCTTGCAAATGCTCTTTGCTGCTGACGTTACTGGTGCGGGGCGTGCCGGCGATGACGATTCGGCGCGCGCTGACAGACTCGTGAGCGCCTACTGGGACGAACTCGGCGAGCCCGAGATGGACGAGGCGGCGCGCGAGTTTGCGACGCGCCTCGCGCTGGGCGCGCTCGCGCGCGCCGAAGAGCTGGACGAGCGCATCCGCTCGCGCGCCGAGCACTGGCGCATCGCGCGCATGGCTGTCGTCGACCGCAATGTCCTCCGGCTCGCCGTCTACGAATTCCTCTACGAGCCGACGCCCCGCACCGTCGCCATCAACGAAGCGCTCGAAATCGCCCGCCGCTTCTCGACCTACGAGGCCACGCAGTTCATCAACGGTATCCTCGACGCCATCAAACGCGACCTCGATAAAGAGCGCCCGCAGGAGGACGCCGTTCCGCACCCGGACGAAGACTCCCCGCCGCCGCCGCCGACGCCCCCCGAAGAGGAGGGCGGCCCGCCGCCTGAGGACGACGACGGCGAAAAGACCGCCTCCGTGTAGTAAACAGTAGTCAGTTTTCAGTTTTCAGTAGTACGCTAACAAGCGGCGCTCCAGAGGCCCATCCGCCGAGGGAGCGCCGCTTTAAGTTTTCTACTGAAAACTGAAAACTGAAAACTGTCTACTGTCTGCCGCCTACTCTATGGACGACCAACTGCTGCGCGAGTTTTTGGCCGAGGCCGAAGACCTCATCGAAGCCCTCTACGCTGATCTCGCGCTGCTGCGCGAGCGGCGAGGCGAGGGGCGCGCGCGCCGCGAGCTGGTCGGTCGCATCTTCCGCCATGTCCACACCATCAAGGGCTCCGCCGCCGCCGCCGGTCTCGAATCCGCGAGCCATCTCGCACACGAATTCGAGACGCTGCTCGACGCCGTCCGTCTGGGGCGCGTGGCCGTCGAAGAGCCCGTCCTCGAAGCGTTCGACGAGGCGCTGGGTGCAGTCTCGGCAGACTTGAATGCCGCCGCACGCGGGACGCACGTCGCCGCGCCGCCGCGCGAGCTCGCCGAGCGACTGCGGCGGCTGGCTTCAGCCGGAACGGCGCCGGCGGCTGAGGGCGACCGGCGCGCGGTGGCGCTCGACGCGCTGCCCGCCGAACTCGCGCGCACGCTCAGCGAGTATGAGGGGCAACGGCTGCGCGAGGCCGTGGGCGAGGGCGCGCGCCTCTTCGTCGTCGCGGTCGAGTTCGACCTCATGACCTTCGACGAGCAGTTCCGCGGCCTGTCGGACGCCCTTAATGAGGGCGGCGAGATCATCTCGACGCTCCCCGGTGCGTCGGCGGGCGAGCCCGACCGCGTGAGCTTCCGCATCGTCTACGCGACCGACGAGGCGCGCGCACAGGCCGTCGAACGCGTCGCACCGTTTGGCGCGACGCTCGCGGGAGAAGGGCCGCGCGCGACGGATGAGGCAGGCGCGACCGGGGCTCGTGCGGTCGGGGCCGGAGGGGACGAAGCGGGCGAAGCGCGCGGGCCGGACGAAGCTCACGACGACGCCGCGGAGGGGCTGCTGTCCGGCGTGGACGACGCGCCGCGCGCCTCGGCGTCTGCACTGACGATGTTGGTGCGCGTGCCGCTCGAAGAGTTGGACGAGCTGATCTCGGCGACGCACGAGCTGTTCACCGACACGGTCGGCGTCTTCGACCTCGCGCTCGCCGGGGGCTTGAGCCGCGCCGAAAGAATCGAGTTGGAAATCCGCGCGCCGCGCGTCCGGCGGCGCTTCTTCGAGCTTGAAGAGCGGCTCATCGAGCTGCGCATGGTTCCCGTGAGGGCGACGCTCGAACGCGCGGCGCGCGCGGGCCAGACGGTGGCGCGCGCGGCGGGCAAGGAGGTTGATTTCGAGGTCGAGGGCGGCGAGGTGCGGCTCGACAAGTCGCTCGCCGAAGGCGTCGCCGACCCGCTCCTGCATCTGCTGCGTAACGCCGTCGGCCACGGCATCGAGTCGCCCACGGAGCGCGCGGCTGCGGGCAAGCCCGCGCGGGGCCGCGTCCGGCTCGAAGCCACCGCCGAAGGGAGCCGCGTGAGCTTACGCGTCACGGACGACGGGCGCGGCATTGACCCTGAGCGCGTCGAGCGCTCGGCAATCGAGCGCGGCGTCATTAGCCGCGACGAACGGCTCACGGAGCAGCAGGCGCTGCGCCTCATCTTCCGCCCCGGCTTCTCGACCGCCTCGGAGCTTTCGACCGTCTCGGGGCGCGGCGTCGGCCTCGACGTGGTCGAGCAGATGGTCGAGCGTGCGGGCGGCGAGCTGCGCGTGTGGAGCCGTCGCGGCGAGGGCACGACCTTCGAGCTGCGCCTGCCGACGACGCTCGCGCTCGTGCCCTCGCTCGTCGTCCACTCGGCGGGACACCGTTACTGCGTGGACGCGCGCCACGTCGTCGAGGCCGGCTACGCGGCGCGCGCGGACGTGTCGCACGCCGAAGACGGCGGCGGGCCTCCGGCGGTGCGCTGGCGCGGCGAATTGCTGCCGCTCGTGCGCCTGCGCGCGCTGCTCGCGCAAGACTCGGCAGGGGACGGCGCGCAGGAGGTGGGCGAGAAGATACCTCTCGTCATTTCGCGCGTCGGCGGGCGCGAGTCGGGGGAAGAAGGGGGGAGCGCGGAAAGGCGCGCGGCGGTCGTCGTGGACGGGTGGGACGGGCACAGCGAAGTGCTCGTGCGCGGGCTCGGTCGGCACGGCACGCGCTGGCGCGGCGTGAGCGGCGCGACCGAACTGCGCGACGGCACGGTCGCGCTCATGATTGACCTGCCGCGACTGCTGGAGGCGGAGCTGTAGACGAAGGCACAGCCGCAAAAAAGACACAGCCGCAAAAAAAGACCGCCCGGACTCTTGTCGAAGTCCGGGCGGTCTTTTTTTCAGTTCCGTGACGACGGGGCACTCTTTTTATCGGAAGACGATGCCGATGCCGATGCGGAAATTGTGCTGCGTCTCGCCGTCGAGGCGGGTCGGGTTGTAGTCGAACTGGACGGCGCGGAAGTCCACGCGGTCGTTGATGCGGAAGTCGAGACCGCCGCCGATGATCCCGGCGAAGCCGGTCTCGCTATCGTCGAAGTCGGAGCCCGCGGGCTCGCCGCTGACGTTGAATCTGGCGTGCGCGATGCCGGCCATGAAGTGCGCGAAGGGCTTTACTTTCGTCTCCTTCGCGTTGTCCTTGAGCTGCACGCCGCCCACGAGGTTGTGGAGGTCGGATTTCACGTCAATGCCGGGCAGCGTCGAGTCGTTGAACGACTTGCGGTGGAACGAGTAGTCGCCCTTGAGGCCGACGTAGCGGCTGACGTTGCCGGTGACCGAGGCGTTGACGCCGTTGTAGCCCTCGCGCTCGTCGATGATGTCGTCAATGTCCTCGTCCTCATCGCTGATGCCCGTGTCCACACGGTTGTGCGAGAAGCCGACGAAGACGTCCACTTTGTTGTAGTCGGCGGTGGTCTGCGCGAACGTGAAGGGCGCAGCACAGGCAATGAGGATTGCCATCATGAAAATCTTTCGCATGGTAGTTCTCTTGTCCTTTCCAAATGGAAGATGAAGTTTGTGATTGCGTAGCGTCACTTGCGTGATGTCAATAGATGTCGCCACGTGTCGGGTAAGTTGCCCGTTGAGAATGTCCCGAACTTCTCGCGAAAACGTCTCCGAGAGTTCAACGCGCGCTCCCCTTTAGAAGCGCGCCGCCGTCCGTCCGTCGACGCACAAAACCCGCCCGTTGGCCTCAAAATGGGGACGGCCTTTATCAGTTTCCACGGTGCCGCCTTCGGGGGCCACGCGGTCTGTGACACTTCCGCCACTGACACACCTGACGCCCGACACACCTCCGCGAGTCAAAGAAACATCCATCTGCGTTTCCGACTGTTGGACGCAATACCTATAAGCAATGACGGTGCCGGAAAATCGTTTGGAGCAGGGCCGTGGAATGGTGCAGGGAATCGTCGGTTGCGCGGAGGGCGCGGCAAGAGTGGCAGTGCCGGGACCCTCTGAGAGGTGCAATGTGTGGGGCGGGGAAATACGAAAAAAAGAGTTCAGCCTGACGACGATTTGGGCGTCCGCCGGTGCCAGTCGGTCGCGGACTGGTACGAGACGGCCAGTTCGAGGAGCACGCTTTCGCCCCACGCGGGCGCGACGAATTGGATGCCGGTCGGGAGTCCGTTCTGCCCGAACCCGTTCATCACTGAGATGGCGGGGACGCCGACGAGATTGCTCGCGCCGATGGGCGAAGAGGCGTTGATGCCGGGGTATGCCTGATCGAAAGTTTTGGCGACGGGGTAGGCGACCGTCGAGCGCGAGGGCGCGACGAGCGCGTCGTACTTTTTGAACAGTTCACTCCACGCGCGGCGCATCGGCGTGCGCAGGCGCATCGCGTGAAGATAGTCAACCGCCGTCACGAGCGAAGCCGAGTAGCCGCCCGTGCGCCCTTCGGGCGAGGCCAGCTCGGCGACGCGCCCCGACTCGATGAGGTCGCGGAAGGCGCTCGCGCCCTCGGCATCAACGATGGTGCCGACCGCGGGGCCGTAGGGGAAGTCGGGGAGCTTCACGTCCAACTCCACTTCGACTGAGCGGCGGAGCACTTCGAGCGATTGCAGGAAATTGGCGCGCACCTCCGCCTGCGCCTTCTCGTAGGAGTCCTTCAACACGGCGAGGCGGAGTTTCCGCTTCGAGCGCGGGCGCGGGTTCAGTAGCGCTCCCGTGGGCGAGTAGCGCGGGAGCGCGTCGGAGGCGCGCGATGTGGGGTCGAGCGGGTCGCGCCCCGCGATTGCCGCGAGGACGAGACCGCAGTCGTGCGCCGTGCGGCACATGGGGCCGAGCTTATCGAGCGTCCAGCAGAGCGCCATCGCGCCGTGGCGCGAGACCGCGCCGTAGGTCGGCCTCAGGCCCGAGACGCCGCAGAAGGCCGCGGGCGTGATAATCGAGCCGGAGGTCTCGGAGCCGATGGCGAAGGCGACGCAAGCAGAGGCGACCGCCGCGCCCGGCCCCGAAGACGAACCGCCGCTCCAGAACTCAGCGTTCCAGGGGGTGCGGCACGCGCCCGTCAAACTCGCGTCGGCCTGGTTGTAGCCCATCCCGCCCGCGAGCTCGATCATCGAGAGCTTGGCGACGAGCACCGCGCCCGCCTCGCGTAAGCGCCGCACGACCGTCGCGTCGAAGTCGAAGCGTTGATCCTTGTAGGGCGCGGCCCCCCACGTCGTGTTCGCCTCGCGCGTGGCGAGGAGGTCTTTCGCGCCGTAGGGGATGCCGTGCAGCGGGCCTCGATACTTCCCGCGCCTGATCTCTCGTTCGGCCTCGCGCGCCTCGCGCATCGCCGTCTCGCGCATCGGGGTCGCCAACGCGCCGAGCCGCCTGCCAATCGTTTCGAGCCGTTCGAGGTATCCGGCGGCGAGCTCGACGGGAGAGACGCGGCGCGCGCGGATATTCGCGGCGAGTTCGCTGACGGATGAAAAGAAAATTTCGTCGGGGAGCATGTCGTGACCCTCACGCGCTGAAAATAAAATCGGGCTCTTCCGAGTTCTTGAGCTTGAAGGCGCGCAGGCGCTCCGAGGCGCGGACGTTGCCTTCGAGGTCGCGCTTGATGCGCGCGAACTCCTCATCGCTGAGCTGTCCGCCGTAGAGCGCGCGCGCCACGCCCGCGTATGCTTCGGCCACGGGCGAGGGTTTCGGCGGCGTCGGCGTCGGCGTCGTCGTCGCCGCGGCGGCGGGCGTCGGCGTCGTCTGCGGGTTGGGCGGGGCTTTGGGCTCACGCGCGGCGGGCGTCGTCTGCGCGCCCACGGCGGAAGCCGCGACCGGGGCGGCGACGAGCGCCGCCGCCAGCGTCTTGGTGAACCTGCGGCGCGACTTTTGCCCGACGCGGGGCGTCTTCTTTTTGTCCTTCAACGGTCTCTCACCTCCTTTTGGACTTCGTGCAGCGGGCAGCGCTCGGCATCATGCGGCGGCATCCCGTACTCTTCTCTCAAAAAAGCCCTCACGACTCCGACCAGCTCTTCCTGCCTGAGGAGCGGGATCATGTGCCCCGCGCCCTCGAAGGCGCAGACGAGCGCGCGTGGGTAGGTGGCCTTGAGGCGCGCGCGCTCGGCGGCTGGGATCATCGGGTCGTCATTCGATTCGACGAGGAGCACGCGGCCCGGCCAGTCGGCGTAGTCTTCGGGGCCGTAATTCTCACGCAGGTTGAAGTCTATGCTCAGCTCGATGCGCGAGAGGAAAGTCTGCTTCGTCAGTTTGTGGTCGAGGTAATCGTCCAGACGTCGCCTGAAAAGATGCACGCGCTCGGCGTGCTCGGGCGACGCCGCCGTGGGCGCATGGAGGTGCTTACCCATCTCCAGCTTCATCAGCGCGCGCATGAGCGGGAACGGGATGAAGCGCAGGAATTTCATCGCCTTCGCGTTCTTCGCCCCCACGGCGGGGCTGGGCGCGCCCGTGCTGAGCAGGACGAGGTGCTCGACCTGCCGCCTGCGCCGCTTGAGGAAGGCCTGCGCGACGAGGCCGCCGAACGAGCCGCCGAAGACGACGGCGCGCCCGACGTGCTCGCGGTCGAGAATGGCGCTCGCCGCGTCGCAGACCTCTTCGAGCGTGCGGACGCCCGCGACGGTCGGCGCGATGGTCCGGCACTCATCGGCGAAGGCGTCGGCGAGCCACTGCATGGTCTCGGCACCGCCGACCGCGCCGTGGAACATGAGGAGCGTCTGAGGCCCGCGCCCCCCGGTCACGTATTCCCACTCGACGCCTTTGACGGTCAGCTTTTTCTCGGGCATAAGCGGGGGAAGAGAATCTAAGTATCGGAAGTATGACGTGCGCCCACTCGTCAGGCGTGCTTCAGATCGTAGTGTTCGACGACGAGCCGCGCCGCCTCTTCGGGCGCGAGGTCGGTGTTGTCTATCTCAAGGCTCTCCCTCTCGGGGACGGGGGAGAAGAGGTCGTGACGGCCCATGATTTCGCCGAGCAGCTCGAGCGTCGCCACCTTGCCGCGGCGCGCGCGAGACTCGACGGGCACGCGCCGCTCAAGAGAGTTTTTATCACAGGTGAGTTGCACGAGGCACACCTCGCCACCGTGGCGCTCGACCGCGGCGCAGATTTTTTCGACGAAGGGCGTGTCCTGCGGGTACGCGTAGACGAAGGTGAAGATGACGCCCGCGACCCCGTGCCGCGCCGCCTCCTCGATGACGTCGAGGCGAATCTGGCCGACCAGCCTGCCGAAAGGCTCGGTGCCGAAATCGAAGACGGCCTCGACGCAGGCGATGCTCACATGGTTGTCGAAGAGCTTGAAGGCGGTCGCGCGCCGCACCTCCTCCGCCACTGTCAGCTTGCCCGCGCCCGGCGGCCCGTAAATGAAGATCAGTTTCATCGCTTTAACGTTCGGCGGCCCCCGTCTCGCGCGCCGCCACACGCCGGAAGCTTAGCACGAGCAGGACGCAGAGCGCCGAGGGAGCCCAGACCCACAGCAACTCGCTTTTGATGACGCGCAGACCCCACTCGCTGAAGAAACTGCCGACGCCGATGGGCGAGACCTCGACGGGGCGGAAGGGGAAGAAATACCGCGCGCCGCTGAAGGGCGCGAGCAGCGCGACGCCGAGCCCGCCGTCGGTCAGCATGTCGAGGAGCGCGTGCGAAATCGTCACGAGGAAGAAGTAGCAGACGAGCGCCGCGCGGCGTCCCCGGCGGCCTTCACGGAAGCAGAGCGCGACGACCGCGAGGGCGAGGAGCAGCGCGAAGAGGAGCGAGTGCGTGAAGCCCCGATGGCCGAACGTGTCGCCGTACGCGATGCCGAAGGCGAAGCCCGCGACGTCCGCGTCGGGCAGCACGGCGCAGGCGGCGGACAAAAACCAGAAGCGCGCGGGCGCGTCCTCGTCGGCGTAAACCTTCCCCGCCGCGAGGGCGACGAAGGCGTGTGTGAAGACGGAGGCCATCAACTTTTTCCTTGATGACTTGAGCGCGCGGGAAGAGAGCGACGATGAAGAGGAGTTGAATGACTCGAAGTTATGGGCGCGGGCCTGAGTTAAGCAGCTTTCAGCAGTGCCTTCTCCACTTCGCTTGGCAGCTCGACGAACATGAAGTAATCGGCGGGGTACAGATAATCCTCGCCCTCGTTATCTACGACGCGAACATAGTTGGATTTCGCCGCGCTCTCATCCGGCAGTACCTGATAGATCATCCGCGGGGTCAGCACATCGAGGTCATGGCTGCGGACGCAGACGGCAAAACGTGTCGCAGGATTTCGACGCTTACTCATAATGGCTTAATCCAGATAACGCTTGATTCTCAACATCTTTTTGCCGATGCCGTGTGCCTCGAACCAGTGTATTTCGGCGAGGCGTATCGTACCATCAGACAGCCGGACATTGGCAACACCTTTGAGCTTTCTCCAACGACCCCCCCGCCCATACCGTTTCTGTAGAAGCGCGAGAATGCGAATACCGTGGCCTGCGGCGATCAATTCAATGTCGGAGATTTTGCCCTCAATCTCGAAATACATCTAACGCGCTCCGCTTCAGCCTTTCCATAGGAAGTCCGAATTTGCCATTCAAGTTGCGGTTTTCAATCGTACTTCGAGTAGAACTCAGCGGCGACAGTTAAAGAACTCACGGAATCAGCACTGGAAAAAAGTAGGAAGTAAGTTCCTGGTTGTAGTGCTTGGCGTAGTCTAGCCGATGAAGTTTGTTCACGTTTCGTTAGCGAGGTGGTATTAGTCATGCTACTTGACCATTGCCCCATTTGTCCTTCGCTCACAACATGGAAATTAACTTTCGTGCCTGAAGTAACTTTGAACCCGCCGACAACACGCGCATTTTTAGCGCCATCAGGGATGATCACCTTAAAGCTGACGGGCTGGCTTGGTGTGACGTTGAAAGACTCGTTGACAATGGTGTTAATAACCGTAGCTTGGTCAGACGCGGAAGCACTACCTTTAAAGTATCTGACGATATAAAATCCACCAACCAGAAACAAAAGCAAGACAGCCGCGAAACCACCGATGACAACTGCCCGCCCGACGCGGTGGAATAAGCTTTCGAGGCGACCTGCCAGAGTGTTTGAATACTTCGTTACGCCAAGACGAGCCCCGCATTGCGAACAGTGAGACTTGTCTGGCGACATCCAATGCCTGCAATGCTGGCACGTGATTTTGTTGCCTTTTGAGGTATTACAGGTTGGGCAAAGCCGTTGTATGTTGTCGGCAGTCGTAGGACCGCCTAAATCATGCGGGAAAATGTGGTCATAATGTAGAAACTCTGTTACCACTCCACAGTTTCTACATTTATCCCCATCACGTGCTCTGACGGCGCGCTTTACATGCTCAGGAATATTACGGCTAGCCTTTGTAGTTCGTCTTTGGCTCATGGTCAGAAAGTTGTAAGGGACGAGAGGGTTCGGAAACGCCTTGGAGAACGAAGTCAACATATTCCCAAGCATGAAATGATGTCAACATCCGGCGATTCCTGATGGTTGGTATGTGCTCTGTTAACTTTATGGG
>JAIVJM010000343.1:1770-3903 GCA_020199995.1 Acidobacteriota bacterium | reverse complement strand
GCCTTTGAACAGACGGGCACATCGTCGAGCGCGGAGGCGTAGGCGGCGACGAGCGATGTCACGGCGCGTCCGAGGTGCTCATGCTCCGCGCCGATGGTCTCGCAGGTCAATCCGGGAGTGTGTTTTAATTCGGACATCCGGTAAGCTTCGCGTCTGCTTTCGTGTGAATGATGACTGACCGAAAATTATCATCCGCCGACGAATTTGACAAAGCGCTGACGGTGCACGCGCACGAGTTCGGCGTGCGCCTCGGCGACGAAGACCGCGCCCGCCTCCGTGATTATTACTCGCTTGTGTTGAGTTGGAACCCACGGCTCCACCTCGTCGCCCCGTGCCCGCCCGCGGAGTTCGCCACGCGCCACGTCCTCGAATCCCTGCTCGCGCTTCGATTTTTCCCGGAAGGGGCGCGCGTCGTAGACGTAGGCTCCGGCGCGGGCCTCCCCCTCATCCCTTGCCTCGTCATGCGTTCGGACTTGAGGGCGGTTTTGATCGAAGCGTCAAAGAAGAAATCAATCTTTCTGCAAGAAGCTCTGAACCGGCTCGACAGGCGGCACGCCGCGCGGGTCGTCGCCGAGAGGTTCGAGCAGGTCGAGCCGCCCGAAGCCGACTTCCTCACCTGCCGCGCGCTCGAAAGGTTTACAGAGACATTGCCTGAACTCCTCCACTGGTCGTCGCGCGTCGAGATGTTGCTGCTCTTCGGCGGCGATTCGCTACGCGCGGAGATTGAGCGTTCGGGCATACCTTACGATTCAAAGCTCATCCCACAATCAGATAAAAGATTTCTGTTCGTCATCCGGCGTGCGGAGTAGTGTGCTGCGTCTCATCTTCTGCTACAAAGAAAGCCCTGAAAGGTGAGAGATATGAGCCGTGGGCAAAGCCGGAGGCGCGAACGCGAGTGACCGCCGAAGCGTCGCCCACGGCTTTAATCTTCGCTTCCTCCGGGGACAAAAAAAGAGGTGAGACCGGTGCGTCTCACCTCTCATTCTCAATCTTGATTCCTGTGCTTTATCGCAAGACTGTGATGGCGATGAGCTGCTGGCCGGAGATGACATACTCGGCGGCGGGCAGTTCCTTCTCGGCCACGGGCGAGAGCATGGTCGGCGTGAAGCCGCCGGTCGAGCGGTCGCTGTTAAGGGTCGCGACGAAGGAGGGCGGGAGGTTCGGCATCTCGTCGGTGCCGATGACCGCGCCCGGCGTGATGCGGAAGAGCTTGACGTAGAGGCGGTCGTTCTTCTTGATCTTATTAATCGCGCCGACGAGCTGCGCGAGGTCTTTCGGGACGAAGCTCTGCGAGGCCGAAGCCTGTTGCAAAGAGCCGCCGTCGCCGACGAAGAGGACGATCTGACCGGGAGGGATGTCTGCCGGGATTTCGACGGGGATGCGCTGCACGAACTGCTTGCCCGAGTCGGTGCGCATATAAGCCTGCACCTCGACGGTCTCGCCGCGGCGGACTTCGCTGCGGTCGAGCGCGATGCGGTCGAGCGTGGCGGCGCGGCGCGAGTCGGTGGCCGCGATGTCGAGCGTGATGGGGCCGAGCTCGACGCCGTCGAACCCGCTCGACATGAGCGCGGCGACGGGCGCGGCGACCGAACCGGCGGCGGAGAGGCCCGCGCCCTGCATCGAGAATCTACGTTCGAGCCGGATTGTCTCCTGCCCCTTGACTTCAATCCGGCCCCTCACGCTGATGGTCGAATCGCCGAGGCTGCGCTCGCTCGAAGTGATCGTGTTGTAGAGGGTCATGTTCAGCAAAAGCGGCGTCAGGAACTCGTCGCTCGCCACCTCGTAGTTATAAGTCTGGACGCCCTCGCGGCTCGTGTGCAGGTTGACGCGCACCGGAATCATCTTCGGCGCGTGCCCGAGCTGGCCGTAGATTCCCGGAGCCCTGTCCTGCGAGATCGCGCCGACCATCTGGCCCGGCACGGTCAGCTTGAAGGAGTTTAAAGTGTTCGGGATGACTGTCACGACCGAAGCTTCGGACATCGGCATGTCGGAGGAGCCGAGGTTCAGGAACGGGTGGCCGAAGGCGTAGATGCGGTCGCCGACGCGGTGCGTCACGGTTCCCGAGGCCGCCACCGAGAAGTCGCCGCGCACGAGCTGGACGCTGATTGACGCGCCCGGCAGGAGCGTCTGCTC
>JAIVJM010000343.1:0-1692 GCA_020199995.1 Acidobacteriota bacterium | reverse complement strand
CGCTCCCGCGCTCGAAGATGTCAATCATCTGCTTGATTGGCGTGACGCCGGCAATCGGCTCTTTGGAGAAATTGAAGGTGAAGGCAATGGCCCCGACGAGCTTGCCGTCAATGTAGACGGGCGAGCCGGACATCCCGCCGAAGACGCCCGTGCGCTCGACGTTCGCGCCCGAGAGACGGATGATGATGGCCGACTGGCGCGGCTGCGGATAGCCGGGCATGACGCCCAGCACCTCAATGCCGAACTCCTGCAACTCGGTCCCCGCAAAGACCGTGCGCGCCACGCCCTTCTGCCCCACACGCAGCTCTTCGAGCGGGTAGAAGGCGACCGCCTGCTGACTGGCTGCCGGCTTCTGCGCGAAGGCGTTGAGGCTCAGGAGGAAGGTCAGCGCGAACAGGGCGAACAAGGGTCGTTTCATTTAGCTACCTCTGGTAAGAACGTCTGTCGTCGCGGAGTAGTTATCCGATGTTGCGGCTCGCAAAAGCTCCGTCTCTCTTTGGCCGCGAAGGGGGCTGGTGAAAGGGCCGCCGAATTGACTATAACTTCGCCTTTCGCGAACGGTCAAGCAACATTCGTGTGCAACACAGATGTTGCCCGAAGCTCAAGGGTTGCATAATTTTAGCCCGACCCGGCGATTCCGCTCCGCGCCCCGGCCTCGACGCTTGTTGCGCGCCCTCGGCGCGTGCTAATTTGCGCATCAGCTGATGTCTCAAATCGAAGCTGAAATCGAGGGTTTCATCCTTGCGGGCGGCGCTTCGAGCCGGATGGGGACTGACAAAGCCCGCCTCCGCCTCGATGGTCGAACCTTCGTCGAGCTTGTCGCCGACGCGCTCCGCCCCCTGAACGGACGCGTCAGCGTCGTCAGCTCAAGACCCGACGCAAAAACTTTCGGGCTGGCCGTAGTCCCCGACATGCACGAGAGTCTGGGGGCGCTCGGCGGCCTCCACGCGGCGCTGAGGGCCTGTGAGGGGCGTTGGGCGGCGGTCGTCTCGTGCGACCTGCCGTTTGTCACGGGCGCACTGATGCTGCGTCTCGCGTCCTTCCTGTGTGACGAGACGGAGGCCGTCGCGCCGCTTCAGGATGATGGCCGCGCGCAGCCGCTCTGCGCCGTCTATGCGCGCGCGGCGTGCCTCGGCGTCGCGGAAGATTTGATTCGCGCGGGCGAGCTTCGCCCCCGCCGTCTGCTCAGACGCGTGCGGACGCGCTGGGTCTCTTTCGATGAACTGTCAGACCTCAAAGGCTCTGAACTCTTCTTCACCAACGTCAACACGCCCGAAGATTACGCGCGCGCGCAGCAGGCGTCGAGAGGCGCAAACCAGACCGCCACGGTGGGCGACCCATAATTCTTACTTCGCCCTAGGGCTGTCTTCATTTACAATGAACGAGCCATGCCGCCTCCCCGTCGAACCGGAAAGAAACTTTTCACCGCGCTGCTCCCGATCATACTGATCGTGCTGCTCGCGCTCGTCAGCCTGTCGGCGTGGATGGTCTACGGGGCCACGCACCCGCCGCCGCACCCTTATCTCGTGACTCCCGAAAAATTCGCGCGCCTCAGCGACCGGGGCTTGATGGCCACCGAAGAGAGTTGGTCGAACCGCGACGGGACGAGTGCGCGCGGCTGGCTTGTGCGCGGCGCAGAGGGCGCGCCCTGCGTGCTGCTGCTCCACCGCTACGGGGCCGACCGCTCATGGC
>JAIVJM010000175.1 GCA_020199995.1 Acidobacteriota bacterium | reverse complement strand
ATAATAGCCTGTGCTTGACTGAACTCGCCGCAGGTAGCCAGCGCGATGCCCGCAGGGATCATCGTCTGCTGCCAGTGCGACATGTCGAGTGCCTTCGCAGCCTGCCCTCTCACCAGCCTGCAATCACCCAGTAGCGCCTCCCGCGCTGCGGCTCCTGCCGCAGTCTGCGCCGCAACATCTTTCAAGTCTCGCGCCGCGGCTAACTGAAAGGCGCGGTTGGAAAATTCTGTGGCTTTCCGCAACTGGCCTGAAAACGCGACAGCATCGGCTTGCCAACTTTGAGCAAGATACTCATCCGGCTTTCCGTTTATCCATTCGATCTGTTCCTTCATCGTCGTCGCATCACCCTGGAAAAAAGCAATCCGGTAAAGAGTTCCGTGCATAGCCGTGGTTTCGAGCTTCTGTGCGAGCGCCTGCCTGATGATCTCCTGAGCCTCGTCGAAGCGATTGAGACCTACGAAGGCTTGAGCTGAAAGAGAGTACCCGGAAGCCGAATTCGGATTGAGGCGAATGGCTTCACGCGCCTCTTCCAGCGCTTTATCGAATTGACCAAGCTCGGCGTATTTAAGAGCCAGGTTGTTGTGCGGCGGAGCGTCGCGCGGATACGTTCGCTTCCACAGTTCCAACGTCTCGAGATACTTCTCCAATTCCCCGGTTACGTTGTCGTAGTAACCCGCAGAGATATAGAGTCGTTCGTGCTCGCTGACTCGCTCACGCAACTCGAATGCTTTTTGCGAAGCTTCGGCAGCCAGGTCATACTGCCTGCGGTTGTAATAAATTGATGCCATCCGAGCATAAGCGAGTGCGAAGTTTGGGTCTATTTCCGCCGCGCGTTTGAAAAGCGGAATGGCTTCTAGGTGCTTGCCCTTTAATTGCTGTTCAACTCCCAGGGAGAAGGCTTTGAAGGCTTCCAGCGAAGAGGTTGTGCCCTGCTCAATCGGGGCGTCGAACTTCTGGATTGATTGCAGCAGCTCGCCCAGCTTCTCTCTTAACTTCACCGCCGCTTCGCCGAGCGCATGAAGCACCTGCTCCTTGTTTTCGGCCTCCGCCTGTTCGCGCGCAATCGCGTCGCCCGTCTGCTCGTTGATGGCCTCCAGAGTGATGACGTAATGGTTTCCCAAGCTCGCAATCGAACCCACGAGCATTGCCTTCAACCCCTGACGCCGGTAAATCTCTCGCCCAACGTCTCTGGTCACGCGCTCATCCGGCGCGCGCCCCATCAACTTGAGCGCGTCGCGCGCACGGTCTTCGGAGAAGATATTTAGAAAAGGAGATTGACTGAGCTGCACAGCCAGAGCTTGCTTGAGCGTTCCGTCAAAGACAGGGTCTCCGGTAGTGTTGACGAAATCCGTCAGCAGGATCGTGTCCTTTTCGGTCGCCCTGTCGATAGTTTGGGACGCGCCGCTGCACGTTTTCGTCGTCGGCGCGTCGATTCGGTACAGCGCGGCGGAGCGTTCGAGTTCGCTCTGCAAATCCAACTCGCGGCGCAAATTCTTCAAGTCAATCATCAGATCGCGCGCCGTCTGGTAGCGCTCGTCGCACTCTTTCGTTAGGCATTTACGCACGATGCGCTCTAATTCTGCGGGCGCGTCGGGCGCGAAGCGCGCGAGCGGCGCGGGCTCGTGTTCGAGGATCGAGACGATGACGTGGCTCCACGTCACGCCCTCGAACGGCATGCGCCCCGCGATCATTTCATACAGCACCACGCCGAGCGACCACACGTCCGTGCGCGCGTCCGTCTCCAGCCCGTGCGCCTGCTCGGGCGACATATATTGGGCCGTACCCATGACCACGCCCGGCTCAGTTTTGACGAGGGCGCGCGTCTGCGCTTCCGTGTCGACGCCAGCGGGATCCTCCGTTTCGACGAGCTTGGCGAGGCCGAAGTTCAGTACCTTCACGACGTGGTCGCGCCGGAGCATGATGTTCTCCGGCTTGATGTCGCGGTGGATGACCCCGGCGGCGTGCGCGGCGGTCAGCGCGAAAGCCGCCTGATGCGCCGCGTCGAGCGCGTCGCCGAGCCTCATCTTCGCCTCACGCAGCTTTTGCCGGAGCGTCACGCCGTCAACGTATTCGGTGGCGATGAAGTGTGTGTCGTTCTCCGTACCGATCTCATAGACGGTGAGGATGTTCGGGTGGTTCAGCGCCGAAGCGGCGCACGCCTCCTGCTCGAAGCGCCGGAGCCGCTCCCTGTCCGCCGTGTATTTCGCCGGCAACAGCTTGAGCGCGACTAGGCGGCGCAGCCGCGTGTCGTGCGCCAGGTACACCTCGCCCATGCCGCCCGCGCCGAGATGTGAGCGGATTTCGTAGCGGCCGAGCCGCGTGTTTGGGGGAAGGGGCATATACGCAACGACGGCGACGCAGGCGACAAATTGCGCAAGACTCTATAACAGAGCGGGGGAAAGTTGAAGGGGTATGACTCTGGGGAGTGACTAACTCAGAGTTGATGCCAGAAAAAGGCGGCTTTGAGGCGTGGGCGGTAAGTGTTGCTATCACAGCCCCACTCCTGACTTCGGATTCAATCGCGACCTTTCGCCACCTGCCCGGATTTAGTCACTCCCCTTTCGTAAGGCACGTTCCACCGGCCAGGCCGGCTGGTGTATCTTTGCCTCCACCTTATGCTGTTACGACGATTGCCTTTTCTATTTAGTTCTATCCACCAAGTCGGGCCGGAGAACGGCGGCAAGGCCGTCCGACTCACTCTCCTCATCTTTCTTGCCTACACGCTTTCCCCCGCTCCGGCGTGGGGGCAGGAACCCCGGCGCGGCGGAACCGTCACCGTCGCCGTCTCGTCCGATCCGGGCGGTTTGAACCCCGCCGTCACGACGCAGGGCGGCGTGCACCTCGTCTGCGGCTCGATCTTCAGCGGCCTCGTCGCCCACGACTTCGACCTCAACCCGGTGCCCGACCTCGCCGAACGTTGGGAGGTATCGCCCGACGGGCGGACGTACACTTTCCACCTCGCGCGCGGCGCGATGTTCCACGACGGCGCGCCGGTCACTTCGGAGGACGTGCGGTACACCTTCGAGCAGTTGCTGCTGAAGTACCACGCCCGCGCGCGCGCGTCGGTGGGCGACAACCTGCGCCGCGTCTCCACGCCCGATCCGCACACTGTCGTCTTCGAGTTCGAGCGCCCTTACGCCGCCTTCCTCCAGCTCGTTGACGTGACGAACGCGCCCGTCATGCCGAAGCACCTCTACGAGGGGACCGACCCGCTGACGAACCCGCGCAACACCGCGCCCGTGGGGAGCGGCCCTTTCAAGTTTCAGGAGTGGGTCAAGGGCGATCACATCACGCTCGCGAGGAACGAGAAGTATTACAAGTCGGGCAAGCCGTACCTGGACAGGGTCGTGTACCGGGTGATGCCGAGCAACGCCGTCGCGGCCATCGCGTTCGAGCGCGGCGAGGTGGACTACTTCCTCAACCCCTCGCCGCTCGACGCAGCGCGCCTCCGGGCCGTGCCCGGCGTCGTCGTCACGGACAAGGGGCGCGAGGGCTTCGCGACGGTCGAGACGCTGATCCCGAACC
>JAIVJM010000064.1 GCA_020199995.1 Acidobacteriota bacterium | reverse complement strand
GGCTAAATTATTCCGCCCCCTTCGGGTGCTTCGTCAATAACTTTTCAGAGCCTCCTGCCCCTCTTCCACTCGCGTGGGTAAAAGGGTAAACTCGCGGACTCGTACCAACTTGCCCGGCGGCTCGAAGGCCGCCGCCTCGCGAAGTAACTCACGTGACCCAAAGCGTTCGCCGAACGCGTTTCACCGGGGAACGCATTTCCCCGGAGGAGAGACCCACATGCTGAGAGCCTCAAAAAACCCCCTTCTCGTCTCACTCCTGCTCGTCCTGCTGCTGCCGCTCGCACAGGTCTCGACGCCGGCGGCGGATTTCAAACGCGAAGTCATCTACCAGATCATCACCGACCGCTTCTTCGACGGCAGCACGGCGAACAACAACCCGGCGCAGAGCGCGGGACTCTACGACGCGACGAAGGCGAACTGGCGCGCCTACTGGGGCGGCGACCTCGCAGGTATTCAGCAGAAGATGTCCTACCTCGCCGGGATGGGCGTCACCGCCATCTGGATTTCGCCGCCCGTGGACAACCTCAACGCCAACATCCCCGACGGTCAGGGGAACCCGACCGCCTCCTACCACGGCTATCAGGGCCGCGACTTCAAGCGCGTCGAGGAGCACTCGGGCAACGCTTCGAACACGTGGACGGAGTTCGACGCCCTCGTCACCGCCGCGCACCAGAACGGCATCAAGGTGATCGTGGACTTCGCGCCCAACCACTCGACGCAGGACAACGCCGGCGAGTTCGGCGCGCTCTACGACAACGGCACATTCATAGGCAACTACACCAACGATACCAACGGCTACTTTCACCACAACGGCAACATCTCGAACTGGGACGATCGCTATCAGGTGCAATACTACACGCTCTTCAACCTCGCCGACCTCAATCAGGAGCACGCGACGATTGACGCCTACATGAAGTCGGCGGCGCAAGTTTTCCAGCAGCACGGCGTGGACGGCTTCCGCATTGACGCCATCAAGCACATCACGTGGGGCTGGCAGTATTCCTTAGCCAACTCGATCTACACCTACGGCGACAGCTTCCTCTTCGGCGAGTGGTATCAAACCTCGACCGGCGACCCGCTCTACCGCGATTCCTACAAGTACGCCAACAAGAGCGGCATCTCGATGCTCGACTTCCCGCTCAACACCGCCGTCCGCAATGTCTTCGGCTCGAACGCCAACTTCAGCGAGATCGAGAACATCCTGACCGCCGAGGCGTCGAACTTCACGTGGGACGAAGACCTCGTGACGTTCATTGACAACCACGACATGACGCGCTTCCTCTCGCTCCTCAACAACAACACGCGCCTCCATCAGGCTCTGGCCTTCATCCTCACGCAGCGCGGCGTCCCCTGCATCTACTACGGCACCGAGCAATATCTGCACAACGACACCTCGGGCGGCGGCGACCCCTACAACCGCCCGATGATGAACGCCTTCTCGACCTCGACGACGGCCTACACTTTGACCAACCGCCTCTCGACCTTGAGGCGCAACAACACCGCCGTCCCTTACGGCTCGCACCAGCAGCGCTGGGTCAACTCGGACGTCTATATCTACGAGCGCAAGTTCAACGGCAACGTCGTGCTCGTCGCCATCAACAAGGGTGCGAGCGCCGCGCAGATCACCGGCCTCAACACGTCTTTGCCGGTCGGAACCTACAACGATTATTTGACGGCGCTGCTCGGCGGCGTCTCCGTCGCGGTCGGCTCCGGCTCCGGCGGCAACAACCCAGTGACGGCCTTCTCCCTGCCCGCCAACAGCGTCTCCGTCTGGCAGACTACAGAGACGGGCGGCTTCCCGCAGGTCGGCTCCATCGGCCCCACGGTGGGGCAGCCCGGCGTGAAAGTCACCATCGGCGGCAAGAACTTCGGCGCGGTCGCCGGGACCGTGAAGTTCGGGACGACGACCGCCACGGTGAATTCGTGGTCTTCGACGAAGATCGTCGCCACCGTCCCCGTGGTCACCAACGGCAACTACAACGTGACGGTGACGAACTCGTCGAGTCAGGTCTCGAACGGCATCCAGTTCACGGTGCTCACGGCGAAGCTCATCCCCGTCACCTTCACCGTCTACAACGCCAGCCCGACGCAGACGGGCGACTACATTTTCCTGACGGGCAACACCGTGGAGCTGAGCAACTGGGCGACGACGTGGGACGCGGCAATCGGCCCGATGCTCACGCCTAACTACCCGAACTGGTTCATCAACGCGAGCGCGCCAGCCGGGCAGACCATCCAGTTCAAATTCATCAAGATTGCCTCGAACGGCGCGGTCACTTGGGAGGCCGGGGCCAATCACACCTACACCGTGCCGGCGAGCGGCGTGGGCTTCGTCAACGTCAACTGGCAGTATTGACGCGCAGGAGGGACTACGCGCATGTTGGGAAAGCCTGTGGGGGCAGGACTTGTCCCCGCGGGCTGTGTGATGTTGCATGCGCATCCGCGTGGTGAGGGGCGGCGATGAGAAAGTATTTATTTCTGGGTGGACTTCTTTTCGCGTCAGCCGTTCAGTTCGTAGTCGGGGTGGTTGACTGTGCGGCACAGACACAGTCCCCGACGATGAGGCAGTCAAAGTCGAATCCCAATGCCGAGGCTTTGAGAAAGTACGCGGGCCGCTACGAGCTGGAGGTCGGCATCATCCCCGTCTCGACGCTCGACGTGACGCTCGAAGGCGGCGAGCTGTGGGTCAAGCCGACTAATGTCAGGAAACGTCGGCTCGTCCATAAATCCAAAGCGACCTTCACCGACGAGATCGAGGGCACGCCCGTCGTCTTCAAACGCGACGACGAAGGAAGGATCGCGAGCCTCACTTTCCGCTTCGAGGGCGAGAGCTACACGGCGCAACGCGTCGAGCTTCCCTCCCCGAGCCTGAAGGGGAACACGACCTTCAGGCTCAAGGGCTACTCGGAAGCGCGGGTCGTCGCGCTCGCCGGAACCTTCAACAACTGGAACCAGTCGCAACTGCTCTTCGCGCGCGAGGGCGAAGAGTGGGTCTGCCGCGTTGACCTCAACCCCGGCGTCCACGCCTACAAGTTCGTCGTTGACGGCAACTGGCTCCTCGACCCCGCCAACTCGAACACCGCCGAGGACGAGGCCGGGAACTTGAACAACGTCGTCGAAGTGCCGGAGAAGCCGTGAGGGCGGAACAAACAGGCCGCAAGCCCGACCGTAAGGGAGGGCGTCTAAGTGCCGTCAGCGTCAATGACGGCGGCCACAGACGCCCTCCCTTACGGTCGGGCTTGCGGCCTTTGAGATTCGCGCGCGGCTGTCGTAGTGTATGTCTCAAACCCTTAGACGATAAATCAAACGAAGGATTCCGAACGGGCGAATGAGCACACAGCCAAACAAAATTATTTATTCGATGGTCGGCGTCAGCAAGCACCACGACAAGCGGGCCGTCCTCAAAAACATCTACCTCTCATACTTCTACGGCGCGAAGATCGGCGTCATCGGCCTCAACGGCTCCGGCAAATCGTCACTGCTCCGCATCATCGCGGGCGCGGACAAGAGCTTTACCGGCGAGACCGTTTTGTCGCCCGGCCACACCATCGGGCATCTCGAACAGGAGCCGCGCCTCGACGAGTCAAAGACCGTGCGCGAAGTCGTCGAAGAAGCGGTCGCCGAGACGGTCTCGCTCCTCAAAGAGTTCGACCAGATCAACGCGCGCTTCGGCGAGGAGATGTCGGACGACGAGATGAACAAGTTGCTCGAACGACAGGGCGTGGTGCAGGAGAAGCTCGACGCGGCGGACGCTTGGGATTTGGACTCGCGTCTTGAGATGGCGATGGACGCGCTGCGCTGCCCGTCGGGCGACACGCCAGTCCGAATTCTCTCGGGCGGCGAGAAGCGGCGCGTCGCTCTGTGCCGGCTGCTCCTGCTGAAGCCTGACATCCTTCTGCTCGACGAGCCGACGAACCATCTCGACGCCGAGTCGGTGGCGTGGCTCGAACAGCACTTGCAGAAGTACGCGGGCACGGTCATCGCCGTCACGCACGACCGCTATTTTCTCGACAACGTCGCGGGCTGGATTCTCGAACTCGACCGCGGCGAGGGCATCCCGTGGAAGGGGAACTACTCCTCGTGGCTCGAACAGAAACAGCAGCGCCTGCAACAGGAGCAGAAGCAGGAGGGCGAGCGGCAGAAGACGCTCCAGCGCGAGCTGGAGTGGATCCGCATGTCGCCCAAAGGCCGTCAGGCGAAGGGCAAGGCGCGCATCAACTCTTACGAGGCACTGCTCAACGAGCAGACTGAAAAACTGGCGAAGGAGCTGGAGATTTATATCCCGCCGGGGCCGCGCCTCGGGCAGGTTGTAATTGAGTCCGACGAGGTGTCGAAGGGTTACGGCGAGCGCCTGCTGGTCGAGGGAATGACGTTTAAGCTCCCGCCGGGCGGCATCGTCGGCGTCATCGGGCCGAACGGCGCGGGGAAGACCACGCTCTTCCGCATGGTCATCGGTCAGGAGCAGCCCGACGCTGGCGTGATCCGCATCGGCGAGACCGTGACGCTCGGCTACGTTGACCAGAGCCGCGACGCGCTCGACCCCGACAAGTCAATCTGGGAGGAAATCTCGGATGGCCTCGACGTGGTGCAGTTGGGGCCGCGACAGGTCAACTCGCGCGCCTACGTCGGGCGCTTCAACTTCTCCGGCTCCGACCAGCAGAAGAAGGTCGGCTCGCTCTCGGGCGGCGAGCGCAACCGCGTGCATCTGGCGAAGATGTTGAAGTCGGGCGCGAACGTGCTCCTTCTGGACGAGCCGACCAACGACCTCGACGTGAACACGATGCGCGCTCTGGAAGAGGCGCTGGAGAATTTCGCGGGCTGCGCCGTCGTCATCAGCCACGACCGCTGGTTCCTCGACCGCATCAGCACGCACATCCTCGCCTTCGAGGGAGACAGTAAAGTCACTTGGTTCGAGGGCAACTACTCGGCCTATGAAGAAGACCGCCGCGCGCGCCTCGGCTCGGCAGCCGAACAGCCGCACCGCATCAAATACCGGCAGCTCACGCGGGGATAAGAACGAGACAACAGGGAGGAACGAAATGAAAGCGACTTGGAACGGAAAAATTCTGGCGGAGAGCGACGAGACGGTGGTCGTCGAAGGCAATCAATACTTCCCGCGCGAGTCGGTCAACGAAGAGTATTTCGAGGAGAGCGCGACGCACTCGACCTGCCCGTGGAAGGGCGAGGCGAGCTACCTCAGTGTCGTCGTGGACGGTCAGGCGAACAAGGACGCGGCGTGGTACTACCCCGAGCCGAAGGACGCCGCGAAGGAGATCAAGGGCCGCGTCGCCTTCTGGAAAGGCGTCAAGGTCGAATAGCAGGACGCAGGCCCGACCGCAAAGGCGGGCTCGATGGCAGCGCGAAAAGCGAGTGCCGGGGCAAGCCTCCTTCCTCACCTCTGAGGCTTCGCCGCCTGAGAGGTCTTGGCGCCTCGACCTCGCCGCCGAGTACATCGCCGCGCAGTTCCGCCGCGCGGGGCTCGAACCCGCGGGCGACGACGGCTACTTCCAGACGGCGAAGTCGTCTCTTTCGGGCCGCGACATGAAGAGTTTCGAGCTCAAGCTCGCGAACGGCGCGGGCGTGCTCGCCGTCGGGGCGGAGCAGGCGACCTTCGGCTTCCAGATCAGCGGCGTCCAGCTCTGGGCGCTCGACGCAGAGCCCACTCTCGCGGGCGCGGGGCTGGTGAAGGCCGTGTTTAAGGACGGCGCGTCGCTCGACTCGTTCACGCGCGAACAGCTTCAGGGCAAAGTCGTCATGACGGAGTTCCCGACCTTCCCGCGCGGCGACCGCGCGCGCGGCTTTCAGTTGCTGGGCGCGGAGAATGAGTTTATGGCGAAGGCGCACGCGCTCGGCGTGCCGCTCGTCATCGCCTTCGACCGCGAGAGCGCGCGCGGGCGTGGCGCGGGCTCCGTCAGGCTCGTTGACCCCGAGAGCAAGGGGCGGCAGTCGCCGCTCGGTGACAAGCCGACCGCGCCGCTCCTCTTCGTCCACGGCACGCAGGGCGCGCAGTTCTTCGACGCGCTCCCGGCGGGCATGGGCCCCGCCACCGTCACGTTCCGCGCGCCCTCGCGCATCGAGACGCCGGTTAGCTTGCGCAACGTCGCGGGGCTTTTGCGCGGCTCAGACCCTTTGCTCCGCGACACATACGTCCTCGTCTCGGCGCACTACGACCACCTCGGCGTGCGCGACAACTGCGCGGAGGGCGACTGTGTCTTCAACGGCGCGAACGACGACGGGTCGGGCACCGTGGCGGTCGTCGAGATCGCTTCGGCGCTCTCCGCCCTCAACCCGCGCCCGAAGCGCAGCATCCTCTTCATCACCTTCTTCGGCGAAGAGCTGGGGCTCGTCGGCTCGCGCTTCTACGGTCGAAACCCGCTCGTGCCTCTCTCGAAGACCGTCGCTCAGGTCAACATGGAGCAGGTCGGGCGCACCGACGACAGCGAAGGGGCGCAGGTGGGCCGCGCGGCGCTGACCGGCTTCGACTACTCGACGCTCGGCGCGCTCTTCGAGCGGGCGGGCGAGGCCTCGGGCGTCGTGGTCTACAAGCACCCGACGAACAGCGACGCCTTCTTCGGGCGCAGCGACAATCAGGCGCTCGCCGACGTCGGAGTGCCCGCGCACACGTTCGGCGTCGCCTTCGAGTTCCCCGACTACCACGCGGTCGGCGACCACTGGGAGAAGATCGACTACGCCAACATGGAGCGTGTCATCCGCACCGTCGCGCTCGGCACGCTGATGATCGCCGAAGACCCGCAAGCGCCGCGCTGGAACGAGGCGAACCCGAAGACAGCGAAGTACGTCGAGGCGTGGAAGAAGCTGCAAGGGAAGTGAAGGGGAAGAGGCCGAGGGGCAGCGTCTTTGAACCAGCCCCCGGAGGGGGCGGAATAATTTAGCCCACGGCGTGAGCCGTGGGGATAAGTTGAGGAAGAGAGATGAGCCCCGGTAGGGGCGAAAGAAAAGCAGCGCGCCGCATATGGCGAGTTGCTTTTCTTTCGCCCCTACCGGGGCTCTGCGAATTTCATTCGTGACCATGTTCCCACGGCTCGCGCCGTGGGCTAAATTCTATCGCCCCCTTCGGGGGCTTCGTGAGCGACCGTGCGAAGCTCCGGCCTCACATTTCTACTCTCCCCCGTCACGCGCCTCGGCCCGCTCGTCATCCGAATCGCGCGGCTCGTCACAAAGCGCGCCGCGCGGCGAAACCCGCCGCCAGTCTCTCCCGTAGAAACAACGCCCGACACAGGCTCGGGGCGTGCCGCTCAAAGGCCGACTCACTAGACGCCCTCGGTCTCCGTCGAAGTTCTCGTCACGCCGGACAGCCGCCGCGCCTTCGTCCGAGACGACGGCTTCGGGTAGAGTGTTCCAGATTAATCTTGAGAGCATGACGGTCGCGTACGAGCGTCCGCGACCGGCGAGGGGCATGAGGGCTCCGGCCCGGTCGGGACGTAAGACTGCGCGGCGGACAGGGAAACCATTGAGACGGATGAGAAGATTCAGACTTCCGGCGCTCGCGCTCGCGTGCGTCATCACCTTGCAGCCCGTCGCGCTCGCACAGCGCGCGGGCGAAGTATCGGGCGCGGCGACCGCCACGACCGGCGCGGCGCGGCGCGCGGCGGAGCGAATCACGGCGTCGGACCTGAGGAGCTATCTGCACTTCGTCGCCTCGGACGAGATGGAGGGGCGCGACACGCCCTCGCGCGGGCTCGACCTCGCCGCCAAGTTCATCGCCATGAACCTCGCGCTGTGGGGCGTGCGTCCCGCCGGAGACGACGGCACTTACTTCCAGCGCATCGCGCTCAGGCGCACGCGGATTGACGCCGCCGCGTCGAGCGCCGAAGTCGGCGGGCACCGCTTCGAGCACGGCTCGGGCTTCTACGACAACGCTCCTGTCGGCGGCTCTTTCGAGGGCGCGCCGCTCGTCTACGTCGGCCACGGCTGGCTCGTCAAGTCGAAGAACATCAACCCGTATGAAGGTGTGGACGTGCGCGGCAAGGTGATGATCGTCGCGGGCGGCGGATACCTGCCGAAGGAGGCGGGCACGTCCACGGACGCGCTCGGCAAGCCGGGCGAGGACTGGATGCACCCTTACGAGTACGCCGTCAGCCACGGCGCGCGGGCCGTCGTCGCGATGCCGACCTACCGGACACTCTTGAAGTGGGAGCGCGGGCGGCAGAGTCAGTCTCAAGAGCGCAGCCAACTCGCCGTCGAGAAGTTCCAGACGGGCGAAGGCGCGAACACCGTGCCGGCCATCTACGAAGGCGCGAACGGCGAGATCGGCATCAACTCGGGTCGGCCCGCGGGCGTGCCCTTCGTCACCGCGTCTTTGGCGATGCTCGACAAAATCTTTCAGGGCGAGCGGCGCTCGGCCAGCTACCTGCTCGAACAGGCCGCCGTGGGTGCGCGCGTCGAGTCGTTCGACCTCAATGCGAACAAGAAGTTGAGCCTCACGGTCGCCGCGCGCGTGGAGGCGCTGACCACGCAGAACGTGGTCGGCGTCATCGAAGGCTCAGACCCCGTCCTGAAGGACGAGTACGTCGCCGTCGGAGCGCACTACGACCACGTCGGCGTCGGGGCTCCTGTCGACGGCGACCGCATCTACAACGGCGCGGACGACGACGGCTCGGGCACCGTGGCGGTGCTGGAGATGGCGCACGCCTTCGTCTCGGCGTCGCCGCGCCCGAAGCGTTCGATTCTTCTGGTCTGGCACGCGGGCGAGGAGAAGGGCTTGTGGGGCTCGCGCTACTTCGTCGAGAACTCGACCGTGCCGCTTGCGCGCGTCGTCGCGCAGCTCAACATAGACATGATCGGGAGGAGCAAACGCGCGGGCGACATGAGCAAGGTCAACGAGCAGCTCACCGGCCCCGACGAGATTTACGTCATCGGCTCGAAGAAGATGAGCACGGAGCTGGGCGATGTGAGCGAGCGCGTCAACGACTCTTTCCTCGGGCTCAAGTTCAACTACCGTTACGACGACCCCGCCGACCCGGAACAATTCTTCTTCCGCAGCGACCACTTCCACTACGCGCGCAAGGGCGTCCCCATCATCTTCTACTTCGACGGGCCGCATGAGGACTATCACCAGCCCTCCGACCAGCCCGAGAAGATTGACTACCGGAAGATGGAAAGAGTAGCGCGCACCGTCTTCGTGACGGCGTGGGAGCTGGCGAGCGGCGCCCGCCGCCCGCGCGTGGATAAGCCACTGCCGCCGGAGCTGGCCGGGGAAGGAAAGCAGTAAGCAGTGAGCAGTGAGCAGTGAGCAGTGAGCAGTAAGCAGTTCTTCTGATTTGAGATTTAAGATTACAAATTTGAAATCTCAGCCGTCTTGACTGCTTACTGCTTACTGCTCACCGCTTACTTCTTTGGCGGCATGCGGGTTTCGTGAGAAACTATTTGCTCGCTCCCCGTATCAACTCGACCACACACTCGATTCGATCCTGTCTCGCAAGAGACTTAATTCTTGAAGGAGTATTCCACATGCGTTTCTTTAACTTTAGGCTGAGCGCGGCGCTCGTGCTGGCACTCGCGCTCGGGCTCGGCGCAATGGCGCAGACTAAGAGCGGCGGCGGGCGCGGCTTCGACCCGACGCGGATGGACACGACCACGTCGGCCTGCACTGACTTCTACCAGTTCTCCAACGGCAACTGGCTCAAGACGACGGAAATCCCGGCGGCGTTTGCGAGCTGGGGCAGCTTCAATATCCTCAACGAGAATAACCGCAAGACGCTGCTCACGATCCTCGAAGAATCTTCCAAGAACAAGGCCGCGAAGAAGGGGTCGAACGAGCAGAAGATCGGCGACTTCTACGCCACCTGCGTTGACGAGTCGCGGCGCGAGGCCGAGGGCATCAAGCCGCTCCAGCCCGAGCTCAAACGCATTGAAAAGATCAAGAGCGTCAAAGACCTCCAGGCGCAGGTCGCGCACATGCACCGGATGGGCATCCCGGCGCTCTTCGGCTTCGGCGCGCTGGCCGACCTCAAGAACAGCTCGCAGGTCATCGGCTTCGCGGGGCAGGGCGGGCTCTCGCTTCCGACCAACGAGTACTACACGAAGACGGACGACAAGTCGAAGCTCCTGCGCGAGCAGTTCGTCCAGCACATGACGCGGATGTTCGAGCTGCTCGGCGACAAGCCGGAGCGGGCCGCCGCCAACGCCGCGACCGTCTTGGCCATCCAGACGCGCCTCGCGCAGAACTCGCGCTCGCCCGTCGAGCTCCGCGACTTCTCGAAGCAGTACAACAAGATGGGCATGAAGCAGTTGGGTGAGCTGACGCCCGGCTTCTCGTGGGCCACCTACTTCGCGGCGCTCGGCCTCGCGCGCGACATGGAGATCAACGTCGCGCATCCCGAGTTCTTCCGCGCCGCCGACAAGATGCTCGTGGAAGTGCCGCTCGCCGACTGGAAGACATACCTCCGCTGGCAGCTCGTGACCGCCGCGGCCGACGCGCTCTCCTCGAAGTTCGAGACGGAGAACTTCAACTTCTTCGGGAAGACCTTGCAGGGGCGGAAAGAACAGTATCCGGTCTGGCGTCGCTGCGTCGCCTCGACCGACGGGGCGCTCGGCGAGGCGCTCGGCCAAGTCTATGTCGCGCGCGCCTTCACGCCCGAGTCGAAGGCGCGGATGCAGACGATGATTAACAACCTCATCGCCGCCTTCCGCGAGCGCGTCCAGACGCGCGAGTGGATGAGCGACGCGACGCGCAAAGAGGCGCTCGCCAAGCTCGCCGCCTTCCAGCAGAAGATCGGCTATCCCGACAAGTGGATTGACTACTCGACGCTCGACATGAGCCGCGACTCATACGTCCAGAACGCGATGCGCGCCGGGATGTTCGCGACCGCGCGCGACCTCGCCAAGATCGGCAAGCCGCTCGACCGGCAGGAGTGGGGCATGACGCCGCCGACGGTGAACGCCTACAACAACTGGCTCCAGAACGAGATCGTCTTCCCCGCCGGGATTCTGCAAGCGCCCTTCTTCAACGCCGAGGCCGACGACGCGATCAACTATGGGGCCATCGGCGCGGTCATCGGCCACGAGATCACGCACGGCTTCGACGATCAGGGCGCGAAGTTCGACCTCCAAGGGAACCTCAAGAACTGGTGGACGGAGGTTGACCTCAAGAACTTCGAGGCGCGCTCCGACTGCATCGTCAAACAGTTCGACGCCTTCGAGGCCGAGCCGGGACTCAACGTCAAGGGCAAGCTCGTCTCGGGCGAGTCCATCGCCGACCTCGGCGGGTTGCAGGTCGCCTATCAGGCTTACCTGAAGTCTCTGGAAGGCAAGTCGCGCCCCGCACTGGTTGACAACTTCACGCCCGAGCAGCGCTTCTTCCTCGGGTGGGCGCAGGTCTGGTCGGCGAAGTACACGCCGGAGGCGGCGCGCCGCCAGACGACCGACGACGCGCGAAGTGCGAACGACGGCGGGCATTGCTGTTGACTCGACGCGAGATTTGCAATATGAAGTGCCTCACCTTTTGAAAGCCTCGCCTTTGGAAGCCTCGCCTTTTTAACTTCGGAGACGAAAACAGACGCAGCAACGGAGATGGCTGTCGCCCCCGGCACGCGCTTTGGCCGCTATCGGATTCTTTCCTTCCTCAGAGAAGGCGGGATGAGCGAAGTCTATCTCGCGCGAGACACGCGTCTGAACCGCGACGTCGCCTTCAAGTTGCTGAGGCCGGGATTCGTTCTTGATGAAGAAAGCCTGAGCCGCCTGGAGCACGAGGCGCATGCCGCCTCGGCCCTCAACCACCCGAACATCCTGACCATCTACGAGGTCGGACGGGCCGATTCCGTCCCCTTCATCGCCGCAGAGTTCGTTGACGGCGTGACGCTCAGAGAGCGTATCTCGGGCGCGCGGATGGAGCTGGCGGAAGTGCTGGAAGTCATGACGCAGGTCGCGCGGGCACTGGCGGCGGCGCACGTGGCAGGGGTCGTGCACCGCGACCTCAAGCCCGAGAACATCATGCTGCGCGCGGACGGATACGTCAAAGTTTTGGACTTCGGGATGGCCAAGCTCGCGGCGCATCGTGTGCAGTCGGTCAGCACCGAACTAACGGCGATGAATGCCGAGACGACGGCGGACGCGGCGATCAATCCGGTGCGAGACGCGCCCGGGGGCACGCTCGGCTACATGTCGCCAGAGCAGCTCAGGGGCGACGAACTGGACGCGAGGACGGACATTTGGAGCCTCGGCGTGGTGCTCTACGAGATGCTCACCGGGCGGCGACCGTTCGAGGGCATGAGCATGACGGACGTGGTCGTCGCGATTCTTCAGGACGAGCCGCCGCCGCTTGGAATTCTCCGCGACGACGTGCCGCTGGAACTCGAAGACATCGTCAGGCGCGCACTGGAGAAGGCGCACGACGCGCGTTATCAAACCGCCAGCGCGCTGTCTCTCGACCTCGCACGGTTGAGCGAGCGGCTCGAAGCGTCCGCCGTCCGGCAGTCGCCGCCAGACGCCACGGCATCCACGGAAGCTTCCGGCGAATCGGGATCAAGTCAGGACCAACTCGCCGCGTTGGGGGCAGCGCGCTCGCGCTTGCGCGACTTCGGATGGCGCTATCGGAAGTGGCTCCTGTGGGTTGGCGCGGCGGCGGCGCTGGCGGCGGCGTGCGACCTGCTGCTTCTCCGGCCGGAGAGCGGCGAGCGTGCGAGAGATGTCGGCCTCGTCTTTGTCGCCGCGATTTTCCTTCTGTGCTACGTCGCCGTGCGCCGTGCGTCCGCGAGCCCGGCCTCAGGCTCGCCGCCGAAGGGCGTGGCGTTCCGCGGGCTGCTGCCGTTTCAGGAGGCGGACCGCGGCCGCTTCTACGGGCGCGAGACGGACACGCTGACGCTCTTCGAGTTGGTCGCGCACGACCTCTTCCGCTTCGGCGTGCTGTTCGGCGAGTCCGGCAGCGGGAAGACCTCGCTCTTGAAGGCCGGGCTCGCGCCGAAGCTCTGGGAAGAGGGCTACGCGCCGATTTACTGCCGCTCGTACCGAGACCCTCTGGCGGCGCTCGCGGAAGAGTGTCGCCGGCGCAGCCGCGTCGAATTGCGCGAGGGCGAGGCGCACGTCGATTACCTCGGGCGGGTGTACCGGGAGTTGGGCGCGACGCTCGTTCTGGTCTTCGACCAGTTTGAAGAGTTCTTCATCAACTTCAAAACGCAGTCGGAGCGCGAGCCGTTGATCTCGTTCGTCGCCGCCTGTCACGACGCTCGAGACCTTCCGGCGAAGTTCCTCTTCGCGATGCGCAGCGACTTTCTCTATCTCATCAACGCCGAGTTCGCGGGGCGGATACCGGAACCGCTTTTGAGCACGAAGCTCTATCACCTGCGTAACTTCGGCGAGGCGGAGGCGGCGGAGATTATCGACAGGTCGGCGCGGCGCGCGCGGCTGCCTTTCGAGGAGGGCTTCAGCCGACAAGTCGCGCGCGATCTGGCGGCGGGCGACACCGTGCTGCCCTCGGAGTTGCAGATCGTCGGCGAGCGTTTGCAGAGCAGGCGCATCTTCAACCTTCAGGATTACCGCCGCGCCGGGGGGAAAGAACAACTGGTTCACGGCTTCCTCGAAGACGTGATCAATGCGTCGGGCGACAGGGCGGGCGCGCAGCTCATCTTGCGCGGCCTGATCTCGGACGAGAACACGCGCCTGACGCTCACGCTCGAAGAGATCGCGCGGCGCACGCAGCGCGACCGCGAGACGGTCGCGGGCATCCTCCGCCTGTTCGCCGGGGCGCGACTCGTCCGCGAGATGCAGGACGAAGAGCCGTGGCGCTACGAGCTGATGCACGAATACCTGATCGAGAAGATCAACCAGATCACGGGCAAGGTGATGGACCACACGCAGCGCGCCAACCGCCTGCTACGCCAGTACGCGGCAAACTACACTTTGGACAAACGCGCGCGCGTCCCCGCTGGCGAACTCTGGTTCATCCGCCGCTACGCGGACACCGAGCGCGGCGAGCGCGAGCGCGAGCTTTTGCGGAAGAGTTTTCGGCGGGGCGTCGTCAGGGCGAGTGCGCTCGTCTTGCTGTTGTTCGCGGCGGCGACGGCGGCGGCGGCAATGCTCTCGGTCTCGGAAGAATGGGAGGGCGTGCGTCTGAGCGACGGCCACACGGCGGCGGCGCGGCAGGCGGTGTTTTCGCCGGACGGTCGGCTGCTGGTGTCGGTCGGTGAAGACGCGCAGGTCATCGTCTGGGACTTTGCGCGGCGCGAGCGGCTCGCGACCCTCGACGGCCACGCGGAGATAGTCAACTGTGTCGCCTTCTCGCCCGACGGCAAGTGGTTCGTGACGGGCGGCGACGACCAGACTCTCATCGTGTGGAACACGGCGCGGCTGGAGAGTGTGAAGGTCTTGCGCGAGCACACGGCGAAGGTCGTGGCCGTCGCTTTCTCGCCCGACGGGCGACTGCTGGCCTCGATGGCGCTCGACCCCTCGCCGTCCTCGGAGGACGGATTGGGTCGAACCGTCCTGTGGGATGTGGAGCGTTGGGAGAAGGTTCGGGAGCTGCCCTACGGGGAGTTCACCCACGCTAACATTCAATTCACGGCGGACGGTCGCCGTCTCGTCTTCGTGCGAGGTGAGACGTGGGACGTCTTGACGGGACGACGGGTGGCGGATTATTTAGACGCGGATTGGGGCGGGAGCTGGTTTTCACTTTCGGCGGACGAGAGGCGCTTCGCCGCGATTAACGGAACCGGTGACGTCGTCATGTGGGACTGGCGCGGGCGGAAGTTGGAGAGCGAACACCACAGCCATCAGGACCACGGGCGCGCGGCTGTGTTTTCGCCCGACGGACGCATTCTGGCGACGGGCGCTGAAGACATCATCCTGTGGGACGCGGCGACGCAGACGAAGATCGTGCGGCTGGAACACACCTCCATCGTGTGGGGGCTCAACTTCTCGCCCGACGGGCGCTGGCTCGTCTCGACGCATGGCGACGGCTCGATCCTGCAATGGGACGTGGCGGAGCGCCAGCGCGTCGCCAACTTCAACGAGCACAGCGCGCCGGTGCGCGCCGTCGCCTTCTCGGCGGACGGGCGGCGGCTCGCCTCGGGCAGCGAAGACCGCTCGATCATCATCTGGGACGCGGAGCGCGGGCGGAAGGAGGCGGTTTTGAGCGGGCACAAGACACGCGTCACCGCCGTGGCCTTCTCGCCCGACGGGAGGCGCCTCGCGTCCACTGACCAGGACGGCGTCGTCGCCCTGTGGGACACCGAACACCGCGCGGCACCCCTCTGGACTCACCAGTACCTCTATCAGGGGAAGTATCCGAGCGCGAATTACTGCATAGCGATTTCCCCCGATGGGCGCTGGGTGGTCAACACGTCAGGAGTCTTTGACAGCCGCGACGGTCGTCAGGTGCTCGACATACTCTCACTCGAAGGCGAGGACATGGCGGGTTCGATTTACGCTTTAGACTTTTCCGGAGACGGGCGGCGGATGGTCAGCGTTTCGGACAAGGGGTGGAGTATTTTATGGGATGCGGAAAACTGGCGGCGGCTCGATAGTCTGGGAGGGTCGAAGATGACTCTCGTCGCGGTTGGTCTTTCGCCCGACGGCGGGTGGATGGTGACGGGCGAAGACCAGGGGGCGGTGCGGCTGTGGGGAACGGGGCCGCTCCGGCAGGAGGGCGTCATCGGCCAGCACCCGGCGCGCGTCAAGTCGGTCGCCTTCTCGCCCGACGGTCGCCGTGTCGCGTCGGCGAGCGACGACCACACCGTCGCGCTGTGGGACGTCCGCGCGCGCAAACTCGCCGCGCGCATCGGCACACACGCCGCGCCCGTCCTCTCCGTCGTCTTCTCGCCCGACGGGCGGCGGCTCGCTTCCGGCGAACACGACAACTCGGTGCGCGTCTACACGCGCCACCGCACGCTCTGGGGCTACCGGCTCGACTAGCCAACATGAGAAACAGCGCAGATCGCATCAAGAGAGTTTCCGAAGCCTTCGCGGCCATGCTCGAACGGGAGCGGCGGACGAGCGAGGAGTTGATCTCTTCGCTCGTCGAGTCGGTCTCGATGCTTCAGGGCGACACCGCCGACCGCCGCCTGCAACTCCTCAAGACTCAGCTCAAGCGTTTGCAGGAGGGCTTCGATTTGTTCGCCGGGATGGCGCGCCGCGACTTCCTCGCCAAGATCGAGGCCGAGGCGGAAGAGTTGGGGCGCGGCGTGGCCGGGGGGCGGACCGCCTCGGTGCTCGACGCCCTGCTCGACCTTCAGCCGCCTTCGCTCGGCCTCTTCTGCGAGACCGTGCTCGACCGCCTGATCGAGGCGACCGGGGCCGAGCGCGGTTTCGTCCTCTACTACATCTCCGAATCGACCGAGGCGGACGTCCTCTCCGCGCGCAACTTTGAAACCACCAACCTCTCGCTCGAAGAGTACAACTTCAGTCGCACGCTTCTGCGCGAAGTGTTCCGGAGCGGCGAATCGCTGCTCCTCGAAGACGCTCTGCACCATCCGACTTACGCGCTCGAAGACAGCGTCAGGAAGTTCGAGCTCAAGTCGGTGCTGGCGGCCCCGCTCAGGCACGGGGCGCGGACCGCCGGGGCACTCTACCTTGAGAACAACTCGCTGCCGTGTGCGTTCGGCGAAGAAGAACGCCGGTTGCTGGAGACGGTCGCGCGTTTCGTCGTCTTCTACCTGCGGCACGCGCGACTGCTCCCGGCCTCCGAGCAGGAGAACCGAGTCTTCCTCGACGCGGGGCGTGCTTCAAGAGAGTTCGCCGGGCAAGACCCGAAGATTCTGGCCCTGCTCGAAGTCATCAACCGCATCGCGGACTCTCCGGCCATCGTCCTCATCGACGGCGAGAGCGGGACGGGGAAGGAGCTGGTCGCACGCGCGCTTCATTACCAGAGCGCGCGCCGCGACTGCCCCTTCGTCGCCATCAACTGCGCGGCCATCCCCGAAGCCCTTCTGGAGTCGGAGTTGTTCGGCCACGAGAAGGGGGCTTTCACGGGCGCGACCGCAAGGTACGTCGGCCTCATCGAACAGGCGAGCGGCGGCACGGTCTTTCTCGATGAGGTCAGCGAGCTGGCCTACCCCCTCCAGGCCAAGCTGCTGCGCTTCCTGCAATCGAACGAGTTCCGAAAACTTGGGAGCAAGGAGATGAGCCGCGCCGACGTGCGCGTGGTGGCGGCGACGAGCAAAGATTTAAGGGCGCTGACCGAGGAGAAAAAATTTCAGGAGGCGCTCTATTATCGCCTCAACGTGATCCCCTTGCGGATGCCCGCGCTGCGCGAGCGGAAAGGGGACATCGGGCTGCTCGTCGAGCATTTCCTCAACAAGTTCTCGGTGATGTACGGGAAGCAACTGAGGGTCGAGCGCGAGGTTTCGGAGTGGTTGAGGGAATATCCTTTCCCCGGCAACGTGCGCGAGCTTGAGAACCTGATTCACCGGCTCGTCGCGCTCGCGTGCGACGAAGTCATCCGGCTGGGCGACCTGCCGAAAGAGTTTCTCGACTTCGCCTCGCGGCGCATCAATCTGGAGAAAGAGCCGCTCTACCGAACCCTCCACACCGCGCCCGCCGACCTCCGGGATTTGCGGCGCAGGCGTGAAGAGATGAAACGCGTGCTGGCCGAACAGGAGCGCCAACTGATCGAGCGAGCACTTGAGGAGACGGGCGGCAACCTCACCGAAGCGGCGAGCCGTCTGGGGATGCACCGCATCACGCTGCACCGGATGCTCAGGAAGACACGTGGCTCGACCGTCACGCCCTCGACGCCGTCTCACGGCGAGCACTGAAAAATCAGACGCTCCGCGAGTAGTAGCACACACGGCTACACCATTTCGGAACAACTGCGCCCACGCTTTCACGAGCCAAGTCCAAGCAAACACAGGCGTCGAAGGCCCTCCGACGGCCCGGCCCGGCCCTCGCCGCCTGTAGCCCACACGGTTACACGCCCCGGCCGCGGCTGAACACGCCGCCGTTCATCCAACTGCCTCCGACCTAAAGAGATAGCTGAAACCTGACCCGCGTCAACACGTCTGGCACGCCCGTTGAATCGGGAAGCGCGAATGCTTTCGGAAGGCGACACTTCTCGTCGCATCGGCGCCCGCGAAGGCGCTTCATTCCTCTATAGCTTCGGGAGTTTGCCCGCGGCTCTCGCAAAGTACGTCTGAACCAGCCGGTCGCCGGATTCAAGGTTTCACCTTATCTGCTTCGGCACAAAAGCACTAAAGCGCTCAGCCCGACCGTTCCATCTCCCTCGCGCCGCCGCGCTCGCCGAAGCGACCTGCTGGATGCGGCATCTCTCGTCCCGGCAACTTTTGAAAGGAAAATTATGTTCTCCCATCCGTACCTGACTCGCAAACTCTCTGCCCTCTTCGCACTCTGCTCGCTGCTCGCGCTGTTGCTGTCGGCTGCGCCGCCGCCTTCGGGAGCGGCCAAAAAACCTTCGACCCGCGCGCTCGTCACCGACCGCGACAAACTCACGCTGAGCGAGCAGTTCACGCCCCCGACGCAGATCGGCCTGACCGGCGCGGGAGACGTTTTCTTCACGCCGGGCGCGGCGGCTTTCTTCCGCTGGGACGCGGACGACGGCGCGCACGCGCGCATCCTTCAGGAGAACGACCCGTACCCCGGCTTCCCCGGCGCCGAGGCGCAGGCCATCGCGCAGAACATGCGCGTGAACGAGGCCGGGCACGTCTCGATGGTTAACTCTTTCGCCGCCGAAGGCGCGCGCAACCCGCGCGGCGTGTTCATCTACGACGGCGCGAACTTCCTCAAGGTCGCGCTGCGCGGAGAGGTCGCACCGGGCACGGGCGGGCAGCTCTTCGCCAACTTCTTCTCGACCTTCATCAGCGAAAACGACCGCGTCGCCTTTCAGGCGTTCACCGAGCCGAACATCATCGGCAGCCTCGGCATCTTCACAGGCTCGACGAGCGGCCCCATCGAGAAGATCGCGCTTGTCGGCGAGACCGCGCCGGGGACGGGCGGCGGCACCTACGCCACCTTCACCATCGTGGGCTTCAACGACGCCGGGCAGGTCGCCTTCTTCTCGAACATCTTGGGCGGGACGACGCGGCGCGCGGTTTTTGTCGGGACGCCGACGGGCGTCCTCAAGGTGGCCGCCGCCGGAGAACCCGCGCCCGGCACGACCGGGACTTTCAACCTGCAGCTCAACGTCAACAACCTCGCCTTCAACGGCAACGGCGGCGTGGCTTTCTTCTCGGGCGTCATCGCCGGGGGGCCGAACAACCGCGGCATCTGGGTCGGCGACGGCACGGCCCCGGCGTCCAAGCTCGTCGTTCCCACCGACCCGACGGGGACGCCGCTCGGCGGCACGTTCGGCTTCGTGGGCACGCGCGTCTACGGCTTCAACGACGCGGGCCAGGTGCTCTTTCAATCCAACCCCAACGGCGCGACGAGCACGCACGCGCTCTTCCTGAAATCTTTGAGCGGCACGGCGCAGGTCGTCTTCTCGCGCGGGCAGGTTGCGCCGGGCGGCACGACGGAGACGTTCGACACCGCGCTTGAAGCCACGCTCAACCAGAACGGGAAGGCGGCCTTCGCCGCCGCGCTGCAAGGCGGCGCGTCACCGGTCGGCTGGTTCCTCGGGAGCGGCGTGGCCGCGCCCGTCGAGATCGCGCTCGAAAGAGAGCCAGCGCCGGGCGGCGGCGCCTTCGGCATCGCCGCCGAAATCTTCCCCGGCACGGCACAGCTCAACGAAAACGACGAGGTGGCCTTCTTCGCCGAAATCCTCGGGCCGAACGACACGGGCGTCTTCCGCTGGACGCCGACGGGCGGCGTCGCGCGCGTCATGAGCACGAGCGACCAGCTTCCGCCAGACGCGAACACCGTGATCTTCACGTTCATGCCGGG
>JAIVJM010000063.1 GCA_020199995.1 Acidobacteriota bacterium | reverse complement strand
CTCTTTGAGGTCTGCAACGTCCACGCGCACGCGCTCGGCGTGCCCCTGCGCGACACGGAGGGCCGCCTTGCGCGCGAGCTGCCCGACGGTGCGCTCCATCTGCCGCACGCCCGCCTCGCGTGTGTAGCGCGAGGCGAGAAACATCAGTGCCTCGTCGGTAATCTCAAGCTGCTCGGGTTGCAGTCCGTTCTCGACGACCTGACGCGGGACGAGGTAGCGGCGCGCGATGTGCAGCTTCTCCTGATCGCTGTAGCCCGCGATGTAGATGGTCTCCATGCGGTCGCGAAGGGGCGCGGGGATGGGCGACATCTGGTTCGCCGTCGCGATGAAGAAGACCTTCGAGAGATCGAAAGGCAGATCAATGTAGTGGTCGCGGAACGTGTGGTTCTGCTGTGGGTCGAGAATCTCCAGAAGCGCCGCCGCCGGGTCGCCACGGAAGTCCGCGCCGAGCTTGTCTATCTCGTCGAGCATCATCACCGGGTTTCGCACGCCCGCGCGCCGCAAAGACTGGATGATGCGACCGGGCATCGCGCCGATGTAGGTGCGACGGTGTCCGCGCAGCTCGGCCTCGTCGCGCACGCCGCCCAGAGAGAGGCGCTCGAACTCGCGCCCCAGAGCGTGGGCAATCGAGCGGCCTAAGGAAGTCTTGCCGACGCCGGGCGGGCCGACGAAGCAGAGAATCGGGCTCTTCGAGTCGGGCCTCAGTTTGACGACCGCGAGGTGTTCGAGGATGCGTTCTTTTACCTCTTCGAGTCCGTAGTGGTCTTCGTCGAGGATGCGCCGCGCCTCGGTCAAATCGAGCTTATCTTCCGACTCCTTCTTCCACGGCAGTTCGAGGATGTATTCGAGGTAAGAGCGGATGACGTGGTAATCGGGCGCGGCCTGCGGGAGCCGCTCCATGCGTTTCAATTCGCGCTCGGCCTCCTTGCGCACGTCCTCGGGCAGGTCGGCCTCGCCGAGCCGCTCGCGCATCATCTCGGCCTCGGCCTGCTCGCCGCCCTCGTCGTCGCCCAGCTCCTTCTGGATGGCCTTCATCTGCTGGCGCAGGAAGTAGTCGCGCTGCGCCTTCGACATCTCGCTCTGCGCCTCGTTGGCGATGCGCGAGCGCAGTTCCATGATCTCGATCTCGCGCGCCAGACGGCTGTAGGCGATTTGCAGCAGTTCGTCAACGGTGTCGGCTTCGAGCATCTGCTGCTCCTGCTCGACGCCGAGGTTGAGGATCGAAGCGAGGAAGTAGGCGAGCTGGACGGGATCGTTCGAAGAGAGCACGGCGGTGCGTATCTCGGGCGGAATCTCGGGCAGCATCGCGAGCGCGCGCTGGATGAGCGCCTGCACGTTTCTGAAGAGCGCCTCGATGGTCTCCTCGTCGCTCCTCACCAGTTCGGGCAGGATGCGGACATGCGCGCGGATATACGGGTCGGTCTGCGTCCACTTGACGACGCGGATGCGCTCCGTGCCCTGCACGATGAGTTGGAGGCCGTCGGGGCTGCGCATCATGCGCTTGACCATCACCAGCGTCCCGACTTCGTAGAGGTCGTCGGGCGGCGCCGCCTCGATCTCTGAGGAGGCGCGGGCTTCGCGGACGGTGACGCAGGCCAAAAGCTTCTCCTCGGTCCCGAGCGCCGCCTCGACCGCCGCGACCGAGCGCGGGCGCCCGGCGGCGAGCGGAATGACCGTGCCCGGAAAGAGCGTCGTCTGCTGCAAGGGCAGCACGGCGATCTCGAAGGCCTCGCCCTCCGCGCGCGCGCCCGGCAGCGACTGCTGCACGCCTTCCGCGCGTGTCACTTCGGCGGGCGGCGTCGCGGGATGCGAGCCCAGAGGCTCGGGCGCGGGGCCGGGCGCGTCGGGCGCACGCCCGCCGGGGTCTGGAGAGTCTTCCGCGTCGTTTAATTTGTCATCGGCCATCGGGATTATTCTCCCCGTCAAATTTGAAGGCGAAGCTTCGAGGGTATGGCTTTTTTATTCGCATTCCTCGGGGCTCAGGAGGTGCAGGATGAGCAGCCCGTCCTTGTAGCGCGACTCGATGCGCGCGCCCTCGACGGGGCAGGGGAAGCGGATGGTCTTCTCGAAGCGGCTGTATGTGATTTCGAGCTGGTGGTAAAAGACGCTCTCGGTGTGAGTCTCGTCGAGGCGGCTTCCGGCAATGCGCAGCGTGTCGCCTTCGAGCACGACTTCAAGCTGGTCGGCGGAGACACCCGCCAGCTCGACCTTCACGATCCAGCCGCCCCGCGTCCGGTACACGTCAGCCGACGGATACCACAGACGCTCCGTGCAGCGCAGTCCGCGCCCGCTCGCCTTCGGCATCATGCGCAGGTAATGTTCGATTGATCTTGCCATAAAAGAGAAGTCTGGAGTCCGGAGTCCGGAGTCTGGAGCAGGAAAGCAGGCTCTTCTTCCTGCTCCAGACTCCAGACTCCAGACTTTTTCTAACCGAAGATTCTGTTCCAGAAAGTCGCGCCGCTCGAAATCTCTTCGAGGGCCTCGGCCAGCTCGCGGTCTTCGTGCGTTTCGAGCGCCACGTCGGCCATCGAGATGATACCGCGCAGCGTCCCGTCGCGGTCAACGACGGGGATGCGGCGCACCTGCTTGTCGCCCATCTTGCGGATCGCGTCAATCACGCGGTCGTTCGGGTGCGCCGTGTGGATATCGGTCGTCATGATCTCTTCGGCGCGCAGGACGCGCGGGTCCTTGCCCTCGGCGAGCGCGCGGACGACGATGTCGCGGTCGGTGATGATGCCGACGAGACGGCCCCCGCCCACGACGTTCGGCTGGAGGCGATTGATCTCGGGCTTGACGTCGTCGAGGTCGGTGAGAGTTTCGGGCAGCTCGACGACGGGGATGACGCCCGTGTCTTCGTCGCGCATCATCTTCGCGACGCCTTCGAGCGTCGTCTCGCGCCGCGCCACCGTGACGTCGCGCGTCATGATGTCGCGGCAGCGCACGTGCGAGCGCGTGGCCCCGCCGCCGCCGCGTCCGCCGCGCCCGCTGCTGCGGCGCCTGCCGCGCACAAAGTCGCGCGCCTCGTCAAGGAGCGAGCGGCCCTCGTCGCGTTCGTCATAGTCGCGCTCGCGCCGGTCCGCGTAATATTCTTCGCGGTAGTAATCCCTCCGGCCCGGACGCTCATAGTCCCCTTCGTATCCGCCCCTCGCGTCGCGCGGGCGCGTGCTGCCGCCCCCGCCGGCGGGGCCACGCACGACGGTGCGTTCGTCATCATCTTCGCCGCGCCCGTAGCCGCGCTCGAATCGTGCACCGGGGCCGCGTTCGTACCCGCCGCGCGGCGGGCCGTTGCGTTCGTCCTCGTAATAATCGCGCCCGCCGCGCGGTCGCGGCTCGCCGCCGTAAAAATCGTCGTCCCTCTCGTCGCGGTATCTCGACATCGCTTCCTCCTGATATGAAGTTCCGCACTCAAGCGTGTAATGCGCCCCGCCTCCTCCTCCTCCATGCGCCGGGCTTTAGACTGCGCAGGCCGGCGCGCGCGCCCGAAAGACCGTGACGCACGCGCATACGCCGTTTATATACTTCAAGGGGAACGCCGCCAATTATACTCGCTTCGAACGAGATTCAAAGCAGTGATGAACGCGGAACGAGAAACGCGGAACTGAAAACAAACCGTCTTTCAGTTCCGCGTTCCGCGTTCCGCGTTCATCGCTGGCCGTTAAGGCTTCGTTTCGATCTCCGCGACGAGCTGCACCTGCGCGCGCGTTTCGAGCGAGCCGGGCTCGACCGGCGTCTGCGCGGCGTCCGCCTGCATCGTCTTGAGCGATTCCCTGCCTTCGTACTGGAGGGGGATGGGGGGACGCATCGCGCCCGCCTCCTGCACCTCGACGATGCGGACGACGCGCCCGCCGAGCACCGTGGCGATGACGCGGGCCTTGTCTAAGGCCACACTCGTCGCCCCCGCGAGAGCCTGAGCGCGCACCGTCGCGTCGCGCCGCAGGGTAAACGAGAGCCCGTCCACGCTGTTCGCGCCCGCGCGCGAGGCGGCGTCAATGACCGCGCCGACTTTCGTCAAATCGCCCAACGTCACGACGACGTTGTTGCGCGCGATGTAGGCGGTGATGGTAGGCGGCGCGCCCTCCTTGTAAGCGTACTGCGGCTGAAGGCTGTAGCCTCCGGTCTTGACCTCAGCGCCCGCCCCGGCGGCGGCGCGCACGGCGCGCACCACGGCGTCGGAACGGCTCGCGTTCTCGGCCTGCGCCTCGGACGCGCTCGCGTTCTGCGTCACGACGGCGAGCGAGAGGATGGCCGTGTCCGGCGATGAGGTGACGACCGCGTCGCCCGTCACCGAGACGCGCGTCAGGCCGCGCTCGACGCCCGGCGGGGCGATGACGACAGCGGCGGGGTCGCCCCCGCTCACACGGCTCCCGCGCAGTTGCCGCATCGAGCGCACCTCGAACGGCGTGCCCTCCTGATAAATCGTCATCACTCCGGATTTGGTCTCGCCCTCCGCCTCGACCTCAGTGTCTTCGCGGAACCACAGCTCGTCTTTAAACTTCGCGGGGTTCAGGATGAGATACTTCAGCCCGCTCGTGTTGATGAGCCAGCCGCCCGCCTCGACCGTGCGACCGAGACGGCCCTGCACGGTTATCTCTTTGGCTGACGCTGCTCCTTGCGCCGCCAGCACGATCACGATGGCAAACAACCCCGCGCGCAAACTCAGGAAACTTCTATGCATGATTTCTTTTCTCCCTTTTTGATGATTGTACACCGCGCTTTTCCTCAGGGAGAGTCGGGAATGAAAAAGAGGAGCGCGTCTTCGGCACTCGGAAGAACGCGCGCCGCCATAAAATCTTGCGCCTCGGGCGGGTGATGCCGCGCCCGCGCCGCCGGATAGTGTGCGGTTGCGCCGCCGAGCGATTCGTAGTGTGCCGCCGTGCGGTTTGCCGCCCGAGGCGCGCACTCGTGTTACGATTCGACGCACGATGCAACCATCCGGCTCCGACCTCTCCAGCTTCAAACGCCCGCCGCGCGAAGGCAAGCTCGTCACCGTCGGGCGCGCCGAGGACGTCCCCGAAGGACGCGGCGCGACCGTCGAACTCGAAGGCGGCAGGGAACTCGCGCTCTACCGCGTCGAAGGGGGCTTCTACTGCATCGAAAATTTCTGCCCGCACAAAGGCGCGCCCCTCGCCGACGGCGGCCTCCTCGGCCACACGGTCGCCTGCGACTGGCATGGCTGGCACTTCGACCTCCGCACCGGAGCGTGCCTCAACCGCGTGAGCCAGCCCGTCGAGACTTACGAAGTCGTGATTGAAGACGGCTGGATCAAAATCAGGATTTGAATCCGGCGGGCGTGAAAAAAAACGAGGCCGCGGGCGAAATCCTTTTCAAGCGATAACCCGCGGCCTGATTTTCTATGAAGGCGAGAGATGTTCGCCGGGCGCTAGCCGTCGTTGCCGATGGCCTCGACTGGACAGGCCAGCAGCGCCTCCTCGCAGAGGTCTATCTCGCCCTGCGTTTCGGGCTGCTTGAAGACAAACGAGTAGCCGTTGCTGTCCGCGCGCGTGAAATTATCCTGGGCCGTGTCGCGGCACACGTCGCAATCTATGCACTGCGTGTCAACGTAGTAAGTGCCCAGCACATTCTCCGGGACGCGGTCGGTCGGGTCAGCCAAGACAATCTCCTCGAAAGCCGTGAATCGTCAATCGTCAATCGTGATAAGAAGACCGGGATTTTCTTATCACGATTGACGATTGACGGCCCTTACTTGATAGCGAGCATGCGGTCAAGCGCGACGCGCGCCCAGCGCGCGATTTCTGCGGGCACGACGATCTGGTTGACGACGCGGCCCGCGACGAGCGACTCCAGCGTCCACGCCAGATTCTGCGGTGCGATGCGGTACATCGTCGCGCACATGCAGAGGTCGGGCGAAAGCAGCCGGATGTGCTTTTCGGGGAAGCGCGCGACGAGCCGGTTGACGAGATTGACCTCTGTGCCGACCGCCCAGGACGAACCCGCGGGCGCGGCCTCCAGCGTCTTGATGATGAACTCGGTCGAGCCGTTGAGGTCTGATTTCTCCACGACCTCCTTGATGCATTCGGGGTGAACTAAAACCTTGATGCCGGGGACTTCGGCGCGCACCTGATCCACGTGCCACGGGCGGAAGCGACCGTGCACGGAGCAGTGACCCTTCCAGAGTATGAGCCGCGCATCGCGCAGCTCCTCGGCGGTGTTCCCGCCCAGCTCCTTGTCCGGGTCCCACAAACGCATCTGTTCGAGCGGGATGCCGAACCTGACGCCGGTGTTTCTACCCAGATGCTGATCGGGGAAGAAGAAGAGCTTGTCGGCCTCCTTGAGGCTCTTGTCGAAGAGCGGCGCGGCGTTCGACGAGGTGCACACCACCCCGTCGTGTTTGCCGCAGAAGGCCTTGATCGCGGCGGACGAGTTCATGTAGGTGATCGGCATCACCTTGAAGTCGTCGAGGATGCCGACGGACTGCAGCTGCTCCCACGCGTCCTCGACCTGCTCTGCCGTCGCCATGTCGGCCATCGAGCAGCCCGCGCCGAGGTCGGGCAAAATCACCTTCTGCTCGGGGGCCGAGAGGATGTCGGCGGACTCCGCCATGAAGTGGACGCCGCAGAAGACGATGAACTCGGCCTCGGGGCGTTTGGACGCCTGCATCGAGAGCTTGAAAGAGTCGCCCGTCAAATCCGCGTGGCGGATCACGTCGTCGCGCTGGTAGTGGTGTCCGAGGATGACGAGGCGCTTGCCGAGACGCTTCCTCGCCGCCTCGATGCGCTCGTGCAGCTCGGCGTCCGAGAGCCCGAAATAATCTTCGAGCGCGGGGGCTTTCGCCAGAGTCTCATTCGTTACAGTGGTCGTCATCTTTCGTCCTCCCGCTGCCCGCGACTTCGGACGCCGCGCTTAATAGTCGGCCCGCCATCACGCGCGCGAAACGCGAACTATACTAACTTTAAGAAACGCCGCGCAAGCGCCCTTCTGCGACCCGCCCGCGCGCCCTCGCACGACAGCCCCCGCGAGCGTCTCACGCCGACTCGCCGGGGCCGTAACTTTAGATGCGAACGCTGTCCGCGGAGATGTGCCAAAGGAAGCGACTGGAGGCTTGAGGCTGGAGACTTGTGACAAAGACCATCTTCACAAGTCTCCAGCCTCAAACCTCCAGTCTCTCTCAAGGGTGCGTCATCTCTTCCGGCTTGACGTACTCGTCGAACTGCTCGCCGGTCAGGTAGCCAAGCTCGATGGCGGACTCGCGCAGGGTGGTGCCCTTATGGTGCGCGTTCTTGGCGATCTTCGCCGCCTTGTCGTAGCCGATGTGCGGGTTCAAAGCCGTCACCAGCATGAGCGAGTTGCGGAGGTGCGCGTCGATCTGCGCGCGGTTGAGTTCGATCCCGGCGACGCAGTAGTCAACGAAGCCGTGGCAGGCGTCCTTGAGGAGTCGTATCGAGTGGAGCAGGTTGTGAATCATCACGGGCTTGAAGACGTTGAGCTCGAAGTTGCCCTGTGAGCCCGCGAAGCCGATACAGGCGTCGTTGCCGAAGACCTGCGCCGCGACCATCGTCACGGCCTCGCTCTGCGTCGGGTTGACCTTGCCCGGCATGATCGAGGAACCGGGCTCGTTTTCGGGGAGGGTCAGCTCGCCGAAGCCCGCGCGCGGCCCCGAGGCCAGCCAGCGGATGTCGTTCGCGATCTTCATCAGCGACGCTCCAAGCGTCTTCAGTGCGCCGCTCGCAAACACGATCTCGTCGTGCGCCGAGAGCGCGGCGAACTTGTTCGGGTGCGACTTGAAGTCGAGGCCCGTGAGCCCGGCGATCTTCGCCGCCGCGCGCTCCGCGAATTCCGGGTGCGCGTTGAGGCCCGTCCCGACCGCCGTCCCGCCGATGGCTAAATCGAGCAGCCCCGGCATGACCATCTGCAACCTCTCGATGTCGCGCGCGAGCAGACTCGCCCAGCCCGACATCTCCTGCCCGACCGTGAGAGGCGTCGCGTCCTGCAAGTGCGTGCGCCCGATCTTCACCACGTCGGCGAACTCTTTCGCCTTGGCGTCAATCGCCTCGTGGAGGCGTTGGACTTCGGGGATGAGTGCGCTCAACCGCTCGGCGGCGGCGATGTGCATGGCCGTCGGAAAGGTGTCGTTCGACGACTGCGACATGTTGACGTGGTCATTCGGGTGGACGGGCTCTTTGCTCCCCAGCACGCCGCCCGCCAGCTCAATGGCGCGGTTCGAGATGACCTCGTTGGCGTTCATGTTGGTCTGCGTCCCCGACCCCGTCTGCCACACGCGCAGGGGGAAGTGTTCGTCCAGCTTCCCTTCGATAACCTCTTCGGCAGCCCGCTCGATGAGCCGCGCCTTGTCCGCCGAGAGCTTCCCCAAATCCTCGTTGACGAGCACCGCCGCCTTCTTCAAAACCCCCAGCGCGCGGATCATCTCGCGCGGCATCACGTCGTCGC
>JAIVJM010000003.1 GCA_020199995.1 Acidobacteriota bacterium | reverse complement strand
GCTGCCCCTCGCCTTCGAGTCGCCCCGTGACGACCGATCCGATGCCGACGATGCAGCGCGATGGTATCACGCCCCCCGGCGCGACGCGAATCTCCGAGCCGATGTAGCACAGCTCACCGATCGTCACGGGGCGCGTGCGCTGGCGGTTGTGCGTCCAGAGCGAGGAGTTGCGCCCGCCGAGGATCGTGCGCCGCCCGATCTCGACCCTGTCCGTGAAGTCGATCTTGTGGCCCGCGGTGACGACGCTCCCCGCGCCGAGGAGAAAGCGCGGATCGATCTCGTTGACCACCTCCGGATCGGGGATCGAGTTGATCTCGTTCATGCGGATGATCTCCGAGTAGCGACCGAGCGAGACCTCGTCGCCCCCGCGGATGACGTTCAGGTGCCCGATCCGCACGTGATCGCCGATCGACAACTTCCCCACGCCGATGACGACGTTCAGGTGCCCGATCCGCACGTCGTCTTCGATCACGCACTCGCGCGCGTCGAGGATCGTGAGCCCGACGCGCACGCGCCTGCCCACCCGGTAGCCGAAGAAGACCCGGTAGCACGGACGCTTCAGAGCCGACGGCAGCAGCGCGACGAGCGCGAGCCCGGCGAGCCGGAGGCGCGAGGCGCGGCGGCGCGGCGGCGCGTCGACACTCTCCCGCGTCGCGGCGACGCCCCCGCGCGGCGATGCCGCGGCGGGACGATCAATTGTTGTCGGCTGATCCTCCATCTCTCCCTTTTACCACCTACTTATTACCACGTCCTCCGGTAAGGTCAACGTGCCGCGCGCCCGCCCGCCGTGGCCGCCCCGCGCAGCGCGAGCGCGAGTTTGTCAGCCTGCGCGGGCACGGTGTAGTGCGCGAGCGCGTGCGCGCGACCGGCGTCTCCCATGCGGCGGCGCAGGGGCGCGTCGGCGAGTAACTTGGCGAGCGCGTCGCGCCATTCGCCGTGCGTCGCCGCGAGAAAATGGGTGACGCCCGCCTCGCCGATCTCCGTGGTCGCGCCGAGCGGCGTCGCCACGAACGGCACGCCGACCGACATGTACTGCACAGACTTGAAGCCCGACTTCCCCGCCGCCCAGTCGCTCGGCAGGATCGGGTACACGCCGACGTCGAACGAGCGGAAGTCCTCGACCTCGCGCGCCATCTCCCACGGCAGGTTCTCCACCTCCACGCCCGCGACGCTCACGCGCTCTCTCCCCGCGCCGACGATTTTAAGCCGAAACGCGTGGGAGCGCGCCAGCTCTTCGAGCACGGGGAAGATCGATTCGAGGTAGGGGAACGTCGAGTGCGTCCCGACCCACCCGACGACTGGCGTCACTTCGTTAACTCTCTCCCTCTCCGCCGGTCGGAAGAGATCGGTGTCCACCACCGTGGGGACGAGCACGGCGCGACCGCCCTTCGACTCGACGTACTCCGCGATGGCGCGGCTGCCGCAGGTGACGACCGTCGCCCAGCGGATCAGATCGTCCGTCTTCGAGAACCACTTGAGCGCGCTCGCGAGCCGCCCGTAGGTGGGGCTCGTGTAGGCGACGTAGGTCGCGTCGTCGAGGTCGAGCACCAGGGGTCGCCCGCCGAGCCGCGCCGAGAGGTATTCGACGACGGGGGGACCGAACATCATCGCCTCGCGCTGCACGAGCACCACGTCGGCGCGGCGCGCCGCGAGGACGTCGAGGGTGCGCGCGAGCGCGGCGCGCAGGAGCCCCGCGGCGGTGCGCGGCAGTTGATCCCGCCGGTAGAGCGACGCGAAGAGGCGCGAGTCGAGGAACGGCCGCACCTCCAGCTCGATGCCGCGCTCGCGAAGCGGGGCGACGTACTGCGCGAGGCGGTAGCGCGTCGCCGCCGCTTCGACCGGGTACGAGGCTAGACCGAGAACTTTCATTCGTGGCGATTGGCTGATAGCTGTTAGCTGTTAGCTGTTAGCTGTTAGCAGTCAGCCATTTAAAAGCTGTTAGGAGACTATCGCTCCGATAGGAGCGAAATGTTTATAGCAACGATGTCTTAGAACCAAAGCAAGCTCCGTAGGAGCGTCATGTCACATATCGCCCCTGACGGTGCTCCCGAAGGATGTGGGGTGTATCGGGCTATAAACATTCCGTCCCTCCGGGACTCTTAAGATACCTTCTTAGACATTTTGATCTTGCTGAGTGCTGAGTGCAGAGTGCTGAATGCTCTGTCCCAAAACTTTTTCGTACAATCGCGCGTAGCGTTCGAGCCCGGTGCGGTGAACGTCGAAGAGTCTCTCGGCGACGGCGCGCGTGTGCGCGCGCGTCGCGTCGCGGTCTCGGAGCATCGCGCCGATGGTGCGCGCGGCGCGGAGGTATTCGTCCGCGGAAAAATTTTCGACGAGCGCGCCGACGTGCTCGCGCGTGACGAGCGTGTCGGAGTCGCCGACGCCAGCGTTCAAGACGACGGGCAGACCGCACGCCAGGTACTCCGCCGTCTTCGTCGGCGACGAGGCGAGCTTCGAGAAGCACGGCTTGATGAAGGCGAGGCCGGCGTCAGACGCCGACAGGTACGCGGCGACTTCTTCGGAGCGCGCGGCGCGCACCGTGAACTTCTCATCGCCCATCCCGCGCGCGCGCATGAGCGAGCGGACTTGCTCGTGATCGGAAGGCGTGAGCCACAGCGCGTGCGCGTCCCCCCGCCCGGCGGCGAGCGCGGCGAAGAAGTCAGCCATCTCCTCGTTCAAGTACCAGCCGCCGAGCGAGCCGCTGTAGGCGACGACGAACGAGTCTTCGAGTTTAAGCTCGCGCCGCACGCGCGCGCGCGACGCCTCGTCGAAGCGGAAGCGGGCGAGGTCTGCGCAGCAAGGGATCGTCTCGTGCGCGACCGCGCGATCCCGGAGGCCGTCCCAGTCTTTAATGATCCCCCAGATCGCGTCGGTCAGCGTCACCACCCCGTCCGAGGCGGCGAAGAAGCGCCGCTCCATCCGCTTCGTCAGTCTGTACTTGAACTCCCCGGCGCGCCAGTGCCCCGCGTCGGCGTACTCCTCCGCGAGCAGACCGCGCACGTCGAAGATCATCTTCGTGCCGAACCTCTTCTTGAGCGCGAGCGCCATCGCGGCGGGGACGTGGCTGCGCGCGTGCACCATCTCGATCCCCTGCGAGCGCACCAATTTTTTCGCGTGGCGCGCGCCCGCGCGGATGTCGTAGGCGGTCGCGGGCAGAGACGGTCGCTGGTGATAGCGCAGCCGGTGCCACTCGATCTGGTGTGACGAGAGTCGCGCGCTCAGTTCGGCGCAGCGCGCCTCGCCTTCGGGCGCGAACGCCGCGGCGCGCTCGAAGCTCAGCAGCGTGAAGCGCACGCCGCACCCGTCCGAGAGCTCGCGCAGGTACGGGATGACCTGGCTCTGCCCCAGCGGGTCGAGCATCCCGTTGTAGGAGATGAAGAGCACGCGCCGCCCGGCGAGCCCCCGCGCGCGTGTCGGCGTGGCGCTCACGACTCGGACTTGCGCGCGGCGCGCGCGTCTACTTCCCGCGGCCCGCGGGGCCGGCGCCGCAGGAGCGCCTGCGCCCAGCCGACTAAGGTGGCGAGGTCTATCGTGAGGATGATCAGGAGGACGACGGCGAACTGCGCCGGGTCGAGCGCCCACGCGACGCCGCGCCCCTCGCGCCTGCGCCAGATGCTTCGCGCGGCGCGCGCGACGAGACCGAGCGCGGGGACGACGAGCCACCACGCGCTGTGCGCGAGGGCGAGCGCGACGAAGACGAGAGCCGCCGCGTACTGGCGCGCGACGCCGTAGTGCCAGTGGCGCGCGAGCCCGGCGAGGACGTTGTGGCGCGAGTAGAGCACGAACTTGGCGAAGGTGCTGGCGAGCGTCGGGCGCAGGCGCCACCAGACGGTCGCGCGCGGCGACCACGCGATCTTAAAGCCCGCGCGCTCCACCCTCGACATGAACATCAGGTCCTCGGCGGCGCGCAAGTCCGGGAAGCCCCCGACCCGCTCCCAGGCCTCGCGCCGCAGCAGCGCCGAGGCGATCGACGGGCCGCGCATCAATTCGCCCGCCCGCGCCTGCTTCGGCGGCACGTAGGCGAGCGCGGCGCAGCGCTCGAAGAAGGTGTCGGCGAAGGGCTCGAAGTTTCCGTAGACGACCGACACGGCGGGGTCGCGGCGCGCGACCTCGACGAGCCGTTCGAGCCATTCGGGCTCGGCGCGCGTCCCGGCGTCAGTCAGCGCGAGCCACTGGTGGCGCGCCGCGGCGATGCCGACGTTGCGACCGCGGCCGGGCGTCGAGTTGCCGGCCTCGATGACTCGGATCGCGGACGACCAGCCGGATGCATCGCGCAGACAGGCCAGCGTGTCGTCCTCGCTCCCGGCGTCGACGAAGACGACCTCGTCGGGCTGGAGCGTCTGCCGCGCGAGCGAGCCGAGCAGATCGAGGATCGTCTCGGCCTCGTCGCGCACGGGCACGACGAGCGAGACGCGCATCTGATCCGCCGGGCCGTCGGTTGATTCACTCATCGTTTGAAGAAAAACTTTCCGCCCGCCGCCCGCCCTGATCGACCCCGTTCGCGTCAGCCCCGAGATGCTCAACCCAGTTCGGATCGTGCCCGCCCGCCGCCGCCCGCGGCGAGGCGCCTGAGGCAGCCCCAGAAGGGGCGCGCGGCGAGGCTTTCGGGGTGCGTCAGGGCGGCGCGCACGAGCCAGCGCGAGCCCTCGCGCCTATCGCCCGACGCGCTCGCGGCGTAGGAGCGCCGCAGGTAGCGTGTGGCGCGGCACCAGCGCTTGTCCGCGCCGCTCAGGCGATCCTCGTAGAGCTCGGCGCTGCGGTCGAACTCCTCCTCGAACTTTTTACTGTCCGCGACGGTCTTGCTCGCGGCGTGCAGCCTGTACTTGGCGAGCGCCGCGCTCAGGTGCTCGCACCGGTGACCGTCGAGCAGGAGGCGGACGTAGGCCCACGAGAGCGCGTGCGCCGCCGACTCCGGCACGCGCGCCCTGACCAGCTCCGTCTCGCGCCCCTCGCCGAACATGACGGTGTCGCCGCACAGCCATTCGCAGTCGGGGTGCGACGCGAAATAGCCCGCGACCGCCGCGAACGCCCCCGGCAGGTAAACGTCGTCGCTGTTGATGTAGGCGAACAGATCGCCCGTCGCGCGCTCGATCCCCTTGTTGATGGCGTGCACCTGCCCGCGATCTTTTTCGCTCACCCAGTAGGCGAGGTGCTTCTCGTAGCGGCGGATGATCCGGACGCTCTCGTCCGTGCTCCCGCCGTCGATGACGATGTACTCGAGCGGCTCGTAGCCCTGATCGAGCACGGAGCGGATCGTCTCCTCCAGAAACTTCCCCTGGTTGAACGAGGGGGTGACGATGGAGAGCTTGGGGCGCATAAAGAAATGATGAACGCGGAACGATGAACGATGAAGTGAGGACAATATCGTCTTCTGTTCATCGTTCATCGTTCATACTTCATCCTTGCTTTTCGTACCAGTCGATGGTCTTGCGCAAGCCCTCTTCGAGCGAGGTCCGGGCGACGAAGCCGAACTTCTCGCGGGCGCGCGTGGTGTCGAGCTGCCGCTTGGGCTGGCCGTTCGGGCGCGCGGGCTGCCAGCGTATCTCGCCCTCGAAACCGGTCAGGCGCGCGATAGTTTCGACCAGCGCGTTGATGAAGACCTCGCGGCCGTTGCCGAGGTTGACGGGCAGCGGCTCGTCGTAAGAGGCGGCGGCGCGCAGGATGCCGTCGGCGCAGTCCTCGACGTAGAGGAACTCGCGCGACACGTCGCCCGTGCCCCACGCCTCGATGGACGGCGCGCCCTCTCTACGAGCCGCGACGCACTTGCGGATGAGCGCGGGGATGACGTGGGAGGTTTCGAGATCGAAGTTGTCGCCGGGACCGTAGAGGTTGGAGGGGAGCAGGAAGATGCCGTTGAAGTCGTACTGCTCGCGGTAAGCCTGCACCTGCGCGAGCATCATCTTCTTCGCCAGCCCGTAGGGCGCGTTGGTCTCCTCCGGGTAGCCGTTCCAGAGGTCGTCCTCCCTGAAGGGGACGGGCGTGAACTTCGGGTAGGCGCACACGGTGCCCAGCGCGAGGAACTTCTTCACGCCGCGCACGCGCGACTGCTCGATGAGCTGCGTGCCCATCATCAGGTTCTCGTAGAGGAAGCGCCCCGGGTTCTTCTGGTTGTGGCCGATGCCGCCGACGACCGCCGCCATGTGGATGACGAGATCGGGTCGGGAGTCGTCGAGCATGCGCCCGACGTCCGCGCCCTCGACCAGGTTGTAGTCGCGGCTGCGCGGCACGAAGACCTCGACGCCGGGCACGTCCTTGAGTCTGCCGACCACGTAGCGGCCGAGGAAGCCCGCGCCGCCCGTGACGGCGACGCGGCGGTAGGGAAAATTATTCGTCCAGGTGTCCATCCTTACTCGCTCGATCCTTCTTGTTCGAGATTTCTAAAGCTTGAAGTGTCTCCGACGGCGCGCGCTCTCTTTGAAGAGAGATAATAAACCATGGGGCGGACGTTTGTCGCGCGGGTCGCCCGCTTGCCCAAACGCCGGTCTTTCGCTAAGGTATCAGGTCTTGTTTAAACCCGAGCCGCGCCCGCCCGTGCGTCACCGCCAACGAAATCTTGAGCGACCGGACGTTCGCCGAGGCGCGGACTATTATTTCAGCTCTACCAGTCTCGCGGCTGCCAGCCGCAATGAACCGACAGGGGTCTCGAATTAACATGGCAAAACGCGCTCTCATCACCGGCATCACGGGTCAGGACGGCTCGTTCCTCGCGGAGCTTCTGCTCGAGAAGGGCTACGAGGTCTTCGGCGTCGTGCGCCGCTCCTCGTCCTTCAACACCGACCGCATCGATCACCTCTACCAGGACCCGCACGAGCCGGGCGCGCGCCTGCGGATGTTCTACGGCGACCTGAACGACTCCAGCTCCCTCAACACCATCCTGCGCCAGACCGAGCCCGAGGAGGTCTACAACCTCGGCGCGCAATCGCACGTGCGCGTCAGCTTCGACGTGCCCGAGTACACGGGCGACGTGACGGGGCTCGGCACCGTCCGCCTGCTCGAGGCGATCCGCGAGGTCGGCATCAAGCCGAAGTTCTACCAGGCGTCGTCCTCGGAACTCTACGGCAAGGTCGTCGAGACGCCGCAGACCGAGCGCACGCCCTTCCACCCTCGTAGCCCTTACGCCTGCGCGAAGGCTTACGCCTACTGGATCACGGTCAACTACCGCGAGTCCTACGACATGTTCGCCTGCAACGGCATCCTCTTCAACCACGAATGTCTGTCGGCTAATACCCCTCTGATCGTGCGGCGTCAGGGCGTGATAGACATTTGCACCCCGGCTGACCTCGTCCCGCTGCGGCGCAAGGGGATGAGCGTGCAGACGTTCGAGCCCGTGGGGGTCGAAGTATGGGACGGCGAGCAGTGGACGCCGCTCAAAGTCGTGACCGCGACCCGCCAACGTGCCGCCGACCCCGATCACAAGCTGCTTTCTGTGCAGGCGCGCGCCGGGGTAGTTGATGTGACGGCGCACCACGGGATGCTCGATGGCTATCGCGAACGCATCCGCGCCGACCGCCTGCGCGTAGGCGGGCACCTCGCGCTCGCGAAGACGCTCCCCGAATGTTCAGGCTGGACTGCTGTGTCGGAAGAGTTAGCGGAATTTCTCGGTCACATGACGGCTGACGGCTACGTTCCCGCCCGTCGCGGCACGATGCAGTACACGAATAACGACCCGGCGTTGCGCGAGCGGGTCGCGGAACTCTGGTCGCGCCTGTTCCTCGGCACGACCCTGACGTGGTTCAGTCGGTCGGGCTTCCTGCCGGAAAACGCCGTCGGTCAACTCAACCTGAACGGCGGCGGCGCGCTCTGTGAGTGGCTGCGACAGCAGCTCTACACTTCCGATGGATTCAAGAAAGTGCCCGCGCTCGTCCTCAACGCCTCGCCGGAGATTCAACTCGCCTACCTCGGAGCCTATTACGCCGGGGACGAACTGAAGGCGGGCAAAGGCGACAGCGTCAAAACTAACAGCCCGGTCTTAGCTCAAGCTCTCTGCTGGCTCTATCACCAGCAGGGGCGCACCTGCTCGGTCTATACCGAGCAACGCGGCGAGCACGTCTATTATCAGTTGAATGTCTCCTCGAACGAAAACAGCGGCAAAGGGCAACACCTGCGGAAGGAACCTGCCGAGATTCGCCAGATCGATCCAGCCGTCGTCTTTGACGAGTGGGTCTTCGACATTGAGACGGGCAGCAATGTCCTGTGCGCGGGCGTCGGGCGCGTCGTCGTCCACAACTCGGAGCGCCGCGGCGAGACCTTCGTGACCCGCAAGATCACGCGCGCGGCGACGCGCATCAAGATGGGGTTGCAGAAGAAGCTCTACATGGGCAACCTCGACGCGCGCAGGGACTGGGGCTACGCCAAGGACTACGTCGAGGCGATGTGGCTGATGATGCAGGCCGAGGTGGCGGACGACTTCGTCGTCGCGACCGGCGAGACGCACTCGGTCAGGGAGTTCCTCGAAGAGGCGTTCGGGCACCTCGATCTGGACTGGAAGGAGTACGTCGAGATCGACCCGCGCTACAACCGCCCGTCGGAAGTCGATCTCCTCCTGGGCGATCCCACCAAGGCGCGCACGGTGCTGGGCTGGGAGCCGAAGGTCACTTTCAAACAGCTCGTCCGCATCATGATCGATCACGATCTCAAGCTCGCCGAGCGCGAGAGGCTGACCGCCGATCACGACGGCGAGTCGCGGCTCGTCGAGGCGCGCTGGAGCGCGAACTAAAACTCGGCCCACATCCCGAAATGAACCACGCCGCGCGCGATCCGCAGAGATCGCGCGCGGCGTCGTCTTTCATCCCCCGCCGGTCTAGCAAAAGAAATTTCGCACCGACTCGACGACGTACCGCTGCTGCTCCTCCGTCAGCTCCGGGTAGACGGGCAGCGCCAGCGTCTCGCGCGCGGCGCGCTCCGCCTCGGGGAAGTCGCCCTCCTTATAACCCAGATAGCGGAAGCACTCCTGCAGGTGCAGCGGCACCGGGTAGTAGACTTCCGTCCCGACGCCCTCGCCCCTCAGATGTTCGACGAGCGCGTCGCGACGCCCGTCGCGCACGCGCACGACGAACTGGTTATAAATGTGGCGCGCGCCCTCGCGCTCGAACGGGAGGCCGATCTCTTCGAGGAGCCCCGCGTCGGCGAACAGCTCGCGGTAGCGCGCGGCGTTCCGCGAGCGCGCGTCCGACCAGGAGTCGAGGCGCGGCAGCTTCACGCGCAGCACGGCGGCTTGCAGCGTGTCGAGCCGCGAGTTGAAGCCGATCTCCCTGTGGTGGTACTTCGACGCCTCGCCGTGGACGCGCAGAGAGCGCAGCCGCGCGGCGAGGGAGTCGTCGTTCGTCGAGAGCATCCCGCCGTCGCCCGCGCCGCCCAAATTTTTCGTCGGGTAGAAACTGAAGCAGCCGATCTCGCCCATCGCCCCCGCGCCGCGCGAGCCTTCGCCGGCGCCGATCGCCTGCGCCGCGTCCTCGACGACGGGGATACGACGGCGCGCGCCGATCCCGCCGATCGCGTTCATCTCCGCGCACTGGCCGTAGAGGTGGACGGGCATCAGGGCGCGCGTGCGCTCCGTGATGGCCGCTTCGATCCTTTCGGCGTCGAGGTTGTAGGTTCGCGGATCGATGTCGACGAAGACGGGGCGCGCGCCGAGCCGCGCGATCGCTCCGGCGGTCGCGAAGAAACTGTAGGGCGTGGTGACGACCTCGTCGCCCGCCTTCACGTCGAGCGCCATCAGCGCGAGCAGCAGCGCGTCCGAGCCCGACGCGCACCCCACCGCGTGGCGCGCGCCCGTGTAAGCCGCGACCTCCTCTTCGAGCGCGCGCACGTCGGCCCCGAGCACGAACCCCTGCGACTCGAAGACGCGCGCGACCGCGCCGAGCGTCTCCTCGCGCAAGCCCTCGTACTGCGCGCGCAGATCGAGCAGCGGGACTTTCATCTTCGCCGAAGTTTGACTCACAGAGTTCCTAAAGTTTGACGAGTTGACCGCCGCGGCTGATCGACGCCTGCGCGGCTTCCAAAAGGCGCACGACGCGCAAGCCCGCCGCGCCGTCGGTCAGCGGCGCGCGCCGCTCCGCGATTGCCGCGAGGAACTCGGCGCAGACGTGCGTGAGCGCCTCCGTGCCGTCGAGCTTCGGGACCCACACGTCGCCCGTGCGGTAGCTGACGAGCGTGCGGTAGGCCGCCTCCTTCTCGTCGATGCCGCCATTGCCGCCCTCGCCGTTCGTCGTCGTCACGCCCTTGTCGTAGACCCTCACCTTCTCGATGGGCTCGATGTCGTCGTAAACGATCATCTTGCGCGTGCCGGCGATGAGCGTGCGGCGGATCTTGACGGGCGCGAGCCAGTTGAAGTGGAAGTGCGCGATGAACTCGTCCGGGAAGAGCAGCATCATGTAGGCGATGTTCTCGACGCCCGGCTTGACGTGACAACTGCCGATGGCGGTGACGCCCGCCGGCCTCCGGTCGATCAGGTAGTCCATGATCGCGAGATCGTGCGGCGCCAGGTCCCAGACGACGTTGATGTCGTCCTGGAAGAGCCCGAGGTTGATGCGCGTCGAGTCGAAGTAGAGCAGGTCGCCGAGATCGCCCCCGGCGACGAGCTCTTTGATCTTGCGCACCGCGCCCGTGTAGATGAAGGTGTGATCGACCATCAGGGTCAAGCCCGACTTCTCCGCCAGCCCGATCAGCTCCTCCGCCTCTCTGGAGGAGGTCGTGAACGGCTTCTCGATGAGGACGTGCTTGCCCGATTGGAGGGCTTCTTTGGCGAAGCGGTGGTGCGTGGCGACGGGCGTGGCGATGACGACGGCGTCGAGGCGCGGGTCTTCGACGAGGCGGCGGTAGTCCCTCGTCGCCTCCGCCGAGGGGTAGCGCCGGCCCATCGCTTCGAGGCGGCGCGCGTCCACGTCGCAGAGCCACGCGAGCCGCGCCGACTCGTTCTCGGCGAAGTTGCGCAGCAGGTTCGGACCCCAGTAGCCGCAGCCGATGACGCCGACAGTGATCATGGAGGGAGTCGTCAGTAAACAGCAGTCAGTAGTAACGACGCGCGATTCGCAGGACTGGCGATTATGCAGCAGGGATAGCTGTTCGGCAAAAGGCGGCGGGCGCGACTAGGCGCGCGTGGCGGACGGCTGCGGGCGGGCTACGACCTCGTTGACGGCTTCGGCGACGCGCGCCAGCTGCCCGCCGGTCAGTTCGGGGAACATCGGGAGGGAGAGCACGCGCGCCGCTTGGCGCTCCGACTCGGGGAAGTCGCCGGGGAGGTGTCCGAGCGAGGCGTAGGCTGGCTGGAGGTGGACGGGGACGGGGTAGTGGATGCCCGTCTGCACGCCCGCCCCCGCCAGACTCTTTTGCAGCTCGTCGCGCGCGTCCGACAGCACGACGTAGAGGTGATAGACGTGGCGCGCGTAAGCCTCTTCGCGCGGCAGCGTGAGCCCGGAGTTGGCGAGCAGCTCGTCGTAGCGCGCGGCGTGCCGGCGGCGCAGCTCGTTCCAGTTGTCGAGGTGCGGCAGCTTCGCCGCGAGCACCGCGCCCTGGATGCCCTCCATGCGGAAGTTGTAGCCGACGATGTCGTGGTGATACTTGCGCTCCGATCCGTGATCGCGCAGCATCCGCGCGAGGCGCGCGATCTCCCGGTCGTCGGTCACGACCGCGCCTCCCTCGCCGTAAGCCCCCAGATTCTTCCCCGGGTAGAAGCTGAAGCAGCCCGCGCGGGCGAGCGCGCCAACCCTGCGACCCTTGTAGCGCGCGCCGTGAGCCTGCGCCGCGTCCTCGATGACGATCAGGTTGTGGCGCGCCGCGATCTCGAAGATCGGATCGAGATCGGCGGACTGCCCGTAGAGGTGGACGGGCAGGATCGCGCGGGTGCGCTCCGTGATCGCCGCCTCGATCCGCGCCGGATCGATGTTGTAGGAGGCGGGATCGGCGTCGACGAAGCGCGGCGTCGCCCCGGCGGTCGAGACGGCTTCGGCGGAGGCAAAGAAAGTGTTGGCGGGCACGATCACCTCGTCGCCCGCCCCTACGCCGCACGCCTGCAATGCGATCTGGATCGCCGCCGTCCCGTTGCTCACCCCGACGCAGAAGCGCGCGCCCACGTACCCGGCGAACGCCGCCTCGAACGCCTCGACCTCGCGCCCCAACACGAACGACGACGACTCGATGACGCGCGCTATCGCCGCGTCGATCTCACCCTTGATCGTGCGGTACTGCGCCTGGAGATCGACGAAAGGAACGTTCATGGAAACGATGAACGAAGAACGCGGAATGATGAACCGAAGATGCGGAAGGCGCTTGCCTTCATTAATCCTTCATCGTTCCGCGTTCATCATTTCTGATGATTCTCGCCGGGTTGCCCGCGACCGTCGCGCCCGCGGGCACGTCCCGCGTGACGACCGCGCCCGCGCCGACCGTGGCGCCCGCGCCGACCGAGACGCCGCCGAGGATGGTCGCGCCCGTGCCGATGGACGCGCCGCGCCCGACCGTCGTGCGCTGCGGCGTCCAGTCCGAGTCGGTCTGGAGCGTGCCGTCGGCGTTCGCCGCGCGCGGGTACTTGTCGTTGATGAAGTTGACGCCGTGACCGACGAAGACCTCGTCCCCGATCTCGACGCCCTCGCAGACGAACGAGTGGCTCGACACCTTGCAGTTGCGCCCGACGCGCGCGCCGCGCTGGATCTCGACGTAGGAGCCGATCCTGGTGCCGTCGCCGATCTCGCAGCCGTAGAGGTTGACGAAGTGGAAGACCTGAACGTCGCGACCGAGCACCACGTCCGGCGCGATCAGGCAGTACTCGCCGCGGCGCATCAGCCGACCCTGCCCGCCACGCCCTCTTCCGCCTCCTCGACCTCCTCGTCGTCTTCGGGGTGGGCGTAGTAGTTCGAGTAGTAGCCGGAGTAGTAATAGTCGGGCGAGTCGAGCCGCACGTTGTTGAGGACGATGCCGAAGATGTTCGCGCCCACGTCGACGAGCTGCTGCTTGGCGCGCCGCACCAGGCCGCGCGACGAGCGGCCGCCGTGGACGACGAGCATCACGCCGTCGACCAGCGTCGAGAGGATCGAGGCGTCGGTGAACGAGATCGCCGGCGGCGAGTCGATGACGATGTGCGTGAAGCGCTCGGAGAGCGCGGTCAGCAGCCGCCGCATCTCGACCGAGCCGAGCAGCTCGGCGGGGTTGGGCGGGATGGGACCCGAGGTCAGCACCTTCAGGTTCGGCAGCTTGTCGTAGGTCTGGACGAGCGTGTCGAGATCGCGCTCGCCCGACAGGTAGTTGGTCAGCCCCCGCGCGTTCGGGACGCCGAAGTTCGCGTGCACGCGCGGGCGGCGCAGGTCGCAGTCCATGATGAGCACGTCCGCCCCGGTCTGCGCCAGCGTGATCGCCGTGTTGACGGCGGTCGTCGTCTTGCCCTCCGAAGGCTGGCTCGACGTGATGAGGATCGTCTTCGGCGGCTGACCCGCCGAGGAGAGCAAGAGCGAGGTGCGCAGGTGGCGGTAAGCCTCCGCGCTCGGCGAGCGCACGTCGGAGGTGAGCGCGAGCGCCGTCATCGGGTCGCCCTCGGTCTTGGGCGCGGGCGTGCGCCGACCGCCGATCAGCCGCGCCCGCTCGCCGCGGCTCGCCGGGATGAGGGCGAGCGACGGCAGGTGCAGGTAGCGATCAACGTCGTCGACCGACTTCAGCGTGTCGTCGAGGTAGTCGAGCAGGAAGGCGAGGCCGACGCCGACGCCGAGCGAGAGCAGGAAGGCGAGGACGATGGTGCGCGTGCGCGCCGGGCCGACCGGCTCGTGCGGCACGCGCGCGTAGTTCGTCACGGTGACGTTGTTCTGCCGCGAGCCCACCGCGTTGTTCTCCAGCTCGCGCTGGCGCTGGCGCAGCGTGTCGTACTCCTGCTTGTTCGTCTCCAGCTCCTGCTTGAGGACGCCCACCTGGATGAGTGCGCGGTTCTGCGCGTCCGTCTGCCCGCTCTGCAGGTTGTAGGCGCGGCGCAGGCTGTCCTCGCGCGCCTTCGCCGACTCGTAGCGCGTCTTCATGGCCGAGACGACCTCCGCCGGGGCGCGCAGCAGCGCCTCTTCGAGCGGGACGATCTGCGCGTTCAGCTTCTTCACGCCGGGCCACTCGTCCGTGTAGGTCTGCCGCATCTCGTCGCGCTTGAGCTTGAGATCGTCGAGTTGCTTGCGCAGCTCCTGCACGCGCTTGCTCTCCTGCACTTCCGGGATGCTCCAAGGGTCGGGCGACGAGGAGGCGGCGCGGTAGATCGACTCCTTGTCCTTGCGCTCGTTCTCGGCGGTCAGGAGCTGCTCGCTGAGCATCTTCTGCCGCTGCGCGAGTAGATTGTCTCCCAGCTCGCCGACGGGCAGCTTGTTATGCGTCAGGAATTCGACGCGCTGTTCGTCGCCCGCGCGGATCACCTGTTGCAGCTCCGCGATCCTTTCGCCGAGCTTCTTGAGGTCCGCCTGCGTGCGCGCCTCCTCGCGGTCGCCGCTGTTGTAGATGAACGTGTCGGCGAGCGTGTTGACGACCTGGCGCGCCAGCTCCGGGTTAGTGTGCTGGAATTTGAGCGTGACGAGGTTCGTGCCGACGATGGGCTCGACCCTCAGCCCCGCGGCGAGCGTCAGCTCGTAGGGCTCGAGCTTGTCCAGCTCTTCCTGCGACAATTTGTTGTCCGTCACCTCGTCGGCGTGCACGACGGGCAGCGTGCCGGGCGCGGGCTCGACCGGCGGCGCCTTCTTCTCGCCCGCGAAGATGCGCTTCACCGACGCGATGAAGCCGGACTGCTGCTGCCCGCCGAAGAACGCCGGGTTGTTCTGCAGGTCGAGCGTGCGGATGACCTGGCGGGCGAGCGCCGGGTTCTCGAGCAGGCGGAGCTGCGTGTTGATGTACGCCGGATCGTTGGCGCGCCCCGTGTTGATGACGACGCCGCCCTTGCCGGTCGAAAGGATGTTGTTCTGCTTCTGCTCGATCTGGATGGTCGTCGCCGCCTCGAAGATCGAGGGCGTGCGGTACATGTGGATGGTGACGAGCGACGTGACGACGAGCACGAGGCTCAGGATGAGCCACTTGCGCTTGAGCACGACGTTGAGGTACTCGCGCAGGTGCGCCGGCTCGGCGAGCGAAGAAGAGCCGTAGGACTTCGGCTGTGCGAGATCGCTCAGCGGGCGGTCCAGACCGCGCTCGACCGGAAGCGACGGGAGCAAACGATTATCTTGTGACATCTTTATTTCTTTTAAACCTTAATCAGGAACGCCGAAGGCTATCTCCGAACGAAGGTAGCTATAATATCAGAGACGCGCCGTGAGGCAAGCGGCGGGCAGGCGGTTTTGGCGCGCCCGACCGGAGACGGACGGGAGGCGAGGCGCGCTCAGCCCCCGCCGCCGCCGCCCACGAATTCGCCGAGCGCGTCGCGCCAGTCGCGCAGCGGGGCGAGCCCTATCGCCTCTGAGACGAGGCAGCGCAGGCGCGAGTTGCGCGGGCGCGGGGCGGGCCTCGCGAGCGAGTCCATCGACACACTTTCGAGCGCCGTCTCGTCGAGCCCGGCGCGGGCGAGCGCCGCGGCGGCGAACTCGTAGAAGCTCGCGCCCGCGCCCGCGTTCACGACGTGGTAGACGCCGGGCAGATCGAGTTCGGCGAGGAGGCGCAGGCGCGCGGCGAGATCGACGGCGTAAGTCGGCGTGCCGTAGGCGTCCGCGATGGCGCTCAGGGGCGCGCCCGTGCGCGCGAGCGAGACGACGCGGCTCAAGAAGTTGCGCCCGCCGTCGCCGAAAATCCAGCCCGAGCGCACGACCACGCAGCGCGCCGTCGCGGCTTGCGCTCTCCGCTCGCCATCGAGCTTCGCCCTGCCGTAGTGACTGCGCGGACGGGGATCGTCGCGCTGCGTGTAGAAGCCCCGCTTGTCGCCCGCGAAGACGTAGTCGGTCGAGACGGTGACGAAGGCTGCGGCGGCGCGGCGGCTACGGGCGGCGAGAATCTCGACCGCCCCGGAGTTGACCTCGAAGGCGCGCGCGGGGTCGCGCTCGCAGGCGTCCACGTCGGTCCATGCCGCGCAGTTGATGACGGCGTCGGGTCGCTCGCGCGCGAAGACGTCGGCGACGCGCGCGGCGTCCGTGATGTCGAGGCTCGCGCGATCGTGCGCGAAGACCTCGTCGCCGCGCGCGCGGCAGTCGAGCGCGACCGCGCGACCGAGCATCCCGCCCGCGCCCGTGATCAAAATCTTCATGATGTATCTGAAGCCCGCAGTCGATTGGGGAATCCTGCGATTGCGGAATGCGGAATGCAGATTGCGGATTGAAAGACGGTTTATCTTCTAATCCGCAATCCGAAATCCGCATTCCGCAATTAGTTCTCTCCGTACTGCCGCTCGTAGAACTCCCGGTAGGCGCCGCCGCGCGCGCGCGCGAGCCACTCGCCGTTGGCGGCGTACCACTCGATGGTCTTTTTGAGACCGCTCTGCCACGTCTCGCGCGGTCGCCAGCCCAGCTCGCGCTCGGCGAGCCCGGGGTCGATGGCGTAGCGCCGGTCGTGACCGGGTCGATCCTTGACGAAGCGCAGGAGAGAGCGCGGCTTGCCGAGCGCGTCGAGGACCGACTCGGCGACTTCGAGGTTGCGCCGCTCGTTGCGCGCGCCGACGTTGTAGACCGCCCCGGCGCGACCGCGCTCGGCGGCGAGCAGGATCGCGCGGCAGTGATCCTCGACGTAAATCCAGTCGCGCACGTTCTGCCCGTCGCCGTAGACGGGGATCGGCTCATCATTCATCGCGTTCGCGAGCATCAGCGGGAGGAACTTTTCGGGGAACTGCCGGGGACCGTAGTTGTTGCCGCAGCGCGTCACGACGGCGTCGACGCCGTGCGTGTGGTGCGCGGCGCGCACGAGGTGTTCCGCCGCCGCCTTCGACGCGGAGTAGGGGCTGTTGGGCGCGAAGGGCGAGTCCTCCGTGAAGAAGGCGTCGTCCCGTTCAGGCAGGCTCCCCATCACCTCGTCGGTCGAGACCTGAACGAAGCGCCGAGCGCCGAGAGAGCGCGCGGCGTCGAGCAAGACCTGCGTGCCCAGGACGTTCGTGCGCAGGAACTCGTCCGCCGAGTGGATGCTGCGGTCGACGTGCGACTCGGCGGCGAAATTGAAGAGCGCGTCCGTGTCGGCTTCGAGCGCGCCGAGGACGGCGGCGCGGTCGCAGATGTCGCCCCGCACGAAGCGGTGGCGCGCCGGGTCGAGCCCGGCGAGGTTGTCGGGGTTGCCGGCGTAAGTGAGCGCGTCGAAGTTGACGATCTCGCACGCGGGCAGTTCGTCGAGCAGGAGCCTGACGAAGGCGGAGCCGATGAAGCCGGCGCCGCCGGTGACGAACAATTTACGCATGATTAAATTTTCAATCCCGGCCCCGGCGCTCCGGGGCGACGCGGAAAGTAGTATGTGCCGATTAACTCCGGGCCCAAGAAATCCTTACTCTCTCGGGTGAGACGATTGGCACGTGCTGATGATGGAGCTACAGGCTGTCAGAAGTTTTCGAGTATAAGGAGGCATTTCCAAGGGTGTCAAGAAAGGCCCCCGCCCGCGCCGACACAATTGCGCGAAACTGATGAACTATTTCCTTGACACAAAAATCCCGTTGGCTTAAGATGCGCCCCCTGACAGAGGGTTGTGCCTGCTAGATGTGCCTCAAGGCTTAGGTCACCTCCGGTTTCCACGCCAGCCTATTACCTCGTTGGCAAGCAGTTAAAAGTCACTCGAAAGTGCCACTCCTTGTGATGATGCTCCGGGCTCTCTTGCATATCTAATGCCTCGCCTTCAGCCCGACCGGCGGGTGGAGTTCGCGCCCCGCCAGTCGCCGAAGGCCAGAGCGCGCTAGTTATAGAGAGACGCACATTAAGTAAAACCTAATTTTATAGGGAGAGACGGATGATAGAAGGCAAAGTTACCCCCGTGTTCCGCCACAGCAAAATACCGGCCACACTGCAGAAAATGCCGCCGCGCGCGAATGGCAAGCAGCGCTCCACTATCGTCGGCGCCCGTGCCGTGGCTTTCGCGGTGCTGGCGGGGATGCTGGCTTTGGCGCTCTACCCGGGTCAAAGCTCCGCCGCCTTCCGCCGCGTCGCCGCTGGCCCCGTGAAGGTGGACGCGCCGGCGCGCACCGCCCCCGTAGCGCCTGCCGCCCCCGCGGCGTCCGTGACCTCCGGGGCCTCGCTCGCCGCCGCGGCGATGTTCCAACTCCCGCCGGCAGCGCCGAGCATCGCCACCTACGACTGCGACACCGACCAGCCCAAGACCACGTTTATCTTGGGCGAGGCGGTCTGCGCGAAGGCCACCGGCGCGCCTTCCTCCCTGTTCCCGTGGCGCGTTTCCTGGATCAGCCCCTCCGGCCTCATCGAACAGTTCGCCACCGCCAGCTCCGACCCCTCGACCGAGTACCAGTACACGCTCCCGACGGCCGACACCTCGTTGCTGGGCGGCTTCCTGCTCACCCGGAACCGCGGGACGTGGAGGGTTTACCTGACGCGCGCCAACGGTTCGATACGCGCTTCCGCCTCCTTCACGGTCCGCGCCCCCGACCGCGCCGTCGCCGACGTCTTCGCCCGTAAGTTCGTCCGCGGTTCCGACAACTCGGTCGCCCCCGGCGGGGTCATCGCCTTCGTGGTGATCGTCGCCAACGGCGGCCCCGACGCGGCGCAGGGCGTCCACCTGACGGAGGTCGCGCCGGCCGGCGCGACGCTCAGTTCCTTCTCGCAGGATTCCGGCCCGAGCTGCGCGCCCGCCGATTCGCCTGATTGTACGATCACGAGTCTGGCCAACGGCGAGCGGGCCGAGTTCACGGCCATTTACCAGATCGCCGGCGGCGCGAGCCTCGGTACCGTCGAGACGACGGCGAGCGTCTCCAGCACGACGACGGAACTGGACGAGGATGACAACACGGCGGCCGCTAGGTTTGAGGTCGCCGCCGGCGGCGGCGAGGCCGAGTGTCTCCTCGAATGCCCCAACGACATCACCGTCAGCGCCAACACCACGCAGGGCGACCAGTCCGGGGCCATTGTCACCTTCGGGGGAGCGGAGCCCTTCGGCTCCTGCGGGGCGCTGAGCACCAGCCAAGCCTCCGGCTCCTTCTTCCCCGTCGGCACGACGACGGTCACCTCCACCGCGGCAGGCGGCGCCTCCTGTAGCTTCACCGTAACCGTGGTAGAGGGTGGCGGCCCGACCATCTCCTGCCCGGCGAACATCACGACCACCAGTGATGACTGCACGGCGACGATTGCCACCGGCACGCCGACGGCCAGCGCGGGCGCGACCGTGACCGGCGAGCGCAGCGACGGCCAGCCGCTCGACACGTCCTTCGGCGCGGGTACGACCTCCATCGTCTGGACGGCCACCGACAGCGTGGGGCGCACCGCCTCCTGCACGCAGACCATCACGGTCAACGTCAACGACACCACCGCGCCGACCATCAACGCGCCGGACGATCTGACGCTGACGACCGGGGCCGGGGGTGCCACGTGCGGCGTCGTGGTCAGCGAAGCCGCTCTGGGGAGGGCCGAGGCTGAGGACGGCGGCTGCACGGTGAACATCACCCGCACCGGCGTGCCCGCGGGCAACTTCTTCCCCGTCGGCACGACGACCATCACCTGGACGGCGACCGACGCGGGCGGCAACACGGCGACCGACACGCAGACCGTGACGGTTACCGAGAACTCGCCGCCGGCCATCAGGGCTCCGGCGGACGCGCAATACACCTGCCTGAGCGAGGTGCCCGCGGCCGATCCGTCGCAGGCGACCGGTACCAACGACAACCTGCCGGACGGAGGCCCCGTGGTTGACAACTGCGGCGTCACGCCGACGGTGACGGTCTCCGAGGCGCCGCGCACCGGCTCCGGCTCCGCCGCCGATCCGTACCTCATCAAGCGCACCTTCACGGCCAGCGACGGCGTCAACTCCGCCAGCTCCGTGCAGACGATCACCGTCATTGACCCGACGCCGCCGACCGTCGCGCTCGTCGGCGGGGGCTCGATGACGCACGAGTGTCACACCTCGTTCGCCGATCCGGGCGTGACGACGGGCGACAACTGCAACGACGCCCCCGTCACCGTGACGACTTCGGGCGGCTTCAACCCGGACGTCCCCGGAACCTACACGATCACCTACACGGCGAAGGATGGCGCGGGCAACACCGCGACCGCCCAGCGCACCGTGACGGTCGTTGACACCATCAAGCCCGTCATCACGCTCAGCGGCGCGTCTTCGATGACGGTCGAGTGCCACACCTCGTTCGCCGATCCGGGAGCGACGGCCGCGGATAGCTGCGACGCCGGCGTCCCGGTCACGGCCTCGGGCTCGGTGGACGTGAACACGCCGGGCGTGTACACGATCAACTACAACGCGAGCGACGACTCGGGCAACGCGGCCATTCAGGTCACGCGCACCGTCACCGTCGTGGACACCACCCGCCCCGTGATCACGCTTAACGGCGCGGGCACGATGACGGTCGAGTGCCACACCTCGTTCGCCGATCCGGGAGCGACGGCCGCGGATAGCTGCGACACTAGTGTCCCGGTCACGGCCTCGGGCTCGGTGGACGTGAACGTGCCCGGCACGTACACGATCAGCTACGCGGCGGCGGACGACTCGGGCAACGCGGCCACGACGGTCACGCGCACCGTGACCGTCGTCGACACGACCGCGCCGGTCATCAGTTGCCCGGCCAACATCGTCGTCACGCTCCCGGCGAACTCCACGGCCACCTCGACGACCGTGAACTTCTCCGCGCCGACGGCGACCGACTCCTGCGACGCGAGCGTGCCGGTGGTGACCGACAAGGCCTCCGGCTCGGTCTTCAACGTCGGCACGACCACCGTGACGTCGACCGCCACGGACGACTCGGGCAACACCTCCTCGTGCAGCTTCACCGTGACGGTGCTCTACAACTTCACCGGCTTCTTCTCGCCGGTGGGTAACCTGCCGGTGTTGAACAGCGTCAACGCCGGGCGCGCCGTGCCCTTGAAGTTCAACCTGAGCGGCAACAAGGGACTCAGCATCTTCGCCGCCGGCTTCCCGGCGTCGCAGCAGGTCGCGTGCAGCACGTCCGCCCCGGTCTCCGACCTTGAGGGGATTGTGACCTCCGGAGGCAGCACACTCACTTACGACGCCGGTTCTGACCAGTACCACTATAACTGGAAGACCGAGAACTCTTGGGCCGGGACGTGCCGCCTGCTCGTCGTCAAGCTGAACGACGGCAGCGAGCACAAAGCCCAGTTCAAGTTCAAGTAGGAGTAGAAGGGCGTCCCGGCACGCCGGGACGCCCCGCCAGCTCTTAACATCAAACAGTTGATCTCGACAGGAAAGCTTCCTGTCCTCACGGAAACAGCCCGGGAGCCCTTATCTGGCGTCTGGCTATTACTTGAGACTCTTTGAGCAAAAAAGGAGAGACAAGATGAGCAAGTTTCGTTTCACTCTGACCGCCTTTGCCGTGATGGCCTTCATCGTGGCCCTATCCTCAGGCGCTCAGGCGCAGGCCACACGCACCTGGGTCTCGGGCGTCGGCGACGACGTCAACCCCTGCAGCCGCACCGCCCCCTGCAAGACCTACGCGGGCGCCATCTCGAAGACGGCCGTTCACGGCGAGATCAGCACGCTCGATCCGGGCGGCTTCGGCGCGATAACCATCACCAAGTCGATCACCATCGAGGGCACGCAGGGGCAGGGCTACGGCTCGATCCTCCACTCCGCGACGAACGGCGTTACCATCGCCTTCGATAACTTCACCTCGGTCGGCGAGTCGCAGAAGTCCGTCCGCCTCCGCAACCTCAACATCAACGGCTCGGGCGGTTCCAGCGCCGCCTCCTCCGGCCTGCGCGGCATCCGCATCAGCGGCGGGGCCGCGGCGATCGGCACCGAGGTGGCGGTCGAGGACTGCGTGATCGACGGCTCCTTCGGCAACCCGGGGCGCGGCATCGAGGACTTCCGGCAAGGCGGCGGCGTCCTGACCGTCAACAACACGACCGTCAGGAACATGGCGGCCGCCGGCATCGTCGTTGATCCCAACGCCGCCCTGAACGGCGCGTCGACGAGCATGAAGGTCTCGATCTCCAACACGCGCGTGAGTAACTGCGGCCAAGGCATGAATTTCGGCAGCAACGTCAAGGCCGTGATCTCCAACTCGGTTATCAGCTCGATCGGCGCGGCGGGGGTCTTCGCGATCCAAAACTCGGCCGGGACCACGGAGGTGTCGGTCGACCACTGCGTCATCAGCGGCAACGCCACCGGCGTTAACGCTTCGACCGCCAACACCATCATCCGCGTCTCGAACACCACCTTCCTGAACAACACGACGCTGTTCACGACGGCGGGTGGCGGGCAGGTACTGTCGTATGGCAACAACCAGGCGAACGGCGCGGTGCTCGGCACGGGGGTCGGCCCGAGCTAAGGCGCGGCCCTAGTCTCCTGCGACACTACCCCTGCCGCGCGCTTCGCCAGAGGCGCGCGGCAGGGGTAGTTATTTTCCCCCACGACCAGTCCGCGCCCCGCGCCCGGCCCCCGCGCCTGTGCCCCGCTTGACGCGCACCTAGCGTGTGCTAAACTAACTCCCCTTAATTCTGAAAAGAGAGACTTCTTGAGCGCGAGCGGGCGGCGAAGACCTCATTGAATGAGTACTACCTCAAGCAACAGCGCAGGTGCGCTGGAGCCATCCATCGACAACACCCCAGCCTCGCCCCCCGTTAGAACGACGCCGAACGATCCGCCGGCGCACGCCCTGCCGGACGAGCCACTGGTGACGATCCAGCCGAGCAAGCCTTGGAGCGCGCTCGACCTCGGCGACCTCTGGGCGTACCGCGAGTTGCTCTATTTCCTGACGTGGCGCGATCTGAAAGTGCGCTACAAGCAGACTCTTCTGGGCGTGGCGTGGGTCGTGCTCCAGCCGTTGATGATTACGCTCATCTTCACGGTCTTTCTCGGCATGCTGGTGCGCGTCCCGTCCGACGGTTTTCCTTACGCGCTCTTCGCCTACGCGGGGCTGCTGCCCTGGATGTTCTTTTCGAGCGCCGTCACAGCCAGCGCCAACAGTCTCGTCGCCAACGCCCACTTAATTACCAAGGTCTACTTCCCGCGCCTGATCGTGCCGACGGCGGCGGTGGCCGGTCGGCTCGTGGATTTCGCCATCGCGTTCGTGATCCTGGCGGGGCTGCTCGTTTACTATCGCGTCGGGCTGACGTGGAACGTGCTGATGCTGCTGCCGCTCGTCTCCCTGACGATGCTGCTCGCGCTCGGCTGCGGGATGCTGCTTTCGGCTCTGAACGTGAAATATAGGGACATCGGCGTCGCGCTGCCGGTGCTCATCCAGCTCTGGATGTATGTCTCGCCGGTGGTCTACCCTCCGGGTCTCGTCTTCGCCAAGTTGGGGAGGTGGGGCTGGCTCTATTCGCTCAACCCGCTCGTCGGCATCATCGACGGCTTCCGCGTCGCGCTGCTCGGCGGCACGTTCAACCGCTTCGCGCTCGCCGTCTCCACCGCCGTCACGCTCGTGCTACTCGTCTACTCCGCGTTCATGTTCCGCCGCGTCGAGAAAGGTTTCGCCGACGTTATCTAAGATCAGCGATGAAGCCGATTGTCAAAGTCGAGAACCTCTCGAAGCAGTACCGTATCGGCGCGCAGGAGGTGTCATACCAAACCTTGCGCGACGCGCTCGCGGGGGTCGTCCGCAACCCGCTCGGGCGGTTGCGCCGGCGCGCGCAGAGTCCCGTCGTGTGGGCGCTCGAGGGGATTAACTTCGAGGTGCAACCGGGCGAGGTGCTCGGACTCGTCGGGAGCAACGGCGCGGGCAAATCGACGTTGCTGAAGATTCTCTCGCGCATCGTCGAGCCGACGACCGGGCGGGCTGACCTCTACGGGCGCGTCGGCTCCCTGCTCGAAGTCGGGACGGGATTTCATCCCGAACTGACGGGGCGCGAGAACACCTTCCTCAACGGCGCGATGCTCGGGATGAAGCGCGCCGAGATCACGCGCAAGTTCGACGAGATCGTGGCATTCTCCGAGATCGAGCGGTTCATTGACACGCCCGTTAAGCATTACTCAAGCGGCATGTACACGCGCCTCGCCTTCGCCGTCGCCGCGCACCTCGAGCCGGAAATTTTAATCGTCGACGAGGTGCTGGCCGTCGGCGACGCGGCATTCCAGAAGAAGTGCATCGGGAAGATGGGGGATGTCGCGAGGGCCGGGCGGACGGTGCTCTTCGTCAGCCACAACATGACTGCCGTCAGGAGTCTGTGCGAGCGGGTGCTCTGGCTCGACAAAGGGCGGATCATCGAAGACGGCGACGCCGACCGCATCATCCCCATCTACACGCAGCGCGGAACCGTCGTCGCCCTCGAACAGCTCTGGGAAGACCCGTCCACCGCCCCCGGCAACGAGAAGGTGCGAATCCGCTCGGCGAACGTGAAGCCGCTCACGGGCGATGGCAACGGCGAGATGACGATTGAGACGCCCCTCCAGGTGGAGTTCGAGTTCTGGAACTACGTGCCGGAGGCGGTCTTAAACTTTACGATGCACTTGTACACGGTCGAGGGCAGCTACGTCTTCGCCACGGCGTCGGAGGTCGAGCCGCGACCGCGCGGTCTGCTCCGGCAGGTCGTAAAGATTCCGGCGAACTTCCTCAACGACGGCGCTTACAGCGTCGCCATCCAGATCGTCGAGGACACTTCCAACACGCTCTGTTATCAGGCTGACATCCTCGTGTTCGAAGTGAGCGAGGCGCCGCGGAGCGGGAGCTGGTTCGGGAAGTGGCCCGGCATTATTCGCCCGAAGCTGGAGTGGGTTTCAGAGAGCGTTACCGCAGATGAGGATATTTATGAGTACGAACGTGAGTAAGCCGGCGGCGGGCGCGGGCGTCGGCAAGCCGGCTTTCGTGATCGCGCTGATGCAGGAGCTGATGGGCGACATGATCAACTGGTACGGGCCCGACAACTGGGACGCCGAGCGCTTCGGCGCTTATAAATCATCCCTCAAGGGTTCGCTCCTCGCCAACTTCAACAAACTGTTCTCCAGCAAAGTCGCCATCGTGCCGAGCGATGTCAGCCAGCAGTTGCAAAACGTCTCGCGCCTCGAAGGCTCTCTCGGCGAACTCTCGGCGCTCTACGAACTGCTCGCGGACGATCACTCGAAGGCGATGCTCGTCAAGGTGATCGCCTACCGGATACTCGGACACAAGAAGGCGAAGCTGCCCCTGAACTCCGGGGACTACTGGTCGGAGCGCGAGTCGGCGCGCTCTCTCATCAAGAGCGGCGAGACGGTGAGCATAAAATTCAAAGGTTGGAAGTTGAACCACTTCGGGCTCGACGCCATCGGATACCCCCTCGAGCTTTACTTCCTCCCCGGCGGCGTCTTCGTGACGTTCATGCTCAAACAATACGAGTACGGGAAACGAAATCCGGCGATCAAGGCTGAGGAGGGCGACTACGTGATCGACGGTGGCGGCTGCTGGGGCGACACCGCGCTCTATTTCGCGCACGCCGTCGGAGCGCGCGGGAAGGTTTACACTTTCGAGTTCACGCCCGAAAACATGGAGGTGATGGAGCGTAACCTTAGCTTGAACCCCGGACTCGGCGAGCGCGTCGAGATCGTCCCGCGCGCGTTGTGGGACACGTCGGACGAGGTGTTGAACTATTCCTCGAACGGGCCCGGAAGCTCCCTGCTCTATAACCAGCAGGAATCGTGTCGCGTGTCCACGCTCTCAATCGACGAGCTGGTGAGGCGGCAACACCTGCCCAAGGTGGACTTCATCAAAATGGACATTGAGGGGGCGGAGCTGAAAGCCTTACACGGCGCGCGGGAGACGATTCGCACTTTTAAGCCGAAGCTGGCGATCTCGCTCTACCACAGGGAGACTGATCTGGTCGACATCCCGAACTACCTCGACGGGCTGGGTGTGGGCTACGACTTCTTTCTGGATCACTTCACTATCTACGGCGAGGAGACAATCCTTTTTGCCAGCCCCAAAGTCAATTAGCCCTCAGACGAACATCGCCGCAGCCCACGCCGGTAGCCCACGCCCTCGCGGGTTTGACCTGCTTAGCGGCTACATGCACCCTGCTTACGCCGAATCGCTGGCTGAATTCGGCTCGCCTCGGCAGTTGGCGCGTTGCGGCGCGTGGCTCTTAGAGCGAGAGATACCGGGCTCCGGTCGCCGGGATGCGATGGGATGCTACCCGATCTTCTCATGCCCGGATTGGTCGCAACTCCGGTCTGACCTCGACGCCGTGGGCGACGACCTGGTGAGCGTCTCCCTGGTCGCCGACCCGTTCGGCGAATACGACGAAGCCTACCTGAAGGAATGTTTCCGTGACGTGGTCGCGCCCTTCAAGCAGCACTTCGTCGTCGATCTCGGTCTGCCCGCGGACAGCTTCGTCCACGCGCACCACCGGCGCAACGCGCGCAAGGCACGGAGGGTATTGTCCGTCGAGCGGTATGCGCGCGCGCCCGACGCGCTCGACGAATGGACGGCTCTCTACGGCGTGCTGTCCGAGCGACATGCCATCGAAGGCGTCGCGGCTTTCTCGAAAGAATCATTCGCCAAACAACTCGGCGTGCCGGGGATGGTGGCGCTGCGCGCGACGGAGGGCGAAACGACGACCGGGATGCTGCTGTGGTACGTTCAGGGCGACGCGGCTTACTACCACCTCGGGGCTTATAGCGCGCGCGGCTACGAGTTGCGCGCCTCCTTCGCGCTCTTCAGCCACGCCCTGGAGTATTTCGCCGGGCGCGGCTTGCGCTGGTTGAATCTGGGCGGCGCGGCGGGCGCCGGAGAGACAGCGTCGGGCTTGAGCCGTTTCAAAGAGGGTTGGTCGAGCGGCGTCCGCACGGCGTATTTCTGCGGCAGGATTTTCGACCGCAAGGGCTACGAAGAATTAGTCGCGGCGAGGAACGCGCCGCCGACCGCATACTTCCCCGCTTATCGCCTCGGCGAGTTTCGCTGAGGAGTGCTCGCCGGGGGACAAAAGATTTAAGAGTCGGAAGGGAGATTTTCTTAACGTGGACGAAAAGGTGGAGAGCCTGTTAGCCGAAGTCTTACAGATACCGGCGTCAAAAATCAGCGACGATCTGTCGATGCAGGACGTGGAGGTGTGGGATTCCCTGAAGCACATGGAACTCGTCGTCGCGCTCGAAGAGAGGTTCGGCATCGAGCTCACTCTGGACGAGATCGTGGCGATGCGGAGCGTGCGCGAAATCAAGCGCGTGCTCGGCGAGAGGAGCGCCGTCAGTTAGATGGACGCGCGCGGTAAAAAAGTGATCGTGACGGGCGGCGTGCGCGGACTCGGGCGCGCGCTGGTCGAGAAACTCGTCGCGATGGAAGCCTCCGTCGCGGTCTTCGACCTCAACGCGCAGGGACTCGCTGAGTTGCGCGCGCGGCACGCGGGCGTCAACTGCTTCGAGTGCGACGTGTCGAGCTACGAGCACGTGACCGAGGTCGCGCGCCGCTATCACGAGCAGTTCGGCGCGGCTGACGTGCTCGTTAATAATGCCGGCATTCTTTATAGCGCCCCGCTCGTCAGGATTACGATGTCCGGCGTCGAGCGCCACGACGCCGCGATGTGGGATAAGGTGCTGGCAGCCGACTTGAGCTCGGTCTTCTACATGACCTCGGTCGTGGTGGAGAAGATGATCGCGACGCGGACGAAGGGCGTCGTCGTCAACGTCAGCTCGGTTTCGGCGGCGGGCAACGCCGGGCAGTCGGCGTACTCCGCGGCGAAGGCGGGAGTGAACGCCCTGACGGCGACCTGGGCGAAGGAGTTGAGCCCGATGGGCATCCGCGTCGTCGCCGTCGCGCCCGGCTTCACCGAGACCGAATCCACGAAAGAGGCTATCAGCGAAGCCGTGTTGCGTGAGACTTTGAAGCGCGTGCCGCTCAAACGCCTCGGCAAGCCCGAAGAGATCGCCGACGGCATACTCGCCCTCATCGAGAACGATTTCTTCAACGGCAAAGTCTTCGAGCTCGACGGCGGGCTGGTCATCTGAGCCGGGCTCGAAGGACGCTTCCCGCGCGCAGGCTCGAGCGCCGCGCGGGGCGACCGACGGACGACGCATGTACGCATACAACCTCGGCATCCGATTTCAGAGCATCGTGGAGCAGCGCGCGCGCCAGACGGCCATCTGGTTCGGCGAACGTGAGACGGTCAGCTACGACGACCTCAACCGCGCGGCTAACCGCCTGGCGCGCTGGCTCCTCGGACGAGGCGTCACGCCGCGCGAGGTGGTCTGCCTCTCCGGCGTGAAGTCGAGCGAGACCTTCGCGTGTATGCTCGCGTGCCTGAAGATCGGCGCGCTCTACTGCGTCCTCGACCCGGACATCCCCGCCGAGCGCCTGCAACGGATTCTCGAAACCTGCCGCCCCAAACTAATGCTGGCTGAGCGCGGGCTGCTGGACAAGCTGGAAAAGATCGTCGCCGATCTCGGCGTTGAAACTTTCGAGAAAGGCACGGGACAGCTCGCGCGCGCGAGCGGCGAGTTTGCCGACGCGAACCTACCGCAGACGCGCCGCGTGACGGGCGCGCACCCGGCTTACATCATGTTCACCTCGGGCTCGACCGGTTTCCCGAAGGGCGCGGTGATGACGCACGCGAACGTCCTGAACCTCGTCGAATGGGGGCGCGAGACCTTCCGCGTCACGCCCGACGACGTGCTGACGAACGTCAACGCGCTTTACTTCGACAACTCGGTCTTCGATTTCTACACCGCCCTCTTCACCGGCGCGCGCCTCGTGCCCTTCTCGAAAGAGGAGGTCAAAGACCCGAAGCTGCTCGTCGAAAAGATCGACGCCGCCGGCTGCACGCTCTGGTTCTCCGTGCCGTCGCTGCTCATCTTCTTGCAGACGATGAGGGCGGCTGACGGCAAACACCTGCGCTCGATTCGCCGCTTCGTCTTCGGCGGCGAAGGCTACCCGAAGGCGAAGCTGAAGATGCTCTACGAGACCTACTCCGACTCGTCGGAGCTCTTCAACGTCTACGGCCCGACCGAATGCACCTGTATCTGTTCCTCCTACAAGATTACGGCTGACGACTTCCAAGACCCGCTGGGTCTCCCGCCCCTCGGAAGCATCGCCGACAACTTCGGGTTTCTAATTCTCGACGAAGAGGGGCGCGGCGTCGCGGCGGGCGAGACCGGAGAGCTATGCCTGACCGGCCCGAACCTCGGGCGGGGCTACTACAACGACGAGGCGCGCACGGGCGCGAGCTTTGTGCAGAACCCCGCGAACGACAAGTTTCGAGAGCTGATGTATAAGACCGGCGACCTCGTCCGCCTCGACCCCGCCGACGGCAAGCTCTACATACAGGGGCGCAGGGACAACCAGATCAAGCACATGGGCTATCGCATCGAGCTCGAAGAGATCGAGGGCGCGCTCAACCGGCTGGATTACGTCTCGGAAGCCGCCGCGCTGCACACGAGCGTCAACGGTCTGAGCCGCATCGTGGCTGTCGTCGCCGCGCGGCAGGAGTTTGACGCCGAGAGAGCGCGCGCCGAGCTCAGGCGGATGATCCCCGACTACATGATCCCCTCCGTCTTCCACCGCGAAGAGGCGCTGCCGAAAAATCCTAACGGCAAAGTCGACCGCAAAGGTCTGGCGGAAAAGTATCTCGCGCGGGAGAATTGAAGAAAGGTTTTAGAGACAATGAGCAAGGTCGTCATATTCGGGGCGGGGAAGATTGCCGACGAGGCATATGTACCCGCCCGGCGAGTTCAAGATGTTCGTCGCCGTCGGCTATCAAGACTTGAACAAGCTGCGGGCGCGGAAGTACGAGGAGGCGAAGGCGCGCGGCTACGAACTGATCAGCTACGTCAGCTCGCGCGCGTCGAACTTCGGCGGGGTGGAGATCGGCGACAACTGTTTCGTCCTCGAGTTCGCCGTCATCCAGCCGTGCTCGAAGGTCGGGAGCAACGTCTTCATCTGGAGCGGCAATCACATCGGGCACCACGCCAGCGTCGGGGATCACTGCTACATCGCCGGGAACGTCGTCATCTCCGGCACGACGACGGTCGAGCCCTTCTGCTTCATCGGCGTCAGCGCCACGCTCGGTCACGAGATCACCGTCGGGCGTGAGAGCTTCATCGGCGCGGGCACGCTCATCACCAAGAGCGTCGCGCCGAAGAGCGTCCACATCGCGCCCGACACGCCCAAGTTCCGACTCGATTCTTCCACCTTTCTGCGACTCACGAAGATGAAATAAGGCTCGATGGTGAGAGGGCGTCGCGCCGCCCCCGCGGCTTTCGGCGAGAGCCGCGCTTCTGTCGTTGCTTCGGTCGGAGGTGGAGTGATGCGGCGCGCGCCGCGACGGGCAGGGCGAAAGCCTCACCTTGAGGGTGTACTGATGATTGTCGAACTCAAGCCGGATGATTTCCCGCACGTCCTGCCGCTCTACCGGGCGAGCGGCGCACGCTTTCCGCTCATCTCCGCCGTCGTCCAGAATCGGCAGCGCGGGCAGGTGTTTGCTGACCAACCGGAGCGCCCGCGCGCGGCTGTGATCGTCAACAACTTCGGCTTCACGTGCGTCGTGGGGGCGCAACATGACGAACCGTTCGACGCGGGGCTCGCCGAGCTACTCAACACCACGGGCGCGCTCCGCCCGACTTACCTGCTGTGGTATGCGCCGCCCGCGCGCTGGCAACAGAGGCTCGACGCCCTCGCCCCGGAGTCGATCAGGCGACGCGAGCGCGCGAGGTTCGAGTTTCGTCGGGGGCGCGCCGCCTGGCTCGGCGAGACGGAGCAGTGCCCGGCGGGTTTCGAACTGAAGAAGCTGGACGAAGAACTCGTCACGAAGACGGAGAAGTTCGGCATCGAGCTCGGCACGCGCTTCTGGTCGTCGGTCGAGGATTTCGTCGAGCACGGTCTGGGCGTGTGTCTCGTCAAAGACGGGGAGGTAGTTAGTCTCTGCTACGCGGCGGCTGTCGCCGACGGATTCGCGGAAGTCGATGTCCTGACCGACGCGGAACACAGGGGGCGCGGGCTGGCGAGTCTGGTCGCGAGGCAGTTCATCAGGGAGTGTCTGGCGAAGGGTATCACGCCGACGTGGGACTGCTTTGTCGCCAACGCGGGTTCGATGAAGCTGGCGCAGAAGCTGGAGTTCGACGAAGTCAGCCGCTACTCTTTCTACTCCTTCAACACACCCATCGAGTTTGGCGGGCATGGCGAGATGTCAGCTTAGTTTTTAGGCGGGTAGAATTTTTAGCAGGCGGGATAGGAACAGTGAAATCGGAGGAGTGATGAATCAAGAGCGCAATATCTACGTCAGTCCGGAGACGCGGCAAAAGTTGGCGTGCATCCCGGAGGAGACGGAGGGCGGCGAAGTGGTTTCGGGGAAGCTCGTCGATGAGCGCGGGCGGGAGTATGCGATCCGCGACGGCATCCCCGCGCTGATCTTCCCGCCCATGCTCGAAGGCGAACAGAAAGAGACTCTGGATTACTATGACGGCGTCGCCGACGTTTACGACGACGTGGCGAATCTATCGTTCCGCATCCAGTACGTCGACGAGCAGAAGGCTCGCAGGGATTTCGTCAAGTTGCTCGATCTGCAACCGGGCTCCCGCGTCCTCGAGCTCGCCTGCGGAACCGGGCGCGACTCGGAGATCATCGCCGGTGAGTTGGGCGCGGAGGGGCAGCTTTATTTAAGCGACATCAGCCGCTCGATGCTGCTGCGCTGCAAGGAAAAGTTAAGGGGCGTCTCCGTCCCCGTGGAGTTCGCCGTCGCCAATGCGTGTTATCTCCCTTTCCCTGACGACTACTTCGACGCCGTGTTCAGCTTCGGCGGGCTCGGAGTCTTCGGCGACATCGCGCAGAGCTTGAAGGAGATCGTGCGCGTGGCAAAGGTCGGGGCGAAAGTCGTCGCCGGCGACGAGAGCATGCCGCCGTGGCTCTACGAGACGGAGTACGGGCGCATACTTCTCAACAACAACCCCCTGTTTAAGAAAGCCATCCCCTTCGAGCACGTGCCCGTCGAAGCGCGCGACGTGGCGGTGCGCTGGATCATCGGCGGCGTCTACTACCTCATCGAGTTCGTCGTGGGGGAAGGCGAGCCGAAGGCGGACTTCGATCTCGAAATCCCAGGGCGTCGCGGCGGCACGCTGCGCTCGCGCTACTACGGGAGGCTCGAGGGGGTCGCGCCGGAGACCTACGCGCTCGCGCAGCGTGCGAGAGACAAGTCGGGCAAAAGCATGCATGATTGGCTCGACGGGGTTGTCCGCGAGGCGGCTAAAAGCGAGTTGGGCGACGCGGAACAAGCGGGAGAAAACAACGATGGGGAATGAATTTCGCTGGGAGAAGAGGGGGCTGGTGTTTGCGCCCGACGGACGCTACGAGTGGATGCAGAGCCACGCGCAGAACCCCTCCGTCCTGATTCTCGAAGACCGCTTGCGGGTCTATTTCACCTGCCGACCGCGAAAGGACGGGGACGGCAATTTCGCCGCCGTGACGACCTTCGTCGATCTCGAAAAACGTGATCCCGGCAAGGTCATTTACGTGCACGACCGCCCGATTCTCCCTCTGGGCGGTCACGGCGCGTTCGATCAATTCGGAGTGATGCCGGGCTGCGCCCTGCTCGCGGGGAGTGAGGTCTGGCTCTACTACGTCGGCTGGATGCGCTGCCAGGGCGCTCCTTATACGCACGCCATCGGCATGGCGAAGAGCGACGACGGCGGCTTCACCTTCCGGCGCCTCGGCGTGGGACCCCTCTTCGGGCGCACGTTGAAAGAGCCGTTCCTGCAAAACAGTCCCGTCGTCTTCAGGCAGGGCGACACGTATCACATGTGGTACAGCTCGGGCGTCGAATGGCTGGAACAACAGGACGGGCATTTGGAGTCGATCTACGTCTTGATGCACGCGACCTCTGGCGACGGCGTCAACTGGCAGAGGGACGGCGTCCCGTGCGTCCCGACCAGGGTCGAATACGAGTGCCAGACGAACCCCTCGGCGATGAGGATCGGCGAACGCTTCTACATGTGGTTCTGTTACCGGTGCGGGCTCGATTTTCGCAACTCGGAGCGCGGGTATCGAATCGGGCTGGCGTGGTCGGACGACCTGACGAATTGGCATCGCGACGACAGCCTCGGCGAGCTGAAGCCTTCCGCGCACGGGTGGGACTCGGAGATGGTCTGTTACCCGTGCGTCGTGAACGTTGAGGGCGAGACTTACATGTTCTACAGCGGCAACTATTTCGGTCGCGACGGGTTCGGCTACGCCGCACTCGCTTCGTGAGCTTGCGCGGCGCGTCGGCTCGCGCCCGATGTCCTGTGGGTTTAGGCGGCGGGGGCAGGCGCGAGCCCACTCCCGCGCGACCGACTGCGGAGACTATCAGACATGCCTTTAACATCTGCCTTGAGCGAGCTGGCGATCTTCGGCGCCGCGCCCGCTTTCGAAGAGACCCTGCACGTCGGACGCCCGAACATCGGGAACCGGCGGAAGTTTGAAGAGCGGGTCGGCGACATCCTAGATCGTCGCTGGCTCACCAACGGCGGGCGCTACGTCAGGGAGCTCGAGCAGCGCATCGCGGAGTTCGCGGGCGTCGGGCATTGCATCGCCGTGTGCAACGCGACTGTCGCGCTCGAGATCGCGATTCGCGCGCTCGGGATGACGGGCGAGGTCATCGTCCCTTCGTTCACCTTCGTGGCGACGGCGCACGCCCTCCAGTGGCAGGAGATCACCCCCGTCTTCTGCGACATCGACCCGCGCACGCACACGCTCGACCCGCGCAGGGTGGAACAGATGATCACGCCGCGCACCACCGGCATCATCGGCGTTCACCTCTGGGGGCGCGCCTGCGACATCGACGCGCTGAGCGAGGTCGCGGATCGGCGCGGGCTCAAGCTGCTTTTCGATTCCGCGCACGCCATCGGCTGCTCCTACAAGGGTCAGGCGGTCGGCGGCTTCGGCGACGCGCCAACCGCCGCAACTATGAGCAATACCGCGGCGAGCTTGAGGGACTCGAAGGCGTCAGCATGATGGTTTACGACGGGGAAGAAAAGAACAACTATCAATACGTCGTCCTGGAGATCGAGGAGAGGCAAACCGTCGTCACGCGCGATCAGTTGATGGAAATATTGCACGCGGAAAAAGTTCTGGCGCGCCGCTACTTCTACCCCGGCTGTCACCGCATGGAGCCTTACCGCTCATATTTTCCGCACGCCGGACTCCTCCTGCCCGAAACCGAAAGGCTTACCAACCGCGTGCTTTGCCTGCCGACGGGGACGGGCGTGAGCCAGTCGGAGATCGGCAAGGTCTGCGGCATCATCCGTCACGTCTTAGCGAACGGGGCTGAGATCAGCGCCCACATGGGCTCACACTGAAAGGTCGCCGCCGGGCGCGAGCCGCACGCGGGGGCGGGGGACATCGCGCGCCCGGCTGGTTGAATCAAGCGTAGATGATCTTCATCGAGACGAGCCTGAAAGGCGCATTCATCATCGAGCCGGAGAGGTTCGCCGACGAGCGGGGCTTCTTCGCGCAGAGTTTCTCCCGGGGCGAGTTCGAGCGGCACGGGCTGAGCCCGCGCCTGGAGGAGTGCAACATCTCCTTCAACCTGAGCAGGGGCACGCTGCGCGGGATGCACTTCCAGTCGTCGCCGCGCGCGCAGGCGAAGCTGGTGCGCTGCACGGCGGGCGCGATCTACGACGTGGCGATTGATCTGAGGCGCGACTCGCCCACCTTCAAGCGGTGGGTCGGGGTCGAGCTGACTGCCGAGAGTCGCCGCATGTTCTTCGTCCCCGAAGGCTTCGCCCACGGCTACCTCACTCTCGAGAAGAACACGGAGACCTTCTACCAGGTTTCCGAGGCTTACATCGCGGTCGAGGTCGTCAACGAGCGGGACAACTCCTACGCCGACTTCGCGAGCCGCTGAGCCGAATGCCGCCAGCCGCGCGCTCCGCGTTTTAGTAATTCGCCCTTTTCCGCTAGTATCAACCTGCAACCAAATGAGTTCCGCCCGCTCGTCCGCCGAACCTTCACGCGCGCCGCGGGGTAAGTGCTGAAAGCCGTGCGGTGATAGCAGTCTTGCCTAAGACGGTGGCGGATAAAAATTATGACCATCGGATCAGTACCACTCGTCGACATCGTCATGCCGACGTACAATCATCAGAAGTTTATCGCGCAGGCGATTGAGAGCGTGCTGGCGCAGGAGACCGATTTCGCTTACAGGCTGCTGATCGGCGACGATTGCTCGACGGACGGCGCCAGAGAGATCATCAGCTCATACGCCGAGAGATACCCGGATCGGATCGAAGCTTTTCTGTTCTCGCCGCGCGTCGGGGCGTTCGACAGGGATCGGGTCGGCGTGAGGCTGCTCAGGCAGAGCGAGGCTAAGTACATTGCCCTGCTGGAAGGCGACGACTACTGGACGGACCCGCGCAAGCTGCAAAAGCAGGTGGACTACCTGGAGAGCCACCCCGCGTGCTCCCTCTGCTTCCACGACGCCACCATGTTCTACGAAGACGGCTCCGAGCCGCCGCGCAGGCTGTGCGCCCCCGATCAGAAAGCGATTTCGACGCTCGAGGACATCGCCGCCGGGAACTTTCTCATCCCCTGCACCATCCTCTTCCGCAACCACCTTTTGGGCGAGTTGCCCGACTGCTACTACACGGTCAGGAGCGCCGACTGGATCATGTTCATGCTGCTCGCCCAACACGGGAGCCTCGACTACATCAACGAGGTGATGGCTGCCTACAGGGTGCACGGCGCGGGCATCTGGTCGCGGCTGAATTATTTGCAGCGGCTGCGCGAGCACGTCAGGACTTACGAGGCGATAGACGCACACCTCGGCTACAGTTATCACGCCGTCATCTCCGAGCAGATTTCGCGCGTCCGCGAGAACATATCCGAGCAGCGCACGCAGCACGCGAACTCGTGCCTCGACACTTACCACAGCCTCGCCACGGGCGGGCGGTTTCGGGAGGCGCTGCCCCTGCTCGCGCAGGCGGCCCGCTCCCGCCCTTCGGCTGTTCTTCGCCCGCGCCGCCTCGCCGCCGTGATCAAAAACGGACTTCTGGGCGCCGCCTTCGGTCACAGGCTGCGCGCGCGGCGCGGAGCGGAGCGGAAGTGAGGCGGGGAGCTGAGGACTCTCTATGAACTTAGATCAGGTGCTGAACGATCCGCCCAAGCCGCATAATGAGGCGGGGCAGCTCATCGTCATGGGGCTCACGACCGACGGCCTCAGGTTCATTCGCGACAACGCCGATCAGTCGTCAGCCACGTTGGAGACGGGGTGCGGGCTCTCGACCGTCGCGTTCGCGCTGACGGGCTCGCGCCACTTCGCGATCTCCCCGGCGGGCTCCGAGTTCGAGATTCTCAAGAGCTACTGCCGCGAGCGCGGCATCGCGACGGCGCAGATCGATTTCATCGAGAGCCCGTCCGAGACCGTGCTCCCCACGCTCGCGCTGCCGCCGCTCGATCTCGTGCTCATCGACGGCCGCCACGGCTTCCCCGCCCCTTACATCGACTGGTTCTACACCGCCGGCAGGCTGAAGAAGGGCGGGCACGTCATCGTCGACGACGTGTGGGTGTGGTCGGGTCAGATTCTGCGCGACTTCTTAGCCGAACAGCCGCAGTGGGAATTCGTCGCGGAGTATGAGGGGCGCACCGCCGTCTTCAAGAAGCTCGCAGAGGGCGCCGAGTGGATGGAGTGGACGCAGCAGCCCCTCGTGGCTCGCGGCGGGAGGCTACAACTGATCGACGGTCAGCCCCGCGTGGTGGAGCCGCAGACCGCGCCCGCCACCTCGGCTGTCCGGCGCGCGCTCGGCGATCTCGGCAGAGGCGACTTCGCGGCACTGGGGAAGAAAGTCTTCAGGAGAATAGGCGGCTGATCGTGTCCGACGAAGCTCGCTCGCCCTGCAAAAGTCACGCGCCGCCTAACCGAAACCGATGATCATCGCCTTTGCGAGCCTGTTCGGCAGACAGTATGAGGGCGGGGCGAACTGGCTCGAGGTCACGCTGCATTGCCTAGGCACGCTCCCCGATCCGCCGACCTGTCTCCTCATAGACGCGACGGACGACGTGCTGCCGCAGACCATCCGCGGGGCAGCGCACGTGCGCGCCGTGCCGCTGCGCCACAGCCACGAGTCGAGGGCGCGCCGGCTCGTCAAGCGCGTCGCCCGCCGCCTGCGCCAGCGGAGCTGGGAGGCGCCCGCCATCACGCGCCTCGCCGCCGAGCACGGCGTCGATCTCTGGGTGGCGTTCGCGTGGTTCGAGGGGCTGGGCTCGCACCGCCCCCTCCTCGTCGCCTACCCCGACTTCCAGTTCCGCCACCTCCCCGAATACTTCGAGCCGGGCGAGATCAAGCACCGCGAAGAGCAGTGGGCTCACGTCGCCGAGCACGCCGAGGGCGTCGTCACGATCAGCGCGGCGACCGCCGCCGACGCGCTCGCGTCCCACCCGCAGATCGAAGACAAGCTCTACGTCTGCGGCTTCCCGCCGGTCTTCCGCGACGAAGACCTACAACTCGACCCGGGCGAGGTGCGGCGGAAGTACCGACTGCCCGAGCGCTTCTTCCTCGTCAGCAACCAGTTCTGGGAGCACAAGAACCACGCGCTCGTCCTGCGCGCGCTCGCCGAGCTGAAGCGGCGGGGCGAGCCGCCGCCGGTCGTCGTCTTCACGGGTCGCCCTTACGATCCGCGCCGCCCCGACTACTTCACGCGCCTGCTCATGTTCGTCAACGAGCAGGGGCTGCACGAGCACTGCCGCTTCCTCGGCGTGCTGCCGCGCGCCGAACAGATCGCGCTCATCCGCGCGGCGTCGGCGGTCGTGCAGCCTTCGCGCTTCGAGGGGCGCGGCGCGATCACGGAAGAGACCTCGCTCCTCGGCACGCAACTCCTCTGCTCCGATCTCCGCGCGCAGCGCGAGCTGAACCTGCCGGGCGCGATCTTCTTCGACGTGGATGACGTGGCCGGGCTGGCTGACTTGTTGCGGCGCGACTACCCGCACGAGCAGAAGGGCGAGAGAGACATCGCCGACGAGAGCCTGCGGCTGTCGCGCGACTACGGCGCGCGGATGATGGAAATCTGCGAGGGGGTTTTGCGAAAGCGTCGGCCGCGTCAGCGGCGCGGCGGCGCGGCGGGTTGAAAATGCCGGATTATTCTTTAGGATGTAATTTTCCACTCATGCGTAGCGTGTTCCGCAAATTGACGCCCGCGCCCCTGCGCGGGCTGATCGGGCGAGCCGTCTCGCGCGGCGTCATGCTGCACCGCGACTCGGCGGACGTGCGCGAGACCTGGAAGAACCTCGCGCCCGTCGTGCTCGCGAAAGGCTGGCGGCTCGGCGCGCGCCGACCGACCGTCGCCGCCGTCTTCGTGGGGCGCAACGACGACTACGTGCCTGACAACGAGGCACGCATCCGCGCCATGATCGAGTGGAACTCGCGTGTGATGTGCGACGAGATGATCTTCGTCGAGTGGAACCCGCCTGCCGACCGGCCGCTCCTCTCGCCCGCGCTCGCGCGCGACTTCCCGCACCTGCGCTGCTACGTCGTGCCGCCGGAGGTTCACGCGCGCGTGTGCGACCACCCGCGGATGGTCATCATGGAGGAACTGGGCAAGAACGTCGGCGTGCGCCGGGCGCGCTCCGAGTACGTGTGCGTGACGAACGCCTACATCTTCTGGGACGGGTGCGTCCGGCGGCTCGCGCGCCTGCTGGACGAAAACCTGATCTTCCGCACGCGGCGGATCGAGTGGCGGTGGGACGGCCGCCCAGTGACGCAGCGTAGCCTGACGCACGCGCGCAACCGCGTCGACTTCAGGCGAGGCTGGAGGCAGGAACTGGACTACGGCTGTGGCGACTTCATGCTCGCCCACCGCGAGCTGTGGCAGCGCGCGGGCGGCTTCGACGAGTCGCTGAGAGCCACGAGGATTCACGCGGACGGGCGCGGGCTCTTTCAGCTCGTCGCCGTGGGCGGTAAACCCGTCCACCTCGGGTTGCACTACCACATCTTCCACGAGTCATCCTCGACACAGAGCGCGGGCGAGTTCACCGTGGACAGCCGCTTCGGCGCAGCCTTCGCGTACCGTGGAAACCTTCCGTACCGGAACCCCCCGACGTGGGGTCTCGCTGACTACTCGGAAGAGCCGGTGGCGGAGCGCGTCTGGAAACTGATCGCGCCGTGAAGTAGCCGCGCGGCGAAGAGCAGGCGCAAGTGTGAAGGGAGCGAAGTAGAGATTTGGAAGTTCGCAGAAGCATCAGGGCGACGCTGAACGGCTTGGATCGCAGATTCGGCTTGCGTCAGTGGCTGTGGCGGGGCGCGGAAGCCGACGAGGAGTTGCGGCTCGCGTCGCTCGGCGCGCGCGATCCGTTCCTCACTTCCCCGGAGCTACAACACCCGCCGCCGCGAACCGTCATCGACGTGGGCGGCAGCCACGGTCAGTTCGCGCGTGAAATCTTCCGCGCCTTTCCGGGCGCGACAATCTATTCGTTCGAGCCGATCCCGGAGTGCTATGAGGAGTTGCGCGCGCTGAGCCAGACCCGCGCGGAGTTGCGCCCGCTCCGGCTCGCGCTCAGCGACGAGGACGGCGAGCGCGAGTTCTTCGTCTCGCGCTTTCGCGACTCGTCCTCGCTCCAGCCCATGCTCCCGGCGCACACCGCCGCCTTTCCGGGGACGGAGACCGAGACGAGGATCGTCGTCGAAGCCGCGCGCCTCGACGCGGTCGCCGCGCGCCTCACGCTCACGCCGCCCGTCTTCGCCAAGCTCGACGTGCAGGGTCACGAGCTGTCGGTCATACGCGGCGGGCGGCAGACGCTCGCGCTCTGCCAGCGCGTGATGACCGAGTGCAACTTCGCGCCGCTCTACGAAGGGCAGCCGTCGTTCGTCGAGCTCTACGCCGAGATGAAAGCCCTGGGCTTCCTCTTCGACGGCTTCGTCGGGCACCTGCGCCACCCGCGGACGGGCGAGCTGCTCTCGGCGGACGCGATCTTCTACCGACCTGCCGATTGAGCCCGACTCTGCTAAAGTATTCCACGCAATGACGACCCCCGCCGCACAACGCCGCGCGAGCGCGCGCGTCTCCGTCATCGTCCCCACGCACAACCGCTGGGACGAGGCGCGGGTCTCGCTCGCCTGCCTGCTCAAGAGCGACTACGCGGACTTCGAGATCGTGCTCGTCGAGGACGGCTGCACGGACGGCACCGCCGAGAAGTGCCGCGCGGAGTTCCCCGCGGTGCGCGTCCTGCACGGCGACGGCGAACTCTGGTGGAGCGGCGCGATCAACCTCGGCGTCACAGACGCCCTCACGCGCGGCGCGGAGCTGATCGTGTGGCTGAACGACGACAACCGCGTCGAGCCCGCGACCGTTTCGAGCCTCGTCGAGAGTCACCGGCGCAACGGCGCGCGCTCCATCGCCTGCTCGCGCGTGCGCGCCCCCGGCACGGGCGAGGGCGAGTGGCTGGGCGCGCCGCCCGCGTGGCACCCGGAGCACGCTTCCTGGAGCGCGCCCGATCTGGCGGGCGTGAAAGATTTGCCGATCCGACACCCGCCGGGCGGTCAGGGCGTGCTCATCCCGGCGGACGCCTTCCGCGAGGTGGGTCTGGTGGACGCGCGCGCCTTCCCGCACTACTGGGCTGACCACGACTTCCACTACCGCGCCATGCGCGCGGGCTACCGGTATTTCATCGCGACGGAGGCGATGGTCTGGAACCGCCCGAACGAGGAGCGGCCGCAGGCGTCGAAGATTTTCGACTCGTGGCGCGGCGCGTGGTGGTTCATGACGGATCGCCGCTCCCCGATGAACATCCCGACCGTGCGACGCCTGCTCAAGCGGCACCTGCCGCCGCGCGAGTACCGCGGGGTCTTCTACCCCATCTTCTTCCGCCACGTCGCCTGGCTCTCCTACGGCTGGCTGACGACGAAGCCGCTGCTCCACAAGCCGATCAGCGCCGTCAAACGGGGCATCCTCCACAAGCGCGCGCCGGGCGCGCCCACGCGCTGACAGGCGCCACGACTCCCGATCCACTACCGAGATGGCGAACGAGAAGAACCGAATCGAAGTGCTCGACTTTCTGCGCGGCGTCGCCGCGCTGGCGGTCGTCTTCCACCACTTCTTCCGCGTGCTCGAGCCCGGCGCGCTGCGCTCGGCGAGCTTCTACGGCCAGCTCGGCGTGCAGGTCTTCTTCGTCATCTCCGGCTTCATCATCCCCTACTCGCTCTACCGCGGCGGCTACACGCTGCGCAACTACGGCACGTTCGTCCTCAAGCGCGTCATCCGTCTCGACCCGCCCTACGTCGTCACGGTCGTCCTGATCATCCTGCTCGGCGTGCTCTCGTGGTACGTGCCCTTCCAGAAAGATCAGGTCTTTCAGGTGACGCTGCCGCAGGTGCTGCTGCACTTCGCCTACGTCAACGTCTTCTTCGGCTACCCGTGGCTCAGCGACGTGTTCTGGACCCTGGCGATCGAGTTCCAGTACTACCTGCTCATCGGGCTCGCCTTCCCCCTCGTCTTCAGCCGCGACGCGCGCGTCCGCCTGCTCTCGTTCGCCGCGCTCGGCTCGCTCGCCTTCGTCATCCGCCCGCCCGCGTTCATCTTCTACTTCATCTTCCTCTTCTTCAGCAGTACGCGCTGCTGCTCGCCGTCTCGACCGCGCTGGCGCTCGCCACGACGAGCCTGCCGCAGACCGCCGCCGCCTTCGCCGCCGTCTGCGCGATCCTGTTCCTGCGGACGCCCTACAGGGTCTTCCGCTTCCTCGGCGACATCTCTTACTCGCTCTACCTGGTTCACAGCCCCGTCGGGCGGCGCGCGCTCAACGTCTTTATGAGATTGAGCGGCACGCAGTCGCTGCCCGCGCGGCTCGTCGCGATCGCGCTGGCGACCGCCGTCTCCATCGCGGCGGCATACGCGCTCTACCGCCTCGTCGAGCGACCGGCGCAGGCGTGGTCTGCGCGGCTGCGCTATCATCGTCGGCGCGAGCCTTCGGAGACGCGCCCCGAGGAGTTGGAACAACTCAACCCGGCGTTTTAAATGCGGCGCACGACAAATGACGACGGACGTAATTTATTTTTAATTATTTTAGAAGCGTTAGGATTAACGAATTAAGATGAGCACGACCCTCGGCGGCATCAGAAATATCCCCGGCATACGCGGCGCGGCGTACCGCCTGGAGCGTTTGCGGCAGCGCGCCTCGTTCGCGCTGCGCGGCGCGGGCTACTACGCGCTGGCGCGCGCGCGGCGCGACCCTTCCGCGCGCGCCGCCGTCACCGCCGTCACCGTCGGCAGGAACGACGACTACATGGCGGACTTCCGCCAGCGCCTCCACGCCACCATCGAGTGGAACATGCGCCACCTCGTCGGCGAGTACGTCTTCGTCGAGTGGAACCCGCCCGCCGGCCGCGACCTGCTCGCCTACGGTCTGACGGAGCGCTTCAAAAATCTGCGCGCCTACGTCGTGCCGGCGGAGACGCACCGCGCGATCAACCGCAACCCGCACGTCGAGCTGCTCGAATACCACGCCAAGAACGTCGGCATCCGGCGCGCGCGCACGCCGTGGGTGCTCGCGACCAACGCCGACGCCGCGCTCGGCATGGACACCGTCAACCGCCTGCTCGGCGCGCGGCTCGACACACTCGACACGGGGGTGGCGTGGACGACCGAGCGCGTGGACATCAACTGGCGCGAGAACGAGCAGACGCGGCTCACGCTCTTGGGGGCACCACGGCGAGATGGCGACCGTCGAGGGCGTGCCCTACCACAACGGCGACGACTGGGGGCTCGGCGGCGCGCGCGAGGTGCAACTCGCCGAGCGCGTCTGGCGGTTGGAAAGCGAATAGCTGTTAGCTGTTAGCTGTTAGCCAGCAGTCTGCCGAGACTGTGCGCCCACGCATTGATCGAACTCGCTGATGGTTCTGGCTAAAAGCTAATAGCTAACAGCTAACAGCTATTAGCTAACAGCTTCACGAAGGAGAATGACAAACGGGATGAGAGAACTGATTCTCGGCGGCGAAGGGCTGATCGGCTCGACGCTCGCCCCGATGCTCGCCGAGCGCGGGCACGAGGTCGCGTCGCTCGATCTGAAGTCGGGCTGCGACCTGCGCCGCGCCGACCTGGACGCGCCGTTCGCCGCGGCGGATCGCGTCTGGTTCCTGGCGTGGGACACGGGCGGGGCGAAGTACATCGAGGCAGCCGACAGCCAGCACGAGCAGTACAGGAACAACACCGAGATCACGCTGCGCGTGATGGACGCCCTCGCGCGCACGCGCAAGCCGTTCGTCTTCACGAGCACGCAGCTCACGGTCGTGCCGAACGCCTACGGCGTCACGAAGCTCTTAGCCGAGAACTGGGCGCGGCAGCTCGGCGGCAAGGTCGCGCGGCTGTGGAACACCTACGGGTGGGAGGAGCCCGACGTGAAGAGCCACGTCGTGACAGACCTCGTGCTCGCCGGCCTCGCGCGCGGGCGCGTCGAGTGCATGACGGACGGCGCGGAGCGGAGGCGCTTCATCTACAAGACCGACACCGCCGAGGCGATCGCGCGGCTGGTCGACTCCGATCAGCCGCTGGCGCACATCGCCGGCGCGGAGTGGGTCTCGATCCGCCAGCTCGCCGAAGAGATCGCGCGCCAGCTCGGCGCCGAGGTGAAGCTCGGCGCGGCGAAAGGTACGGAGCACATCATCGATCCCGAGTACCCGCTCCCGGACTGGCGACCGAAAGTCTCGCTCGCCGAGGGCGTCGCGCGCGTCATCGCCGACGCGCGCTCTCACCTCGCCGCCCGCGGCGCGAGCCAGGGCGCCTGATGTCTGAAAGTGTTTTGACCGACGGAACGAACAGCCCCTTGCGCTCGCTCAAGCACGCGCTCGTCGGCGTGCTGGGTCGCGAGCGCGCCAACCGGCTCTCCGCGCCCTACCACGACCGCGCGGCGCGCCGGCGCACCGCGCGCACGCTCGACGCGCTCCGCGGCGCGCGCGATCTGCGCGTCAACATCGGCTGCGGTCCGAACGCGCTGACGGGGTGGATCAACCTCGACGCCGCGCGCGGCGAGCGGATCGACGTCGTCTGGGACCTGCGCGGCGGGCTCCCCTTCGCGGACGGCTCCTGCGCCGCCGTCTTCGGCGAGCACGTCATCGAACACGTCCCGCGCGGGTCGGCGGAGACGCTTTTGCGCGAGTGCCGGCGCGCGCTCAAAGAGGGCGGCGTGCTGCGACTCTCGACGCCGGACGCCGGTCTCTATCTGCGCTCCTACGCGGGCGACCGCGAGTTCCTGCGCCGCCCCGAGTTCACGGAGCCCGCCGAGACGCCGATGGATCGCGTCAACCAGATGATGCGCGAGTCGGGTCAGCACCTCTGGTGTTACGACGCCGAATCGCTCCTCCTGCTCCTGCGCAAGGTCGGCTTCTCCCGAGTCGTCGAGCAGAAGTTCGGCGAGTCGCTCGACCCCTCGATGCGCGGCATCGACTCGGAGGGCAGAGCCTTCGAGAGCCTGTACGTGGAGGCGGTCAAATAGTCTTGCGGACGCCCGTCGCCTTCATCATCTTCAACCGCCCCGAAGTGACCGCGCGCGTCTTCGCGGAGATCGCGCGCGCGCGCCCGGAGAAGCTCCTCGTCGTCGCCGACGGCGCGCGCGATGGTCGCCCCGGCGAGCGCGAGGCGTGCGAGCAGACGCGCGCCGTCGTCGAGCGCGTCGACTGGGACTGCGAGGTGCTGGAGAACTTCTCCGATGTTAACCTCGGCTGCCGCCGCCGCGTCGCGAGCGGCATCACGTGGGTCTTCGAGCAGGTCGAGGAGGCGATCATCCTCGAAGACGACTGCGTGCCGCACCCCTCCTTCTTCCCCTTCTGCGAGGAGATCCTCGAACGCTTCCGCGAAGACGAACGCGTGATGATGGTGAGCGGTGACAACTTCCAGTTCGGGCACAGGCGCACGCCCTACAGCTACTACTTCTCGCGCATGGCGCACATCTGGGGCTGGGCTTCGTGGCGCAGGGCCTGGCGCCACTACGACGTGGGGATGAAACTCTGGGACGACCTTCGCGACACGCCGTGGCTCCTCGATCTCTTCGGCGACGCGGAGGTCGCCGCGCTCTGGCGCACCATCTTCGATAAGACGCGGGCGGGTTTCAACACGTGGGACTACCAGTGGGCGTTCGCCTGCTGGACTCAGCACGCGCTCGCCGTCCTGCCGGAGCGCAACCTGATTTCAAACATCGGGTTCGGCGCGATGGCGACGCACACGAAGGCGGTGAGCCGCGAGGCGAATATCCCCGTCGAGGCGATGGAGTTCCCTCTGCGCCACCCGCCCTACATGGTGCACAATCGCGAAGCCGCTACTACCTGACCGAGCGCCTGCTCGCCGAAGGCTGGGAGGTTCACGCGACGACGCGCCGCCCCGCCTCGCTCGACGCCCTCGCGCACTCGTCTGGCGGTCGCCTGAAAATTCACGCGGTCGAGCTGACGGAGCCCGCGCCGCTCTTCGATCTCGTCGGGCGTGTGCGCCCGGCGGAGGTCTATAACCTCGCGGGTCAGTCGAGCGTCTCGCGATCCTTCTCCGAGCCTCTGCGGACGTGGGCGACGAACGCCGACTTCATCGCCGGCATGCTCGAAGCCATGCGGCTGCAAAGCCCGCTGACGCGCTTCTACCAGGCTTCATCCACGGACATGTTCGGCGCGTCGGGCGCAGGGGTAATTCGCTACGACGAATCCTCCGCGCTCAACCCGCAGAGCCCTTACGCGAGCGCGAAGGCGGCGGCGCACCTGCTCTGCCGCTCGTACCGCGAGGCGTACGATCTCCGCGTCGCCTGCGGCATCCTCTCGAACCACGAGTCGCGCCGCCGACCCACGCCCTTCCTCTCGCGCAAGATCGTCGATCACGTGCGCGCGCTGCGGGGCCTGCCGGGCGCCGGACGAAGCGCGCAGCCCCCGCTCCTGATGGGCAACCTGAAGATCAGGCGCGACTGGGGCTTCGCGCCCGACTACGTCGCCGGCATGCAGCTCATCATCAGGCAGACCAGCGTGAGAGCCGCCGCGCCGGGCGGCGAAGGGTTCGAGAACCGCGGCGACGCGGGCGCCCTCTACCGCGACTATGTGCTCGGCACGGGGCGGAGCCACGCGGTCTGGGAGCTGGTTGACGAGGCGTTCCGCATCGCGGGCTTCGGGCTCGCGTGGCGGCTCGAAGGCGACGACCCGCGTGAGTGGTCGGCGCGCTTTAGCGAAGGCGGCGGGCTCGCCGTCGCCGTCGACGCGTCGCTTCTGCGCCCCGCCGATCCGCTCGTCATCGAGGTCGATTCGTCGCGCGCGCGCGCGGAGCTGGGCTGGTCTCCGCGCCGCGGCTTAGAAGTTTTCCTGCGCGACATGCTGGAAGACTGCGCGTGAGCCGCCGCGTGTTAAACTCGCAAGAGATGGTCATGACGAACCAACCTTCCGCCGAACCGCACGCGCCGTCCGAGCCGTGGGCGCATGGCGGCGTCCGGTTAGAGGCTGTAAGGGACTGCCCCCTGTGCGGGGGCGGCGGTCGCAGGTTGGTGTTCGACCGCGTCAGGGATTGTCTCGATCCGTCGAGGGAGCAGACCTTTCGTTACGTCCAATGCGAGGCCTGCGCGCTCGTCTATCAAGACCCGATGGTGATCGCCGCCGACCTCCCCGAATGCTACGACGGCTATCACACCCACGAGACCGAGACGCTGCCCGCGAGCTTCACCGGCGAATGGGGCGGCGCGACGAAGTGGATACGCGGCGGCGTCCTCGCGCACAAGTACGGCTACGAGCACCTCGCGCCCGCGAGTGGGGCGCTCACCCTTGCGGCGCGCGCCCTCGACTTGCTGCCCGCCATCCGCAGCCGCGCGCGCTGCGGGCTGGGCGGGGGCGCGGGGGGCGGTCTGCCGCGGTTCAGCGGCGAAGGGAAGGCGCTCGACATCGGCACTGGCAACGGTGTCTTCGCGGCGACGCTGGCGCGGCTCGGCTGGGACGTGACGGGCGTGGAGTTCGACGAGGTGGCGGCGCGTAACGCCGCCGAGTGCCACGGCTTGCGCGTGCTCGTCTCGACGCTCGAAGACGCGCGCTTCGAGGACGGGAGTTTTGATTTCGTCTCGATGTTCCACGTCATCGAGCATTTGCCCGACCCGGTCGCCACGTTGCGCGAGGTGCGCCGCGTGCTCAGGGCGGGCGGGCGACTGATGCTCCGCACCCCGAACTTCGACAGCCTCACGCGCCGCGCGGCGGGGCGATACTGGCGCGGTGTCGAAGCGCCCCGCCACCTCTACCTGTTCAACCGCCGCTCCCTCACGCGCGCGCTCGGCGAAGCCGGCTTGCGTGTCGTCGCCGCGGCGACGACGCGGGGCGGCACGCGCTACTACGTCGAAGAGAGCCTCCGCTTCCGCGCCGCAGAGATGGGCGAGACCTACAGCCCGCGCGCCGCCGCCGCCCGCGCGAAGTTTCAGAACGTCCTCATCCGCGCCGCGCGCCCCGCCGGGCTGTTGCTCGGCGACGAGTTGCACGTCGAGGCGGTGAGGTAGCGCGCGGCGCGATCGCAACCGAGCATTGATGAGCACGCCTTCGGTTCACGTCATCATCCTCAACTGGAACGGGCTGCCCGACACGCTCGAATGCTTAGCCGCGTTACGGCGCCAGGACTACCCGGCGTTGAAGGTGTGGGTGGTCGACAACGGCTCGGCGGAGGTCGAAGCGGAGACCGTGCGGCGCGAGTACCCGGAAGTCGAAGTCCTCCCGCAAGGCGCGAACCTCGGCTTCTGCGGCGGCAACAACGTCGGCATCCGGAGCGCGCTCGACGCGGGCGCGGACTACGTCCTCGTCCTCAACAACGACACGGTCTCGCCGCCCAACTTCGTCTCCGACCTGATCGCCCAGTCGGCGCGACTCGAACGCGTCGGTGCGGTCAGCCCGCTGATCCTCCGCCACCCCGAAGAAGATTTAATCTGGTACGCGGGCGCGGCGTGGGAGCCGGAGACGGCGGGCTTCCGCCACCTGCTCGAAGATCAACCGCGCACGGAGCTGCGCGCGCGCGAGCCGTACCCGACCACCTACGCCTGCGGCTGTTGCCTGCTCGTGCCCGCCACGGTGCTGCGGCGGGTGGGGTTAATGGACGAGCGATACTTCGCCTACTATGACGAGGCGGACTGGTGCGCGCGGATGAAGAATGCGGGTTTCGAATGCTACGTCGTGCCGACCGTGTCGATCTCGCATAAGGTCTCGCGCTCGACCCCTGGTCTCATCTCAGCCTACCTGATGGCGCGCAACCGCCTGCTCTGGATGCGCGAGAACCTCCCGCGCCGCGAGCGCTGGAGATCGGCGCGCTACCTCGTCAAGGAATTCGTCTGGAACGCGCTGAACGCGGCGGGGCTGCCGCCCGGTGGGCGGCACATCTCCAGCCTGCACAGCCGGGTCATGCTGCTCGCATGGCGCGACTTCCTGCTGAGGCGCTTCGGGGGTTTCCCCGATTCGGTGGCGCGCCTAGCGAACCCGACGGCGAAAGCCGCGCGCACCGAGTGACGCGCCGCGTGCTATACTCGCGCCGCAACTGCCGACTGCGCGCACGTAAACCTGATCGACTGAACCCCGCGCATGAGCCCGAAACAGAACGCCGCCGAAGAAGACCCGCTCGTCGGGACCGTCAAGGGTCCGGGCGAGCGACCCCACGAGTTCCTCTTCATCACGACCGACAACCGGCGCGCGCGCATCGGCGAGTTCGTCTATTACGTCGCGCGCGACTCGGAAGAGGAGCGGCGCATCCTCGGCAACGTCACCTCGCGCCGCTTGGTGCGCAACCTGCCGGACGCCTTCCTCTCCGACCCGGAAACGCCCCCGGCGGTCGTCTCCTCGCTCATCGGGCTCGAAGGCGAGGGCTGCGAGCTGTACGAGATCACGGTCGAGGCAATCGGCTACTTCAGCCGCCGCCTGAACGACTTCGTCAACCCGCGCATCCCGCCCGGCGCGGGCGACGCCGTCTACCTCGCCTCCTCGGAAACCCTCTCGTCGGTGCTGAGCCCGAAGCGCGTCGGCGATCAGGGCTCGGCTCACGTCGGGAGTCTCTTGACGCGCGACGCGAACGAGGTGCCGGTCGTGCTCTCGGTCAAGGACGTGGTCTCGACGCACCTCGCCATACTCGCTTCGACGGGATCGGGCAAGTCGTACACGGCGGGCGTCATCGTCGAAGAGCTGATGATGCCGCACAACCGCGCCGCCGTCCTGATCGTCGATCCGCACGGCGAGTACGGCACGCTCTCTTCAATCGAGACCGATCCGCGCTTCAGCGAGGGCGCGTACAGACCGGAGGTGAAACTCTTCACGCCGGAGCGCGTGCGCGTGCGCTTCTCCTCGCTGACGGAAGCCGACATCAAGTACCTGCTGCCCGAAGGCACTTCGGAGAAGATGCTGCACATCCTCTCGCAGGCGTACCGCACTCTCATGTCGCGCGTCTCAGGCGAGCGCCAGCTGTGGGGCTATCACGATCTGCGCGACGCGGTGGTCGAGCAGAAGTACGAGGGCAGCGAGCGGAGCGAGTCGTCGAACGCGAGTTCGGTCGAGGGGCTGCTGTGGCGGCTCGATTCACGCTTCGACAGGGCGAACGGCATCTTCTCCGACAACGAGCACATCCCGCTCAAGGACTTGTTCCGACCGGGTCGCTGCACCGTGCTCCAGCTCTCCGACATCGAGCAGAACGAGCAGCAGGTGATCGTCGCCACGCTCCTGCGCCGCGTCAACAAGGCGCGGGTCTCGACCGTGCGCGGCGAGGCGGACGCGGCGTCCGACGCTCATCTGCCCTACCCCGTCTTCGCGCTCCTCGAGGAGGCGCACCGCTTCGCGCCCGCGGGCGCGACCGTCGTCTCGACGAACATCCTGAAGCAGATCCTTTCGGAGGGGCGCAAGTTCGGCGTCGGCATCGGGTTGATTACGCAGCGACCGGGCAAGCTCGATCAGGACGTGCTCTCGCAGTGCATGACGCAGGTCATCATGCGCATCGTCAACCCCGTCGATCAGGACACGGTGGCGAAGTCGGTCGAGGGCGCGGGCCGCCAGATGTTGCAGGAGCTGCCCGCGCTCACGAAGGGTCAGGCGGTCATCTCCGGCGTCGGCGTCAACACGCCCGTCATGTGCCGCGTCAGAGAGCGCATCACGCGCCACGGCGGCGAGACCTTCGACGCCCCTTCCGAGTGGGCGGACTGGCACACCGACGCGGCGCGCGACCGTCGCGAGCAGGACGACGCCGTGATGGTCAAGCCCGCGTCGAAGAAGGTCGAAAAGTTCCGCGGCGTCGAGCTCTAGCGAACGCGCCCCGGCGCGTCGCCCCGTGAACCAAAAAGTTTGTGCCGCGGGCGCCTCGCATTGACTTGTCGGGCGCTGTGGGCATAATCTCTCCCCGCTAACCTTCAGGGTGGTCGTGCAAGGGGGCTGTCGTTGCCGAGCTTGCGGACGCCTGACCCCTTCTCCACCCGAACACCTCGACGAAAATAGAATAGGGCGCGGTCGCCCCCGTGCCGCCCGCGCCTCCCGCATCGAAAGGAGTAACCCCCATGTCGTTCGAGCCCACCGCCCGACGCGCGCGCGCCCGCGCCGCCGCCCTGCTCGTCGCCGTCCTCTCACTCTGCGCCGCCGCCGCGGCGCGCGCGCAGGAAGAGCCGAAGGAGCCGACGTTCCGCGAGTTCAAGGGCGTCGCCATCGGCACGAGCGCGCAGGACGCGCGCCAGAAACTCGGCACGCCGACCGAGAAGTCCGACGCCTTCGACTTCTACAACCTCTCCGAGAAGCAGACCGTGCAGGTCTACTACGACGCCGGGAAGGTCTCGGCGATCGCCGTCATGTTCACGAACGCGGGCACGGACGCCATCTCGCCCAGGACGATCTTCGGCACCGACATCGACGCGAAGCCCGACGGCTCGATGTACAAGATGGTGCGCTACCAGAAGGCTGGCTACTTCGTCGCCTACAGCCGCAGCGCCGGCAACTCGCCGCTCGTCTCCGTGACGATCCAGAAGATCAAGTAGCGCGAGGCGGGTGCGCCGACAGTCATCGCCCGCGCGGGGTGATCCTCGCGGCGCGCCCGCAATGAAAGTGCCGTTTGACAAACCGCGGCGGCTAACGTAAAAATGTGTCTGTCACTCTCCTACACCTGGCAACAGGGTTCATAAGGGTTAATTTCTGCAATTTCTGTTTTCGTCGGGAACGAGCAGCCTGCTATTCCCCGAGAGCCATGCGTCGCTCGACATGGCAACCCTCGAACTCAGGAGCCCGAACCACCTTCTACAAGTCTAAGGAGAGATGCTAGATGAACAGAGTCAAAAACCCCCTCGTTAACCTCACGGCTTCCCGTCGTTCTCTGGTTATCCTTGTGGTGACGGTCGCCGTCGCCGTGTTCGCTGCCGCCACTTCCGCCAACCACTCTTGGGGCAGCTACCACTGGGCGCGCACGAGCAACCCCTTCACGATCAAGCTCGGCGATAACGTCTCGTCCGCCTGGGATTCGTACCTCGCGAAGGCATCGTCCGACTGGACTTCGTCCACGGTGCTGAACACCACCGTCGTCCCCGGCAACACGGGCGGGGCGAGGCGCTGCCCGGCGACCACCGGCATGGTGGAAGTCTGCGCCGACAAGTACGGGCAGAACGGCTGGCTCGGCCTCGCCTCGATCTCGGTCAGCGGCAGCCACATCACGTCGGGCACGGTTAAGATGAACGACACGTACTACGCCATGGCGCAGTACAACACCCCCGCGTGGCGGCAGATGGTGATGTGCCAGGAGATCGGTCACACGTTCGGGCTCGACCACCAGGACGAGATCTTCAACAACTACAACCTCGGCACGTGCATGGACTACACGAACGACCCAGACGGCGGCGGATCGTATGGGCCCAGCAACGTGAGCCCGAATGCGCACGACTACGATCAGTTGGTGACGATCTACTCGCACACCGATAGCTCGACCACCATCGGGCAGAGCGTCAGCGGCGCGCCCGCGGCGATGGGCGACATCGACTTCGAGGGTCCCGGTCAGTGGGGCAGGGAAATCCGCAAGTCCGCCGACGGTCGCCTCTCGCTCTACGAGCTCGACTTCGGCAACGGGCACAAGGTGTTCACGTTCGTCACCTGGGCGCTCGAAGCTAAGGGTGAGGGGCGGACGCACTGACCCGCTTCAACCAGCGAGGACGGGCGCGAGCCCGCAATCGTCAGGTGGTGTTTACGGGAGGGGCGAGATCGCAAATCTCGCCCCTCCCGCGTTGGCGGCGCGGACGCGCCGCGGCGGCATCACAGCAGCGGCGCTTTTGAACGATGAATCCTAACTGCCGCCGAAGAATCTTCGCCGCCCTCGCCGTCGCGGCTGCCGTCCTGCTCGTCGCCTCGTCCGCGACGGGTCAAGCGCGCCGCCGCTCGACGCGCGCGCGCCGTACTGCTGCGAAGAGCAGAAGCGTCCGCCCTGTCAACGATTTCAAAAGTCTTGTCGCGCGGCTGCGCGCGGGCGGGGCGCGCGTCGAGGCGACGGACGATCTGACCGAGCAGCCCTTCTTCTCGGGCGCGGGCAGGACGTTGCTCATCGGCAGGGGAGGCGTCCAGACCTTCGAGTACAGAGACGCGGCGGCGGCCGAGACGGAAGCGCGCCGCATCTCGCCGGACGGATCGGGCACCGAGACGAGCAAGATCGCGTGGATCGCCCCGCCTCACTTCTTCCGCTCCGGCAGAATCATCGTCCTTTACTTCGGCGACGACGTGAAGATCGTCAGAGTCCTCACGGACGCGCTCGGCAAGCAGTTCGCCGGGCGTTGAGTTGACTTAAGACGCGCGCCCCGTCCCTGTGAACTTTCCCACCGCCCCAATCTGCTTCGACCCGGCGCGAGTTGCTTTTCGCCGCCGCGATGCTAAGATAATTCGGCAATAGCCCCTGAAAAATTTACGTCCGCGAAGCGCGCCTCTCCCCTTCCAGCGTTACCGGCTCGCGCGCCCGGCAGGTGAGAGGGATTCCCATGGCAGAACAGACCGCCGCGCCCATGCAAGACAGCTCGCGCCGCGTCGCGGAGGTTTTCTCCACGCGCCGCGACGAGATTCTCAACCTCTGGATCAAGGATCGCCTCGAGTCGGACGACTTCCGCGACGAGCTGATCTCGAAGAAGGAGCTGCGCCAGCAGTCGCGCCAGCTCGTCGAGCTGCTCTCGCAGGGCATCGCGGACTCCGGCGGCGGGCAGTTCGAAGACCCGGCCTTCGACGAGCTGCGCCGCTTCCTCAACGACATCTCGCACCTGCGCGCCGTCAAGGGCTACACGCCGATGGAGAACGCGACCTACGTCAGCGCGCTCCGGAACACCGTGCGCCCGATGCTCGTCGAGGACTTCGAGGGCGACGCGGCGACGCTCGCCGGCGAGCTGGGCTACCTCGCCTCCGTCATCGACAAGATGGCGCTCGTGATGGTGGAGAACTACATCCGCTCGCGCGAGGAGACCATCCGCCAGCAGCGCGCCGACATGATGGAGCTCTCGACGCCGGTCATCAAGGTCTGGGACAAGATACTCACGCTGCCGATCATCGGCACGCTCGACTCGCGCCGCGCGCAGTTGATGATGGAGGCGCTTTTGCAGCGCATCGTCGAGACCGGATCGACGGTCGCCATCCTCGACATCACGGGCGTGCGCACGATGGACACGCTCGTCGCCAACCACCTGATCAAGACCGTCACCGCCGCGCGCCTGATGGGCGCGCGCTGCATCCTGACGGGCGTCTCCCCGGCCATCGCGCAGACGATGGTGCAGCTCGGCATCGATCTCACGCAGATCACGACCCGCGCGCAGATGTCGGACGGCGTCAAGCTCGCCCTCGAGATGATCGGCAAGACCATCGTCTCCACGACCGCCCTGGCGCACCTGCGCGACGGGCTCCAGCGCAACGGCGCGAAGCCGGCTGAGCAGGCGCCGGCCGCCGCGGGGAACAAGTAGAGCCGCCGGCGCCGACGGTTAACTATTTCCGATTCATGATTGACGAACTATGAGCGGAGCACAACGCATCCCGATCCTGAAAGTCGGTCGCGTCCTCGTCGTGCCGATCCAGACCGACATGGACGATCAGACGGTCGTCCACCTGCAGGAGCGCATCCTCTCGGAGCTCGAGCGCACGCGCGCGCGGGGCGTCCTGATCGACATCTCGCTCCTCGAGATGGTCGACTCCTTCATCGGGCGGATGCTCTCGGACATCGCCTCGATGGCGCGCATCATGGACGCGCGCACGGTCGTCGTCGGCATCCAGCCGGCGGTCGCCATCACGCTCGTCGAGCTCGGGCTGGAGCTCTCCGGCGTCTCGACCGTCCTGAACGTGGACGAGGGCATCAAGCTTCTGCGCGACGAGTTCGACATCGAGGAGCGCGAGGACGACGAACTATTCTGGGGGGAGCTGAACCTGCTTGGAGAGCACGGCCATCGCGCTTGAGAACGATCAGGACATCGTCGTCGCGCGGGGCGAGGTGCGCACGCTCGCCGCGGCGATCGGCTTCCGCTCGCTCGATCAGACGCGCCTCGCGACGGTCGCCTCCGAGCTGGCGCGCAACATCGTCAAGTACGCGAGCCGCGGGCAGATGATCGCGCAGCCCACGCGCTCGCCCCACGGTCGCGAGGGGCTGCGCCTCATCTTCGAGGACGACGGTCCCGGCATCGCCAACGTCGAAGCCGCCATGACCGACGGCTTCTCGACGAGCAAGGGCATGGGCAAGGGTCTCCCCGGCTCCCGGCGTCTGGTCGACGAGTTCACCATCGACTCCGCCCCCGGTCGCGGCACGCGCATCACGGTCGTGCGCTGGCTCTAGCGGAACGATGAACGCGGAACGATGAACGATGAAGTGAGAACAAGTCACTTCACTCTTTCAGTTCATCGTTCCGCGTTCATCCTTCATCGTTTCATTTATGCGTGTCATTCAGTCGATGGAGGTGCGGGACGAGGCGCAGGTGGGGGGCGTGCGCCGCGCCGTGCATTCCTTCGGGCAGCGCGTCGGGTTCATGGAGCGGGAGCTGGCGGAGCTGGACATCGTCGTGCAGGAGATCGGCACGAACGCCGCGCGCTACGCCGCGGGCGGCGGCTGGCTCCACTTCACCTCCCCGCTCGGGGCGGAACCGGGCGTCGAGATTTTTTACTGCGACAAGGGACCCGGCATCCACGACATCGAGCGCGCCGTGCGCGACGGCGTCTCCACGGGCGGGAGCCTCGGCGCGGGGCTCGGGGCGGTGCGCAGGCTGATGGACGAGTTCGAGGTCTACTCGACCGTGAAGCCCCCGTCGTCCGCGCGCTCGACGACCGGGCAGATCTCGCGGCGCACGACGCACGGCACGGCGCTCCTGGGGCGCAAGTGGGTCGCGGCGGCGAAGCTCTCGCCGGAGAGTCACGCGGCGACGGCGCGTCGCGTCGGCGCGTGGTCGAGACCGCGGCCCGGCGAGGTCGCCAACGGCGACGCCTACTTCGTCCGGCGGCGCGCGGGTCAGCAGTTGCTCGCCGTCGTCGACGGGCTCGGTCACGGCGAGGGCGCGCGCGACGCCTCGGCAGCCGCGCTCGAAGTTTTATCCGCGTGGCAGGGCGAGCCGCTCGACTATGTGTTCCGCCGCGCGCACGACAAGTTGCGCCACACGCGCGGCGCGGTGATGGGCGCGTGCGTGGTGGACGCGCGCGCGGGGAAGTTTCACTACGCGGGGGTCGGCAACGTCGAGGCGCGCGTCTTCAACGCGCCCGCGCCCGTGCGCCCCGTCTCCGCCAACGGCACGCTCGGCGCGCGCCTCGGCACACTTCGCGTCTGGTCTTACGACTGGGCGGAGGGCGCGACCGTGATCTTAACGAGCGACGGCTTGAGCGCGAAGTGGGACGCCTCCGACTACCCCGGCTTGCTCGCGAAGAGCCCGCAGATGATCGCGGGCGTGCTCGCACGCGACTACTCGCGCGACTCTGACGACGCGACCGTGCTCGTCGCTAGATGACGAGGAGTTGTCAGTTGTCAGTCGTCCGTTGTCCGTGAACGGCCGCTGCCAACACGCAATTTCAGTGAGCCTCGCCGCACACACGAAAACTACTGACCACGGACGACTGACAACGGACCACTGACAACGGACCACTGACCACTGACTCGATGGAAGCCATCAACGTCACGAGACTCGGCGACATCTACGTCCGGCGCGAGGCGGACATCGTGAAGGTGCGCGACCGCGTGCGCCGGCTCGCGCGCGAGATGGGCTTCGATCAGACGACGCAGATCAAGATCACGACCGCCGTCTCGGAACTCACCCGCAACATCTACGAGTACGCCAAGTCGGGCGCGATCACGCTCTCGGTCGCGCAGCTCGGAGCCGCCGCGGGCCTGCACATCACGGCGCGCGACGAGGGGCCCGGCATCGAGCCCGCCACGCTCGACGCGATCATGAGCGGCGGCTACCGCTCCGCGCACGGGCTCGGCATCGGGCTCGCCGGCACGCGCCGCCTCGTCGACGACTTTCAGATCGAGTCGACCGAAGGCGAGGGCACGCGCGTCACCGTCGTCAAGTGGCTGCCCCCGGCGCGCGCCGGAGAGCTGCGCGGGCGCGTCGAAGAGGTGCGCGAGCGCTTCGCCGAGCTGGACGAGGGGTCGGCGGTCGAGGAGCTGGCGCAGCAGAACCGCGACCTGCTCGCCGTCCTCTCCGAGCTCGAAGAGAAGCGCGAGGAGCTGGAGCAGCTGAACCGCAAGCTCGCCGACTCGAACCGCGAGCTGGGTGAGGCGAACGCGAAGCTGCGCGAGGTGGCGGAGCTGAAGGAGGAGTTCCTCGCCGTCACGACGCACGACCTGCGCTCGCCGCTGGCGGTGATCAGCGGCGTCATCAGCTTCTTCAGCTCCGGCCGTCTGGGCGAGCTGACGCCCGAGCAGCAGAACATGGTCTCGATGATGGAGCGCAACACGCAGAACCTCATCGAGCTGGTCAACGACCTGCTCGACTCGGCGAAGATCGAGTCGGGGACGTTGCAGCTGGAGCTCGCGCCGACGGAGCTGCCCGCGCTCGTCGGCGACATCTGCGAGGCGATGGGCACCGTCGCCGGCGACAAGGGCGTGAAGGTGGACTGCCACTTCCCCGACGATCTGCCGAAGGTCGCAGCCGACCGCGCGAAGCTGCGCCGCGCCATCGTCAACCTCGTCTCGAACGCCGTGAAGTTCACGCCGAAGGGCGGGAGCGTCGATATTCACGGCGAGCGGCAGGACGGGCTGGTGCGCGTCTCCGTCACTGACACGGGCGTCGGCGTCAAGGCGGAAGATTTGCCGCACCTCTTCGACAAGTACGAGCAGGGCAGCAGCCGCGCCCCGCGCCGCGAGAAGGGCACCGGGCTCGGCCTCTACATCACGCGCCAGCTCGTCGAGCTCCACGGCGGCGAGATCAGCGCCGAATCCGAAGTCGGCAAGGGCTCCACGTTCTCTTTCACAGTCCCCATCGCGGAGGATGATGCCTGAGGCCGGTTGAACAGAACGAGCGCGCACGATCTATTCGTCACCTGTCACTCGTCCCTCGTCACTGCTCTTATGCACTACCACCTCATCGGAATCTGCGGGACGGCGATGGCCAGCTTGGCCGGGATGCTTCAGGCGCGCGGGCACAGGGTGACGGGCTCGGACGAGAACGTCTACCCGCCGA
>JAIVJM010000243.1 GCA_020199995.1 Acidobacteriota bacterium | reverse complement strand
TGCGCCGTGAGCGAGCCCTTAATCTCCGCGTTGGAGGTGTTGATGGGCGCGACCTCGGTCGTCACGGTGACGGTGTCGCCGACCGTCGGGTTGAGCGTGAAGTCGGAGACGTAGGTCTGGTTGAGCGTGACCTCGACGCCCTCGCGCTGCACGTTGCCGAAGCCCTTCGACGTGGCCGTCACGTTGTACTTGCCGAGCGGCAGGAAGGTCGCGAGGTAGAAACCCTCGTCGTTGGTCGTGAGGGTGCGCTCCTGCCCCGTCTCGACGTTGCGGATGAGAATGGTCGCGCCGGGGACAACCGCGCCGTTGGAGTCGCTGATGGTTCCCTGAAGCGTGCCGGTCACGGTCTGGGCCTGTGTCGAGAAGGTGCAGACCAGCAGGAGAGAGAGACACGTAAAGACGGTGCGCAGGGCTCTGAACAAGTGCGTGGTGTTGAACATTTCGCGTTTCCTTTCGCCCCACGGAGGGGTCAGACCTACTCCGCCCTGAGGAGGAGGAGTATTAACGCCCGGCAGGTGCCGCGCGGTGTCCCGCCCGGGTTCGGAAAAACTTTCGACCCTGCTTGTGCGGTCTCTTTAGCGCCGGAGCGCCACGCCGGGGCGCTCGCCCGTCAGCTTCCCGTCGTCAATCACCGCCGCGCCGTTGACGATGACGTAGTCGAAGCCGACGGCGTACTGGTGCGGCTTGTCGAAAGTGGAGGGGTCCGAGACCTTCGCCTCGTCGAAGATGACGAGGTCGGCGGCCATCCCTTCGCGGACGAGGCCGCGGTCGCGCAGAGAGAAGGTCTGGGCCGGGAGCGAGGTCATCTTGCGGACGGCATCTTCGAGCGTGACGAGGCGGAGGTCGCGCACGTAGAGGCCGAGCACACGCGCGTTGTTGCCGTAGCCGCGCGGGTGCGGCACGCCCTCGCCGAAACGGCGCACGCCCGCATCGGAGGCGATCATCGTGAAGGGCTCGCGCATGATGCGGCGCACGTCCTCTTCGCTCATGCTGTGGTAGACCATCTGCGCGCCGCCCGCCGAGTACATCTCCAGTATCTGCTCGATCTGGCTCCCGACGTCCGACTTGCCGCGCCCGAGCTTGGTAATCTCCGCGATTGACTTGCCGTTGTACTCCGGCTTCGCGCGGTAGCTCGCGACCATCGCGTGCGAGTAGTCCTTAAAGCCCGAACGCTTGAGGCCCGCCTTCATCTCGCTCACGACGCGCGTGCGCTGCGCCGGGTCGTCGAGCCGCTTCTTCCCTTCCTCGCGCCCGCCTTCCAGAAGCCACTCGGGGAGACGCGAATCGAGCGACGTGGAGCTGGCCGTGTAGGCGTACTGATCCACGGTTATGGAGAGGCCGCGCGCGCGAGCGTCGCGCACGAGCCCGAGCGTCGTCGAGCTCGTGCCCCAGAGCTTTTTGGCGCTCACCTTGAAGTGCGAGATTTCGACGGGCAGACCCGCCTTCTCGCCGATCTCGATGCTCTCGCGGATGGCCTCGGCGACGTTCAATCCTTCACTGCGCATGTGCGTCGCGTAGAGCCCGCCGTGGCGGGCGGCGACGCGCGCCAACTCCAGCACCTCGTCGGTCTTGGCGTAGACGCCGGGGACGTAGATGAGGCCGGTCGAGAGCCCGACCGCGCCGTCGCGCATCGCCTGCTCGACGAGAGCGCGCATCTTTTCCAGCTCTTCGGGCGTGGGCGCGCGGTTGGCCGAGCCGAAGACCTCGCGGCGCACCGAGTTGTGCCCGATGAGCGTGGCGAGATTGACGGCGAGCGGCGTCTCTTTAATCCGGTCGAGGAACTTGCCGACTTCGACGACCGAACCACCGCAGTTGCCCGTCACGAGCGAGGTCACGCCCATCCGCACAAAGTTCTCAGCCTCGGGCTGGCCGTAGATGTCCTCGGTGTGCGCGTGCACGTCTATGAAGCCGGGCGCGACGATGCGGTTGCGTGCGTCAATCACGCGCCGCCCCTCGGCGGGCGCGACGCGGCCCACACGCGCGATGCGCCCGTCCTTGACGGCCACATCGGCGCGGAACCAGGGGTTCCCCGCCCCGTCCACAACGCGCGCGTTCGTGATGACAAGATCAAAGGCCGGCGGCGCGGACTGCTGTTGGGCGCGCGACGGCGACGCCCCCTGCCAGAGGCTCAGGACGAGAACCGCGATTAAAGCCGCGCGGGCCGGACGACTCTGCATAACACATCTCTCTAGGTTCGGACACGGGCGGCGGCGGCCCGGAGTTGACTCCCAGCCGCCGCCCTTCGCTCCGTTAATTTAAAAGTTGAACTTCGCCGCGAGCTGGACCTTGCGTGAGCTGCTGATGACGCCCCCGCCGACCTGCCCGAATGACGCGTTCGAGATGACCGCCGTCGGGAAGTCGAACGAAGGCGTGTTGGTCGCGTTCTGCGCTTCGAGACGGAGTTCAAGGTTCTTGCTCTCGTTGAAGCGGATGCGCTTGGCGAGCGTGAGGTCGAGCTGGAAGAGCCTCGGCCCCGTGAAGAAGTTGCGGCCCGTATTGCCGAAATCTCCAGCCTCGGGCGCGAAGAACTGCGCCTGCTGTTCGGGGCTGAAGAAGAAGTTGCGACCGTTGGGGCCGAGCGTGATCCGGCCCATATCGGGCGAGCAGCCGTTGCAGCTCGCGGGTGTCTGCAAGACCTGCGAGAGCGTGTTGACACCCGAGTAGACCGTGAAGGGGCGGCCCGTGTACCAGCGGATGATGCCCGCCAGCTCGAACCCGCCGACGAGGCGGTCGGCGAGGCCGTTGAGGTCGCCAAGGAAGCGCTTGCCGTGGCCGAACGGCAGCTCCGCCGTAAAGTAACCCTGAATGGCATGGCGGCGGTCGAAGTCGGAGCGCGCATAGTTAAGCTCGCGGTTGTTGACATCGAAGGGCGTGTTGGCCGTCGACTGCGCGCTGCCGCGGTTGGCGATGGCGAACGTCGGATCGAACGAGCGCGTGTCCTCCGACTTGGCGAGCGTGTAGGCGATCTGGAAGCCGAAGCCCTTCGACATGCGGCGGCTGAACTGCAGCTCGAGCCCGTTGTAGCGCGAGCGGTCGTTGTTTTCGAGGACGTTGACCGCGCCCGAGAATTGCGGGTACGACTGGAAAAAGAAGGGGCTGAAGCCGTTGGCGGCAAAGATGGGGTTGGTGTTGCCGGTTCTTGTTCCCGTCAGGATGAACGCCGCCGCGTTGGCGACGCCGCCCGCGTCCACGATGTTCGTCACGATGGTGCCGTCGGCGCGCCTGACGTTGCCGCCCACTGCCTGACGTAGAAGGAGCTGAGCGCCGGTCTCGCCCACGTTCAGGCGCGTGTCGCCCGCGAGGAGGCGGTTAATGAAGAAGGTCGTATCGGTGAGCACACTCGCGCGCGTCGCCGGGTTCTGTAACCGACGGAATGCGTCGAGAAAGCTCTCGTTGGTGACGGGGTCGCGAGCATTAATGTTGATTTGATTGGCGTCGTAGCCGCCGAAGAGCTTGCGGCCAGTCCGCCCGATGTAGTTGACCTCGACGACCGAGTCCCAGCCGACCTCGCGCTGGAAGCTGACGCCGTACTGGTGCGTGCGCGGGTAGGTCAGGTCGGGGTCAACGACCGTCAGCGTGTTCGTCGAGAAGGGCGGCGGCTGGCGGAACGCGAGCGGCGTGATGTCGTTCGGGTTCAGGACGGGCAGGCCGTTGCGCAGCAGCGCATTGGCCGAGCCGCCGGGGAAGTTGGAAGCCGTCAGAGTAATCGGGCGCGTCAGGCCCGGCGCGCTCTGGAAGATGAACGACGAGAAGACGAAGGTATTGGTGCGATCGTAGGCGAGGCGGTAGTTGCCGCGCACCGAAGTCTTGCCCGACTTGAACGGGTCCCACGCGAAGCCGACCGTCGGCGCGAACTGCGTCAGCGAATCCTCGTAGAGCTTGCCCTCGACGAAGCGAATCTGGTTCGTCGGCGTTTCGCCGGCGCGGACGGGCGTCTCGGGGCGGAGGATGAGGTTGTTGGCGCGCGGGCTCAAGCGCATTTCCCAGCGCAGGCCGTAGTCAATCGTCAGGTTCGGGAGCACCTTCCACGTGTCCTGCCCGTAGAAGTCGTACTCGTTATACTTCGCCTCGTAGTCGAAGCGCAGGCCCGGCTCGAAACGCGTGTCGTCAGCCGCGACGAACCCCTGTTCGATACGACCGATGCGACCGAGAAAATCGTTGGTGAAGCTTTCGAGGTTGCCGCGGTCGGTGAGGTTAATCCCGGTCGTGCCCGCGCCCCGCGTGCCGAAGGAGGCGGGGATGGCGTTGTTGCCCGTGCCCAGACGCACGATCTCGCGCGTGTTGAAGCCGGCGACCGAGCTGCGGTCGTCGAGGTGCTTCTGGAACCGCAGGTTCGTCCCGAACTTCAAAGTGTGCGAGGCGAGCTGGTACGAGAGGTTGTCTACGAGTTGAATGGTGGTCAGCGTGCGCAGGTTGTTGATGTTCGGCGACGCGTTGAGCGGGTCGGTCGGGATGTTCAGGATGACCGGCGAGTTGCTGTTGGCGTTCGGGTCGGGGTTGTTGAAGCTGAAGGTGAAACGGTTGAACCCGACGACGAACTCGTTGACCATGACCGGCGTGATCGTCGCGCGATAGTTGACCGCGAGGTTACGCGGCGTGCGGAAGGTGTCAACGATGTTCGGCAGTCCGGGGAACCTCTGAAGACCGCCGTTGGCGTTGTCGCCGATGGTATTCTGCGCGCCCTGCGAATAGCGCACATACATGGCGTGCCGGTCGTTGAAGTTGTGGTCAATCTTCGACGTAAAGTCATACTGACGCTCGGTCTGGGGCGCGTTGAAGGCGAAGCCGCCGGTGTTCAGCCCGTCGCCGATGATGAAGTTATTCGGCAGCGGCGTGAGCCCGATGAGGCCGTTGGTTGTCGGGTCGGGCGAGAGCGGGATGTTCGGGTTGTTGACAAGGCTGAAGGTGCGGAAGCAGTTCGTCGTGACGCTGCCGCCGCAGGCCGGCACGACCGGGTTGCCGCCCCCGTCCACGGACGGCGTCGCGCCCGTGAGGTTCGCGTTCGCGCGGCCCACGAGGAAGCGGAAGTCACCGTTGCGCGCCGCCTGCGTGTAGACCGTGCGGTTGACGAAGATGCTCTGGCTCGTGCGGAGCAACTGCATGTTGACGAAGAAGAAGGTGCGGTCTTTGCCGTTATAGACGCTGTCGCCGCCCTCGCCGAAGCGCGGGAAGTAGACGGGGCCGCCGAGTGAGCCGCCGAAGATGTGCTGGACGAACTGCGGCTTGCCGACAGGGACGAGCTGGCCCGCGAGGTTGCGCGTCAGGTTAATAGTGTTCTGGTACTCGTTGGCGTGGAAGCGCGGCGTCTGGTAGAAGTCGAACAGGTTGCCGTGAAACTCGTTGGTCCCCGACTTGGTGACGAGCGTGACCTGCGCGCCGGAGGAGCGGCCCAGTTCGGCGGTGAAGTTGCCGGTCACGACCTGAAACTGCGTAATCGAATCGGGGTTGGTCCTGAGCGGCGTGAAGTTCGAGCCGCCCGCGCTCCCGTCGTTGATGTCTATGCCGTCGAGCGTGAAGTTGAAGGCGCGGTCGCGCGCGCCATGGACGTGGACGCCGCCGCCGGCGTTGGAGTCGGGCGTCACGCCCGGCTGGAACAGGATGAAGTTCAGCGGGTTGCGCCCGCGCGAGCCGACAATCGGCAGCGCGTTGAGCGGCCTCTCCTCGACCGTATTGCCGAAGTTGCCTGAGCTGCTCGTCTGCACCAGCTCCGCGGTGGCCTCGACCGTCACGACCTCCGCGATGTTGCCGGTCTCCAGCGCAACGTCAACGGTCGCGGGCTGGTTGACGTTGACCGGGTTGGCCTTGGAGACGAACTTTTTGAACCCGGCCATCTCGACCGCGACCGAGTAGGTCCCGACCTGCACCGAGTCAAAGGTGTAAGTCCCGGTGGACGTGGTCTCGGTCTTGAGAACGACGTTGGTGGCCTCGTTGGTGAGCGTCACGGTCGCGCCCTCGACCACCGCGCCCGTCGCGTCGAGCACGACGCCGGTGACGCGCGAGGTGGTGCCCTGCGCGAAGGCCGCGCCGGCGAGGTTCAGGATCAGGCCCAGGCACAACGCCAGGGAGGAAAGACTCCGTCTATTCATAAAGGGCTCCTGTTCGGAAGTTCTGAAGGCAAAGCAGACACTAAGAGGAGTCGGCACGAACGGCCAGCGCATGGCGCACGACGTCGAGCTGCATCGCTGCAACTCATTCCCCTTCCGGCATGTGTTCTTTCAACGCAACAATAGAGAGCGTCCGGGTTGCGCGCGAGAAGACTGTTTCAGCTTACGTCAAGAAAGGCTGGGCGAACCACTAGCTCGAAGATATCAGAATCATATTCTATTTTTATCGTCTAACCAATGGAAGCTAAAAATTCTTATCGCTCGAATAACCATTGTTAATGGGCTGTCCGGTGCTCAGCGCCCCCACGGACGGCTTCCCCACGGGGCGCGTTCTGAACTCCCTGACTCGGTGCAGTGGTCGTGGCCGGGCGGCGCTCGAAGGGCGAAGATTTTCGGCTTTCAAAGTTCGACCGTAAACGGTCTCATCCTCTGGAGAGAGATGTTTGCGATTTAAAGCAGCAAGTTATATTCCAACGCACCGCGCGGACGGCAAAGCCTCGAATTCCGCCGCAGGATGAGGGCGGGGCCATCCGTACATCTAAAAAAATGGATGTTTTCGCCGATTTTTTGGATACCCGCTCGCGCTTTTCTCTCTCCACGCCTCACTGAAAGCGCTTGACTCTCGCCCCACGCTCGCGCGGGGAGGCGTGTCGCCGTGGCCTCGACTGGCGGGCGAGCCGGGCGTCTCTGGCCGGGCGGGCTCCTCATACTCACGGCCTTCGATTCAATTCCCCGCGGACATTCTGTTCAGCACCTCGGCGAGGCGGTAGCCCGCCAGCGCGATGCGTATCCGGGCGATTCTCTGCGCCTCGTTTGTGTACGCCTTCGACGGCGCGTCGCCCTCCTTGATGTTCTTGTAGACGACCTGACGACCGAGCGTGTTGCTCTCCTCGACCCAGTGGAGCGGCTCCACGTCCTTCCACGAAGCCGCGTTGGCGTCCGCCGGATAAGCCTTCATCACTTCGTCGGCGAGCGCGCGGATGCGGGCCTTCCCCGCCTCATCAAGCGGGCGCTTCGGAGAGTCGAAGCCAAAGGCGCCGCCCGCCGCGTCCCAGAAGGAGTGGAGGTTCCGGATGCGCGCCTCCTCGGGCATCTTGACGGGGAAGCCGTTGCCGCCCGCGTCGCCGTCTGCCTGCGCCGCCGTGTAGCGCGTCGTCGTATGCAGTGGTTGGTGCACATCTCCGACGAGGTGATAGAGGTAGCCGAGCACCTCTGCGTTCTCCTTATCGCGGCCCGTGCCTTTGCGCAGAGTGTTGACGGCCCAGTTGATGCGGTCGAGGACGTTCAAGGGCTCGGGGCCGACGCTCCCGCCATCCAGACCGCGATGGTGATGGGGTCGTAAGTCTTCTCGCACGTCGCGGGCGTGTAGTATCCCGCGCAGAGGTGAATCAAAGGCCGCTTACCCGCCGGCGTCACGAGCAGCTTATCAACGCGCTCTTTCGCCGCCGGCGAGAGCCTGAGGTATGCGACCTGCGCCACGATCATGTGCCCCGTGTCGTGCCACGCGAAAGCTGCGCCCTGCGGCAACAGCAGGAAAAGGACGAGGGTGAAGGCCCGACTTGCTTTGAGCATTGATTGTCTCCTGAAGAACAGCTTCCGCCTTAAGGTTCACTTATACAACAAGACGCGTGAGCGGGCGCGCCGAAACTCTTCGAGCCTTTCATTCCACGAGCGCGCGATCTCTTCGGGCGCGTCGGCCCGCTTGACGCGCGCCAGCGTGTCGGCGTTGACGAGCAGGCGCAGGTAGTCGTCCACCTTCCATTCTGCCGGGTAAAGCCTGCGAAGCGCGATGGCGATCTCCAGCCCCGCGCGGACTGGTCGGAAGCGCGCGCGGTCGTTGACGAAGACGTTGACGCCGCCGCACTCTTCGCCCTTGAAGACCGAAGCCTTCGGGGTGAAGCGGACGGGCACGAAGCGGACGCCGGGGATGGCGCGCGCGTTGAGATAAGCGGCGAGCTTCTGGCCGTCGAGCCACGGCGCGCCGAAGACCTCGAAGGGCGTGTCCGTGCCGCGCCCGACCGAGAGGTTCGTGGTCTCCAGAAGCCCGATGCCGGGGTAGAGCGTGGCCTCCGCGAGGCTCCGCATGTTCGGCGAGGGGTTGATCCACGTCTGCCCCGTCGCGTCGAACCACATCCCGCGCCGCCAGTTCTCCATCTTGACGACGCGCACGTCGCAACCGATTTTCCGTTGCTCGTTAAAGAGCCCCGCCAGCTCGCCGACCGTCATCCCGTGGCGGACGGGGATCGTGTGATAAGAGATGAAGGAGAGCTTGTCGGCATCCGCGATTGGCCCCTCGACTTCGAGGCCGTTGATCGGGTTCGGCCGGTCGAGCACGAAGAGTGGGAGCCGTGCCTTTGCCGCTTCCTCCATCGCGTAGCCGAGCGTCGAGATGTAGGTGTAGAAGCGCGCGCCGATGTCCTGAATGTCGAAGACGAGCGCGTCCAAATCCTTGAGGTGCTCGGCGCGGGGCCGCCTCGACTCGCCGTAGAGCGAGTAGACCGGAAGCCCGGTCTTCTCGTCCACGGAGTCGGAGACCTTCTCATCGAGCGCGCCGCGGATGCCGTGTTCGGGCGAGAAGAGCGCGACAAGGCGGACGCCCGGCGCTTCGCGCAAAACGTCAATCGTCTGACGCCCACGGCGGTCGCGCCCCGTGTGGTTCGTGATGAGGCCGACGCGCATTCCGGCGAGCTGCCTGAAGCCATCGCGCGCGAGCACGTCCACGCCGTTTAAGACTTCCGAATCCGAAGGCGCGGGCGCACCACGCTCGGCGTCAGCCGCTCGCGCCTCGTTGAGCGAGACCTGAAAGCGCACGAACCCGGCCACCATCTCGCGCACGTAGTCCTGCTGTTCGAGCCGCGACTTGAGGACGCTCCCTAAGTCAGTGACGGCCCCGGCGGTGATGGTCGCGACGCGCGCGCGCAACGCGGAGACGTCGCCCTTGCCGTCAGGGTGGACACGGTTACTGAGGAAGACGACGAACGACTCGGTCGCCGGGTCAATCCACAAAGACGTGCCCGTGAAGCCCGTGTGCCCGAACGAACCGACCGGGAAGAGCTCGCCCCGGTTGGCTGAGAAGCTCGTGTTGATATCCCACCCCAGCCCCCGCGCGCCGCCCTCTTCCGTGACCTGCCGCGGGCGCGTCATCTCTTCCACGCCGAGCGGGCTGAGGATGCGCACGCCGTCATACTCGCCGCCGCCCAGAATCATCTGGCAGAAGACCGCGAGGTCGTCAGCGGTCGAGAACAGTCCGGCGTGACCGGCGACGCCGCCCATGCGGTTCGAGGTCGGGTCGTGCACCTCGCCGCGCAGCATCCGCTCGCCCTCCGCGCTCGCCTCTCCCGTCCCGCCCAGATAACTTTTCATCCCGCGCACTGACTCGGTCGGCGCGACGCGCGGCAGCAGCTCGGCGCGGGGGCGAAAGCCTGTGTCGCGCATCCCAAGCGGCTCGAAGATGTTGCGGCGCGCGAACTCGTCGAGCGGCTGGCCCGAGACGCGCCGGACGACTTCGCCGAGCGCAATCATGCCGATGTCGCTGTAGACGAAACGAGAGCCGGGCGCGCTCCGCAGGGGTTCCGCGGAGAGCCGCTTGAGCATCTCTTCGTGGCCCGACCACGGCTCGCGCAAATCGAAGTCCGGCGCGTAGCCCGAGCGGTGCGTCAGCAGTTGCTCGACCGTGATCTTTTCCCTGCCCTCGCCCTTCAGCTCCGTGATGTAGCGCGAGAGCGGATCGCTCAGACGCAAGCGACCACGCTCGACCAGAATCATCGCGCTGGTCGCCGTCGCCACGACCTTCGTCAAGCTCGCCACGTCGAAGATCGTCTCTGCCGTCATCTCTTCGCGACGCGGCATGAGCGAGCGCGCGCCGTAAGCCTTGCGCCAGACTACGCCGCCGCGCCGCGCCGCCAGCACGACCGCGCCGGGCAACTCTTTTTGAGCTATCGCCTCGGCCACCGCCGCGTCTATGTACGCCAGACGCTCCGCCGACATGCCGACCTTCGCGGGCGCAACATTCGGAAGCGTCGCGGCGACGGTCTGCGGCAAGAGCGCAAGCGTCAAGAGCAGAGCAGAGCAAAGGCGGAAGCCCGATCGTAAGGGAGGGCGTGTGTGGTGTCGCTGGTGAATTCTCATATCGTAGAAAACGCCCTCCTTACGGTCGGACTTCCGCCGCTTTTGCTTTCAACTGTATTCCCGTGCCTCGCGGGTAGAGGCCGGGGAGAGAGATCGGGAGCCGGCCCGTGATGTCGGCCTGTCCGAGGAGGGCGCGGGCGGCGGCGCGTTGCAGACTCGGCATGTCGCCGTAGGCCACGACGTAAGTGCCGAGCGCGGGGAAATTTCGCAGCAGGTACGGATTGCCGAAGCTGATGCCGATGACCGGCACTTTGCGTTCGAGCAGAGCGTTGAGAGCGCGTGCCCCCTGCTCCGGAAGCCCCACGCTGTTCGACGCGCCCGAGCGCACGCGCCCGTACATCGAGGCGACGACCACATCAGCCTTCTGCGCCCTCTCCAGCGCCTCTTTCACTTCCTCATCGGTCGAGCGCGAGTCGAGCACTACGGTGTCCGCGCGCCGCCCCATTCGCGCCAACTGCGAAGTGAAGGGGCCGGCGATAAAGAAGCGGTCTTCGCCGTTGGTGATGGCGAGATTGAAGACGCGCGCGCCGGGCCGCAAGCCGGCGCCGCCTTCGGGCTGGAGCAGTTTCGACTCGTCGCGCACGAGCGTAATGGCGCGCGCGGCGATCTCTTCGGCGAGCTTCGTCGCGTCGGGGCTGGAGACGAGCCGGTCAATCTCTTCAATCGGCGTGAGGCGTCGCTTGACGAGCCCGAGGTCGTACTTGGCGGCGAGGATTTTGCGCGCCGATTCCTCGACGCGCTTCTCCGACAGACGCCCCGTCTTGACCGCCTCGCGCAAGCCCCGCGAAGCCGCGTCGGGGTCGGCGGGCTTCAAGAGCATGTCCGCGCCCGCGAGCACGGCGCGCACCGCCGCCTCGTCCTGCTTGAAGTAGATCGTGAGGCCGCTCATGTCGAGCGCGTCGGTGACGACGATGCCGTCGAAGACGAGGTCACGCTTGAGCAGCCCGCCGAGCACAACCGGCGAGAGTGTGCCGGGAAGATACGCGCTCTCGTCAACGATTTCGCCTCCTTCGTCAACATATGCGGGCCGAATCGCGGCGTCGCGCGGGAGCGGCTTCACAATTGTCGGGTCTATCTCGGGCAATCCGATGTGCGCCGACATGACAGCCCCGATGCCCGCCCCGATGACGGCGCGGAACGGGACCAGCTCGATTTGTTCCAGCCTTTCGCGTTTGACCTTGATGATGGGCAGGCCGCGGTGCGAGTCAACGCTTGTATCGCCGTGGCCCGGAAAATGTTTCGCGGTGGCGATGACGCCGCCACCTTGCGCGCCCTCCGTAAAGGCGGCGGCGAACTTCGCGACCGACGCCGGGTCTTCGCCGTAAGAGCGGACATTGATGACAGGGTTCGCGGCGTTATTGTTGACATCAACGACGGGCGCGAAGATTTGCTGCACGCCGAGCGCGCGGGCCTCTCGCGCGGTGATCGTGCCCTGACGCCGCGCGAAGTCGGGCTCGCCGGTCGCCCCGACCGCCATGTTCCACGGCAGATTAATCGTGTCCTCGAAGCGCATCCCCGAGCCCGCTTCGAGGTCGGCTGAGATGAGCAGGGGGAGGCGAGCGTGCGCCTGCATGCGGTTGACGAGGTGGACTGACTCGTAGACGGGGCCGCGGAAAAGGATGATGCCGCCGACGTGGTTCTCTTCCACCTGACGGCGCAGCGTCTTGTACTCGTCGCTCTCCTGATTGAGAAATCGCGCGTTGATGCCGACCGAGATGAGCTGCCCCGTCTTCTCTTCGAGAGACATCCGTTTGAGCTCTCCGTCGGCCCACTTGAGCGCCTCGCGCGACGCGCGACGCGAATACCGCGCGGAATCTTTCGGCGCGGAGATAACAACGGGCGGCGCGGCCTTGAATGTTCCGGCGCGCGGCGACCACACCTGCGCCTTGACGAGTGACCCCGAGAGCGGGGCGCAGACCTGCGACGCTAAAAGAAGAAATGCCGACGCCAGACGTTTAAGACTTGATGGCTTTACGATTTTCATTGAAATGAATTGTCTCAACTCCTTTAACCGACTCTTTGCGAGACGCTTCGGCCTCTCCGTCTACTCGCCCGCGCCGCCCGGCGCCAGCTCGTCGCGCCGCGCGGCGGGGGCCGCCTTGAAGGCGTAGCCCGCGAGCCACGCGACCACAAAGGTCGTCAGGCTCCCGATCAGCGCGTACCACGTCCACGCGATCTTCGTGCAGTAGAAAATGTAGAGCATCACGGTGATGCTCGTTATCATGCCGATGAGCGCGGGCGGCTCGCTGACGCGTCTCAGGAACGTGCCGACGAGGAAGACACCGAGGACGGGACCGTTGATGAGCGAGGCGATGGACAAAGCCTGATCGAGCGCCGAGCGCTGCTTCCTCATCACGAGCAGCGCGACGCCGATTTGCACGAGCCCCCAGAGAAGCGTGAGCCAGTGTGAGACCTTGAGATAGTGGCGGTCGTCGCGTCGCGGCGCGAAAGGCTTGTAGAGGTCGTTGACCGCGGTCGCGGCAATCGCGTTCAGCGAAGACGAGAGCGCGGCGGCGAAGATGGCCGCCACGACCAGCCCCGACAACCCCGAAGGCATGTGCTTCGTGATGAAGTCGGGAAAGACTCGGTCGCCGCCCGCAAACGGGAAGGTCGCGCTCGCGGCCTGCGCGTAACCGGGGTCGGCGTAAGGCTGGTAGAACGCAAAGAGCAGCACGCCGATGAAGAGGAAGCCGACGAACTGCGCGAAGACGACCGCGCCGCTCGACAAAAGCGCCAGCGCCGCGCGGCGGGGGCGGTCGGTGCAGAGGTATCGCTGCACGAGATACTGATCCGTGCCGTGCGTGCTCATCGTCAAAAAGCAGCCGCCGACGAGCCCCGCCCAGAAGGTGAAAGTCTTCGTCAAATCGAACGGCAGCGAGAACGAGAACCCGCCCTCGGAGAAAGGAATCCTGAAGAGGTAGCTGGTCTCTCTGAAGCCCCAGTCCACGAAGCTGAACTTGCCGAACTGCTCGCCGAGCGAGACGGCCCCGCCGAAGCCGCCGCCGATGGCCGACGCGAGCACGAAGGCCGCCGCGAGCGCCCCCGAAATATAAATGCCGAGCTGCACCACCTCGACCCAGATCACGGCCTCTATCCCGCCGTAGTAGGTGAAGACGATCATCACCGCGCCGAGCAGGACAATCGAGGCGGCGATGACCGTCTCGTTATTCGCGCCCGGCTGGAACGCCGCGTAGACGGCGGCCAAAACGATGGCTGTCAACAGCAGCCGGATGCCGTCCGCGATGTTGCGCATCACGACGAAGAGCGCGGCGGCCAGCATCTTGATGCGCACCCCGAAGCGTTGTTCGAGCAGTTGGTAGACGGTCAGCAGCTCGCCGCGGAAGTAGGAGGGGATGAAGAGGAGCGAGATCACGACGCGTCCCAGCATGTAGCCGACGACGAGCTGGAGGAACTGGAAATTGCCGCCGCGCGCGAAGGCGATGCCGGGGACACTGATGAAGGTGATGGTCGAGGTCTCGGTGGCGACGATTGAAGCCGCGATGGCCCACCACGGGACGGTGCGGTCGCCGAGGAAGTAGTCGCGCGTTGTCTCCTGCTTGCCCGAGAACCACACGCCGAAGAGCGTGATGCCGATCAGGTAGCCGAAAATGATGACAAGGTCTAGTGTGCGCATCGTCGGAAGTGCGAATCAGTGTTCAGAATCGTCGAGCTTAACCCCTCCGGTAATTTGCCCGCCCGTTCTCTCGGCGACGAGAGCCGTCGTGCGGCGAGCGCTTTTTTTCAAGCCGAGCCGCCGACCAATTCGGCCAGAGAGTGAATGCGCGGGCAGACGCTCTCGGGGTGCAGGTCGAGCGGGTCGAGCAGAACGGGACGCATCCCCACGGCGCGCGCCGCGAGCGCATCGTGCGCGTATGAGTCGCCGACGTAGGCGGCCTCGTGCGCTTCGACTCCAAGTCGTTCGAGCGCGAGGTGAAAAATTTTCGCGTCGGGCTTCCGGCAGCCGACGAGGTGAGAATCAATCAGGAGGTCGAAGCTTTCGGTGATCCGCGCCGCGCCGAGCGAGTCGGTGAGTCGCCCGTCCTCGGTGTTCGAGATGACGGCGACGAGCAGCCCCGCGCGCTTCAGTTCGTCGAGCACGCGTGGGACTTCGGGGTCGAGGCCGCACCAGAGGTGTCGTTCGGCGTGCGCGGCGGCGGCGCGCTCGATGACGCGCCCGCACGCCCCTTCGTCGAGGCCGAGCGAGCCGTACATGCGCCGGAAAACCCAATGTGGCCGGCGGTGTTCGAGCGGCGTCACGTAACCTTCCCGCTGCATCTCCGCGCCGACCGCCTTGAGCGTCTCCTTCAACGCGCGTTCCAGCTCGCCCGCGTCGAATTCGCGCCCGGCCTCATCCGCCGCGAAGCCCGCGAGGCGCGGCCAGTCGGGGTGAACGAGAGTTCCGCCCGCGTCGAAAACGCAGGCGCGCGCGCCGCTCAAAGAAGGATGCAACATAGACGAGCTGGAAAAGGGAGAGAAGATAAAAAGTACGCGGGCAGTATAAACGCTGCTACGCTTTGCGCGAAATCAACTCGACCGCCCGCGCGACCACGCCGCGCGACGACGCGAGCGCCGCTTCAGCCGCTTCGCGCCCGGCTTCCGCCCCCGTCATCACGAGCGCCACGCGGAGGTCGCCCCCCGCCGCTTCGATTGCCGAGCGCGCGGCCTCTTCGTCCGCCCCCGTCTCGGCGCTGAAAATCCTCACGGAGCGCGCGCGCAGTTTTTCGTTGCGCGGCAGAAGGTTCGTCATCCGGTTGCCCGTGACGTAGCCGAGGCGGATGAGCGTCGCCGTCGAGATCATGTTCAAGACCAGCTTCTGCGCCGTCCCCGCCTTGAGGCGCGTCGAGCCCGCGATCACCTCGGGGCCGACGACGGGCACGACGGCGACCTCCGCCGCCTCCGTGAGGGGCGAGCCGGGCACGCAGACCAGCGCGACGGTGAAGGCCCCTATTTGTCTCGCGTGCTCGACCGCGCCGAGCGTGTAGGGCGTGCGCCCCGAGGCGGCGATGCCGACCAGAGCATCCCCGGCGTTGAAGCCGCGCGCCTTGAGGTCACTCGCGCCCGCGCCGCGGTCGTCCTCCGAAGCCTCGACCGCGCGGTGGCAGGCGTCGTAGCCGCCCGCGATGACGGCCTGCACCAGCTCCGGTGGGACGCCGAAAGTCGGCGGACACTCCGAAGCGTCGAGCACGCCCAGACGCCCCGAAGTCCCCGTCCCCGTGTAGAAGAGCCGCCCGCCCGCCTCCATCCGCCCGACGATGCCTTCAACCGCCCGCGCCACTTCCGGCAGGACACGCCCCACGGCCTCGGCCACGCGCGCGTCCTCATCGTTCATCAGGCGCAGCACGTCCGCCACGGGCAGCGCGCCGATGCCGCGCGAACGCGGGTTCTCCTGCTCAGTGATCGGGATTTGTTCTTGAGATTCGGAAGTCATCGAGCCGCTCGTCGAGTAAAGCCCGCAGAGCTGTTTCGTGAAGAGCTCATCTGAGATTTAGAATCTCAGATGAGCTCGATTGCCAAAGTGACGGAAAGGTTCAGACCTTACCCCGCCAGCGCGAGCTGAATCTGCTCGCGCGCCATCCGGGCGGCGGCTTCGGCGGGTGTGTATGGCGGCGCCGAGAGTTTGGCGCGCGGCGCAACCCGCGCGACTTCTTCC